>JAYUFR010000143.1:0-1569 GCA_043738625.1 Sterolibacteriaceae bacterium
CGCAGATTGGCTTCGGACACCGCAGTGACATGCACTACGACGGCAGTGCAATTGTCCTGTGCGCCCTTGCCCACGGCGGACATGGTCAGATCGGCAGCACACTCTTCGGCATCGCTGCGTTGCGCCAGCACTTCCTTGATCTTGGCATCGCCGAGCGAACTCCATACGCCGTCGCTGACCAGCGCGAACACATCGTCGACCTTGAGCTCGCCTTCGCCCTGATCCACCACCAGATGCGTATCAAGCCCGACCGCGCGGCGCAGCACATGGCGCATCTCCGGGTGATCCCAGACGTGGTCTTCGGTCAGGCAGCTCAGCTCGCCGTCGCGCAACCGATAGATGCGACTGTCGCCAACGTGGCAGGAGTACCAGCGATTGCCGCGCAACACCAGCGCCGACAAGGTAGTGGCCATGCCGGCCAGTTCGCGCCGGGCCGCGGCGTGACTGATCAACCAGCGATTGAGTGCACCGAGCACGGTTTCCAGCGCTTTGGCAACTGCCCAGGTGTCGGAGGTGGCGTAGTAATCGGCGAGCAGGCCGCGCACGGTGTATTCCGCCGCTTCCCGCCCGCCGGCGGAACCGCCAACGCCGTCGGCGACGGCGATGAGCATGCCCTTGGTGTCGAGCACTTGCCCATCGGGTGTGACAAAGCCAAAGAAATCCTCGTTGCGTGAGCGCGGCCCGATCAACGAGGAGTTGCCGATCGTGACTTGCAATCGTGTGACTTGATTTTTCGACATTGTGTCCGGAAGGTTGTTTGGGCTATTGAACCACGGCGACCGGCAGAGACCACAAAAGCAAATGCTTTCACCGCAGAGGACACAGAGGACGCAGAGGGAAAAGCCCGCTTGAATGTTGCCCTCTGCGTCCTCTGTGCCCTCTGTGGTGAGTTGTTTTAGCTTTAGATCATCGCCGATGTCAGATGCGCGGCACCCCAGGTGGTGCGCCAGCGCCGCTTGACGCCGGTGAGCCCGATCAGTGCCAGCAAGGCCAGCCCGGCAAAAATGAGGAAACCGATCTGGTAGCTCCCGGTCGCCTGTTTGGCATAACCGAGGCTGGAGGCAAGGTAGAAACCGCCGACGCCGCCGGCCATGCCGACCAGGCCGGTCATCACCCCGATCTCGCGCCGGAAGCGCTGCGGCACCAGTTGAAATACCGCGCCGTTGCCCATGCCCAGCGCCAGCATGGCGCCAACGAAAACAGCGGCGCTCCACCACACGGTGGGCAGACCGACACTGACGATGACCAGAAATAGCGCGGCGAACAGATACATCACGGAAAGGCTCTTCACGCCGCCGATGCGGTCGGCCAGTGCGCCGCCAAAGGGCCGCACCAGCGAGCCGACGAATACGCAGCCGGCGGTGAAGTAGCCCGCCATCTTTGGATCGAGCCCGTACTGGGCGTTGAAGTAAATCGCCAGCGACGACGCCAGCCCCGCGAAACCGCCGAAGGTGACCGCGTAGAAGAACATGAACCACCATGCATCCTTGTCCTTCATCACCTTGAAGTAGCTGGACAGGGGCTGGGCGGGAGGACAACTGGGCGCATCCTTCGCCACCACCAGATAGA
>JAYUFR010000144.1:0-1567 GCA_043738625.1 Sterolibacteriaceae bacterium
AGCCGATTGCCTGATCTTCCTGGTGGCCGACGCCGCGTTCGACATTCACTTTGCAAACGAGGCCGGCAAGGAGATTTCAACCGAAGCTGCACTAGCGGCCGCGAAGCGCGCGAGCAGGGTTCCCTGGTGAACGAATTGGCTGGGCGCGCGCTCGTTGGCGCGCGCGGCGCATTCGTCATGGGCGTTTGAAGAGGCAAAAATGCAGATCCTGCGTATCACTCGCGGGATTCGCCCCGGGACTTGGGACCAATTCGAAAAAGCATTGTAGCAGTCCGTGCAGGAAGTAGGGCATGTCCCTGGTTTAATTGCACGGTCCTTGGCCCGGGATATGAAAGAGCCCGACCAAGGCTATTCCTTGAGTGTAGGCAGCCGCGAGTAGTTGCGGGCACACCAGCCAACCGATTGCGGTCAGCATCAGCTCAGGAGCGAGCGCAAGTAAAATCGCCGCGATTACGACAAGGGCGGCGAAAGGATAACGAAGCATGCAAAATCCTTCTCTGCGCACCGCCTTGGGAAGCTTCGTCACCGGAGTAACCGTCATCACCACCTCAGGTGAGACGGGTCTGGATTACGGAGTGACTGCGAATAGCTTCAATTCTGTTTCTCTGGAGCCACCGCTGGTACTCTGGAGTCTTTCCAAAAGCTCATCCAGCCTCCCGGCATTCGCCAGTGCCGCGCGCTTTGCGATCCACATCCTCGCCTCGGATCAGGTCGATCTGTCGGCGCGCTTTGCGCGGCGCGACACCGACAAGTTCGCCGACCTGGATTTCGAACGGGGCGAGCATGGCGTGCCGCTTCTCTCCGGCTGCTCGGCGCGCTTCATTTGTCGCCCCGCTTACTCCTATGAGGGGGGCGACCACGTCATCTTCGTCGGGGAAGTCGTCGAGTTCGAGCATCGCGACATCGCGCCGCTTGCTTTCCACGGCGGCAACTACACGCTGACGGCAAGGCACAAAAAGACTGCCGAGGGCAGCTTTCGGTCGCTAACGCACCTCATTCAGGCTTGTTACTTCCATCTCCTTACGCCGGTGCGCGAGGAGCGTGAGCGACTGTCGATCTCCCTACGCGAGCATTATCTGCTCAACTCGCTATACGCCAATCCCGGCCTCGACCTTGCCGGCATCAATGGAATAATTGGATATACGGGCGTCCGTGCCGAAGAATGTGACGCATCCTCCCTTGTGAAGCGCGGTTTTCTAAACGCGGTGAGCGAGACAGAATTCGACCAATTTCGTCTCACTGAACGGGGCCGGGAGGTGGTTATCGGGCTGATCGGCGCATCGGTGGTCAAGGAGACCGAACTGGCGACCACATTGGGCGTGCTGGACCTCGACATTCTTAAGGAACTTCTGGTCCGAGTCCTCGATTCAATTTCGGCAGGGTCCCCGGATACAGTGCAGCGTCACATGGCGCTGCTGGAGGAGATACAGGCCGGCGTGGGTCGGGACTGATAACCGGATGAACGCCGTCGCCAGCCCTGCGTCCAGTACCACCTACGCGGAAATGATCGGGACTCTCCGCCACTTCCTCGATGCGATATCTCATTCGGACGCGGATGCTGTCACGA
>JAYUFR010000145.1:0-1566 GCA_043738625.1 Sterolibacteriaceae bacterium
CGCACTGCGCTCAAGAAAATGGGCTGGTGGACTTCCGATACGGCCACGCTGCATTTTGATGCTTGCCGCGTACCGGTGGCCAACCTGATGGGCAAGGAAGGCAGCGGATTCCGCACGCTGATGGAAAACTTCAACGGCGAACGCCTGCTCATGGCCGACGAGGCCTGCTCCTTCGCCGAAGTCTGTTTTGAAGAAGCATTGGCGTGGGCGCGCGAACGCGAGACCTTCGGCCAACCGCTGATCCGGCATCAGGTGGTGCGGCACAAATTTGTCGACATGAAAATGCGACTGACGTCCACCCGCACCTGGATCGAACAGGCCACTGCACGCATGGATTCCGGCGACCGGAGCGACCCATTCATCGCCGAACTGTGCATGCTGAAGAACCACGCCGGCCAGACCATGCGCTGGTGTGCCGACCAATCAGTGCAAATACTGGGCGGGATGGGCTTCATGCGCGGCATGAAGTCGGAGCGCATCTACCGCGACGTCAAGGGAATCATGATCGGCGGCGGCGCCGAAGACATCCTGAAAGAGTTGGCGGCAAACAAGCTCGGCTATTGAACAGAAACGAAACCGGCTACGCCGCTGCGCAGCGCTGACGGAGTTCGGTCTTCAGTACCTTGCCGTTGGAATTGCGCGGCAACGCGTCGACCAGCCGCAGTTCGCGCGGCAACTTATAGCGCGCCAGGCGATCTGCGGCGAAATTTTGCATCTCTTCAAGGCTCAGCAACGTATTCGGCTTGAGCGCCACGAAGGCCACTGCACGCTCTCCCCAGCGTGCGTCCGGCGCACCAACCACGGCCACTTCGGCAACCGCCGGATGGGCGTACAGCACGTTTTCAATTTCGGCGGGATAGATATTTTCGCCGCCGCTGATGATCATGTCCTTCAATCGGTCGCAGACATAAAGGTAGCCTTCGGCATCGAGATAGCCGATGTCACCGCTGCGGAACCATCCTTCCTTGTCCAATGCCTCAGCGGTCGCCTGCGGCCGGTTCCAGTAGCCTGGCGTCACGTTCTCTCCGCGCATGCAGATTTCGCCCTTGACGTTCGGTGCCGCAATTGCCGCACCTTTCTCGTCGATCAGACGTATCTCGCTTAGCGCGGTGGCTTTGCCGCAGGAGCCAAGCTTGCTCATCGCGAGTTCGGCTTCGAGGAAGGTCACCGCCGATGCGCTCTCGGTCATGCCGAAGCCCTGGCTCATTGGAATCCCGCGGCCATTGAAGAGCCGCAGCAGCGGTTCCGGAACGGGAGCACCACCCGCGATGATCAGGCGCAAACTTGAAAGGTCAGCCTGATTGAATGACGATAGCTGGGTTACCGCCAACAGCATCGCCGGTACGGCGAAGGCCACGCTCACCCGGTGCCGTTTAATCGCCCGGAGAAATCCTTCGGCGACGAAGCTGCGCTGGAGCACCACGTGTCCGCCAGCCAGCAGCGTGGGCAACACGGTCACGCAGAGGCCGCCGACATGGAACAAGGGTGCGCAGTTCAACACCGTATCGTTCGCCGCGTAGTCGACTGCCAGCATCCAGTTGATATTGTTGGCCCACAGATTGCCGT
>JAYUFR010000146.1:0-5054 GCA_043738625.1 Sterolibacteriaceae bacterium
GACTCGGTGATCATCAACCAGGTACCGAAGATCGGCGCCAATATTCGCCGCGCCGGCGAGGATATTCGCAGTGGTGCTGAAGTGTTGTCGGCGAGAACACGCATGACTCCGCAGGCCATGGGACTTGCGGCTTCGGTCGGGATTGCCGCGCTGCCGGTATTCCGCCGTTTGCGAGTGGCGCTGTTCTCCACCGGCAGCGAGTTGGCGATGCCGGGCGATCCGCTGAAACCCGGTGGGATATACAACTCCAACCGTTTTCAATTGTTCGGCCTGCTGCAGCAGGCCGGTTGTGAAGTGACCGATCTCGGTATTGTCGAGGACACGCTGGAGGCGACACGCGCCGCATTGCGCCGCGCTGCTGAAGGGCATGACCTGATCCTGACTTCGGGCGGGGTCTCGGTAGGCGAGGAAGACCACGTCAAACCTGCTGTCCTGGCTGAGGGCCGGCTGGATCTGTGGAAGATCGCCATCAAGCCAGGAAAGCCGTTTGCGTGGGGACAGGTGCGTGACGCGGCGTTTATCGGCCTGCCAGGTAACCCTGGGGCTTGTTTCGTGACATTCCTGATGCTGGTGCGGCCTTATCTTCTCAAACGCCAGGGATGTGGCCAGTCACGGCTCCGCAGTTTGCCTCTGGCGGCGGGATTCGACTGGCTCAAGGCGGATCCTCGCCGTGAGTTTCTGCGCGCACGCATTGATGAAAAGGGCATGGTGGTGAACTATCCGAACCAGAGCTCCGGTGTGTTGTCTTCGACCCATTGGGCCGACGGCCTGATCGACAATCCCCCCGGACAGACGATACGGATGGGCGACAGCGTGCGTTTTCTGCCGTTTTCTGAATTACTGGCGTAGCGTGTGCCAGCCGCAGCCCGAAATATAATGTGCCATGATCAAGCTACTCTATTTCGCCAGCCTGCGTGAGCGTCTCGGGACCGGCGCCGAATCCCTCGAGTTGCCAGCCGGAATCACTACCGTTGCCATGCTGCGTGACGCTCTCGCACAGCGCGGAGATGTGTGGACAGCGCTGACGACGATGCGCAATTTACGGGTCGCGGTCAATCAAACGATGGTGGGCTTCGACACCCGGTTAAAGGATGGCGATGAAGTAGCTTTCTTTCCACCGGTGACAGGGGGCTGAAATGCGCATTTCCGTCTCGGTCCAGGAACAGCCGTTCGATACCGGCGCAGAAATTGCTGCGCTGACGGCGGGTGATCGGGGCGTTGGTGCCGTTGCGAGCTTTGTCGGTCTGGTCAGGGACGCCAACGATGGCTCGGATGTCGCGGCGATGACGCTGGAGCACTATCCGGGGATGACGGAAAAGGCTTTGCAGGATATTTGCGCAACAGCCTGCCAACGCTGGAAATTACTGGCAGTGCGGGTGATTCATCGAATCGGACGGCTTGAACCAACCGATCCGATCGTGCTGGTCGCCGTGACTTCCGCACACCGCGGTGATGCTTTCGCCGCCTGCGAGTTCATCATGGATTACCTGAAAACCGGCGCGCCGTTCTGGAAGAAGGAAGAAACCGCTTCCGGCTCGCGCTGGGTCGCCGCACGTGAGAGCGACGACCAGGCAGCCGAGCGCTGGAAAATCTCCGACAAGCGGTGATGCGGCGACGGGTTATTTCCCGGATTTCTTGCCTGATTGCTTGGCTGCTTCACCCATGCTGCTGAACGCCGCCGTGGAAGCTTTTGCCATTTGCTCAAAGGCCTGATTGGCCGTTGCCATCGCTTGCTGTATGACCTTGGCAAAGTCCGGATTGGCAGTCTGCGGTACCTTGAGGAAATCCTTGAATACGTTTTGCATTCCGCCGCCGCCTTCTGCCACTTGGTTTTTCACCAGATTGGTCAATTGCTCATGTGCCTGATTGCCGACCGCGGAGACTTTCTGGGTTGCGGCAACAAGTTTCTGGGCCATCTCCTGCGCATAGCGGGTTTGCAGACCGAGCATTTCCTGGGGATCTTTGGCTTCCAGCAACGACTTGGCACTGGCAACCCCATCCTTGAAGAGTTCCTGCGCCAGTTCGGTTTGCAAGGCCAGGATGCGTTGCGAATTCTCGATGGAAAGCTGGGCCAGCTGTTTGGCAGTTTCCATGCCTTTGCGTTGCAAATCGGTGATTTGATCGTTCTTCATCGTGGCCTCCGGTTTGGGTGTAAATTCTATTTACCACTCTAGCAGCCTTTGCGCCGAAGGCAATGACCTGGATCAAAAACGCGCAGGAACCTTGTTCCACTGAGATTTCCAGCTTACGCGCAAACCCGGTTTCTCCCTGCGGCCTTGGCTTGATAAAGCTTTTTGTCGGCCGCATCGATCAACTTGATTGGATCAAGGTCATCCTGCGGCAGTATCGTGGCACAGCCGATACTGACGGTGACCGACCTGTTTTCGCCGTCGACAGCTTTGGAAAAATCCCTGACGATGACCGCGGTTCGCAGACGCTCCGCGGTTTGAAGTGCGCCTTCCATATCGGTCTCGGGCAGGATCACCGCAAACTCTTCTCCGCCGTAACGGGTGACCATATCTCCCGGCCTCACCAGCTCGGCTGCCAGAGTGCTGGCGATGGTCGTCAGGCAGATATCTCCGGCACCGTGACCGAAATGGTCGTTGTAGGTCTTGAAGTGGTCGACGTCAATCATCAACAGTGAAAGTGGCAACTTGGCGCGCAGGCAGCGGCGCCATTCGACATCCAGTGTTTCATTGAAACGGCGCCGGTTCGGAATGTTGGTGAGGCTGTCGATGTGCGCCATCGACTCGAGCATGTCGGTCTTGTGCTTGAGCGCCAGGTAATTGCGGACGCGGACCCGCACGATCGGCAAATTGAAAGGTTTGGTGATGTAATCCACCGCACCCAGGCTGAGCCCCCGTTCCTCCGACACGGCATCTTCCCTGGCGGTGACGAAAACGACCGGTATGTGCTGTGTTTCCGGTGCATCCTTCAAGCGGCGACAGACCTCGAATCCATCCATGCCGGGCATCATCGCATCGAGCAGGATCAGATCAGGTTGTGGAAGTTGTTTGGCGACGTCAAGGGCGTCGGGTCCGTTGGTGGCGACCTTGATGTGATAATCGGCGCGCAGCGCTTCGGCCAGCACATGGATATTGGTCGGCACGTCGTCAACAATCAGGATCGAAGAAAGATTACCCAGATTCAAGGTTTGTCCTCAAGGTTGATATTGACTCTCGCGGCCAGCGCGGCCAGCGCGGCGCGCGCCCGGCCATAATCGTAACGTGAAATTGCCTGTACCAATTTATCCAATTCTTCGGCGGCGGCTTGCGGCAATCCCGACTTCAGATCGTGCAGAAATTCGTCAGGAATGAACTCGTTGTCGGCAATCATGTTGCGTAAAATGTGCAAACGGCGGGCCAGTACAGCGGGTTCCATAATGTACTCCTCATCCGGACTGTTCTGCTCGTTTGCAGGGGGTGGCGTAATCCAGCGGGTGAGGCAGGCGATCAATTCTTCGATTTGAATCGGCTTGGCCAAGTGGTCGTTCATGCCTGCGGCCAGACTTTTTTCCCTGTCCCGTTCCATTGCCGAAGCGGTGACTGCGATGATCGGCAAATTGTTTCGCAGGGTTGAGCGAATGTAGCGCGTGGCCTCAAAACCATCCATACCCGGCATCTGCAAGTCCATCAGGATTGCATCGAAGCTCTTGTTTCGCAGGATGTCCAATGCCTCGCTGCCATCATGTGCAACCGTGAACAGAACCCCGTTTTTTTGCAAGAACTCGGTAATGACCAACTGGTTGAAGCGATTGTCTTCCACCACCAGCACGTGGCTGCCGGCGAGTGCGCTCGGTTGGTCGGGCTTACCAATATTGACATCAGTTGATCGCGGAGCGAGGGGGGCTGCCACAGGCAATTCCAGTATGAAGCGAAACAGACTGCCTTGCCCCAGGCGGCTTTCCACAGTGATATCGCTACCCATCAACCGCACCAGACGACGCGAAATGGCCAACCCAAGCCCGGTCCCGCCAAATCTGCGGGTAATTGAACCATCGGCCTGGACAAACGGCTGGAACAGCAAATCAGTTTGTTCTTCGGTCATGCCGATACCGTTATCCGCGACTTCGAAAACAAGTTTTGGACATTCGTCATTGCCACCGTTGCGGAAAATCCGTATTTGCACCACGCCCTGTTCAGTAAACTTGACGGCATTGGAAACCAGGTTGTTCAATACCTGACCGATGCGGAGCCAGTCACCGAACACCCTGGCCGGCACGTCGGCGGCGATGTCCAGCCTCAAGACAAGTCCTTTCAGCTCGGCCTCGGATTTGAACAGCTGGCAAGTGTTTTGCAGCAAATCACTCAGCGACAAGGCTTCGCTATCGATGCGCAAATATCCAGCCTCGATCTTCGAATAATCGAGGATGTCGTTGAGAATGCCGAGCAGCGCATTGGAAGCACCGTAGATCTTCTGCAAATAGTCGCGCAGCTTGGGATCAGCAACATCGGCCAGGGCCAGTTGCGAGAGTCCGATCACGGCGTTCATCGGCGTCCGGATCTCGTGACTCATGTTTGCAAGGAATTCACTTTTGGAGCGATTTGCGGAATCGGCGATCTCGGCAGCTTCATGCAGCGCCTGCTGCGCTGCCATGCGTTCGGTAATGTCCTGTACCGTTCCGAGGACGGCGAGCGGCTTTCCTGACGCGTCGCATTCGATGTCGGCATGCGCGGAAATGGTTTTGACGGTCTCCCCCACCACGATGCGGTAAGTCACGTTGTCGAAAGACTTGCCCGAAACAATGTCACGCCAGACCTGGGCAACGTAGTTGCGGTCGTCGGGGTGAACAGATGCCAGAAGCATTTCGACGCCTACCTTGCCTGGAGGGAGTCCAAATATTTGGCAATACACCTCGGAGCATTCGAGCTCTCCTGCGGCAAAATTCATGCTCCAGCTACCGACCTTGGCAATTTCCTGGGCCCTGCGCAAATTAAGTTCGTTCACGGCGAGTGCCCGTTCAGCCTGTTTGCGCGTGGTGATATCGCGCCCGATAGCCAGAATTCCGTGGATGCCGGGCGTATCGAGCAGGTTGGTCATGATGATTTCCAGCG
>JAYUFR010000147.1:0-5050 GCA_043738625.1 Sterolibacteriaceae bacterium
CGCCAAACATTCTGGCAGAGAGAACACGATGCGCATACTGGTAGTCGAAGATGATCCCATGGTGGCGGACGGCATCAAGGAAGCGCTCAGCTGCACCGGCTACACGGCGGATCATGTCAAATCCGCTGAACTGGCCGAGCGCGTGTTGCGTACCGAAAACTTTGACCTCGCCATCATTGATCTGGGGCTGCCCCAGACCGATGGACATGAGTTGATCCGCCGCATGCGGCGTGCCGGCCATGACCTGCCGGTGCTGATTTTGACTGCCCGCGACTCGCTGGAAGATTGCGTCAGCGGCCTTGATACCGGCGCAGATGATTTCATGACCAAACCCTTTCGTCTGCCGGAGCTGATTGCGCGGGTGCGCGCGCTGATTCGCCGCCGCCACTCGGTGACCAGCAGCCGCTTCAGCTATGGCGAACTCGAAATGGACAACGCCAGCCACACCGCCCGCCTCAAGGGAAAAGAACTCGAACTTCCCGGACGCGAGTGGTCACTGCTGGAAACCCTGTTGATGTCGTCGCCCAGCGTGGTCAGCAAGGACAAGCTGGTGCAATCGCTCGGCGGCTGGGACTCCGACCTCACACCCAACGCGGTGGAAGTGTACGTCTCCCGCCTGCGCGCCAAGTTGTCGCCGGCCGGTATTCAGATTCGCACCGTACGCGGGATTGGTTATCGTCTGGATGAGCCTGTTACGGCGTAGAAATTTAAGCATCCGCCAGCGGCTGCTGCTCTGGCTGGTACCCCCGCTGATTTTGTTGTGGGCGTTGAGCATGGTCGGTGATTACCATCTGACCCAGGATCCCGCCGAAGAAGCCTTTGATCGCGCACTGCTGGATTCTGCCCTGGCGCTGGCCGCCAATCTGAAGACCGAAGGCCGAATTACCCGCCTCGCCCTGTCGCCCGAAGCCGAAGCCATGCTGCGTTTCGACGACACAGACCATAGCTATTTCGCCGTATTCGATGACCAGCAGCAACAGCTCGCAGGTGATCACGAACTTGCCTGGCATGGCCCCGGCACAACCAACCCGATATATTTTTCAGAACAGATCGGGTCCGAGCCGATACGTGTCGCCCTTTATCAGACAGGTAGCAGGGATCACCCGACCTATATCCAGGTCGCCGAGACGATCCACAAACGTCAGCAATTGACTCATCGCATCCTGGGCGCGCTGATGTGGCCCAACCTGTTGCTGATCGTTGCCGCGGCAGTACTGATTACCCTGGGTGTCAGAAGCGCGTTGTCTCCCTTGCTGCGACTGCGCGACGAAGTGGCGTCTCGTTCCTCGCGCGACTTGCAACCTTTGTCGACTTCGCCCGTTCCCGCTGAAGTGCGGCCATTGATCGACAGCCTCAACCATCTGTTCGGCTTGCTGGCGCAGCAGGCCGAAGCCCAGCAGCGCTTTCTTGCCAACGCCGCTCATCAATTGAAAACGCCGCTGGCCGCGTTGCAAACCCAGCTTGAGCTGGCGAGCATGGACCCCGATCCAGCGTCGGTCCGGATTCGTCTGCAACAGCTTGAAGCAGTGACCGAACGCATCACGCACCTCACCCATCAGTTGCTGGCGCTGGCCCGCAGTGAGCCGGGTGCCAGCATGACGGCGCAGATGCGCGAAATCGATCTGCAACAAACTGCCGAGCAAATAGCTTCGTCGTATCTCGATTTTTCGCTTGCGCAGAACATCGACCTGGGTTTCGAGCTTGCGCCGGCGCCAATCAGGGCAGTACCCTGGCTGCTGCAGGAATTGCTCGGCAACCTGGTCGACAACGCGTTGCGTTATACGCCGTCCGGCGGCGTGGTGACCGTGCGCTGCGGCGTCGACAGCGGCCATGCATTTTTTGAAGTCGAAGACGACGGGCCGGGTATTGCGGCCGAAGAACGCAGCCGCATCTTCGATCGCTTCTATCGCGCCGGCACTTCCATGGGTGAGGGCTGCGGCCTCGGCCTCGCCATCGTGCGCGAAATCGCCGAGGTACACAATGCGGAAATCATCGTCGACGCCGGCGCCAACAACAAGGGCGCAAAATTCAGGGTGCGGTTTCCCCTCGCTGCCTGAACCAGGATTTGATCAACCGAGTTTCGCGAACGCCGTGATCACTTCCACCGGCGCCTGCACCAACTCGATCAACACCCCCGCGCCACCGATGGGAAATGCGTCGTTGCCCTTGGGATGTACGAAGGTCACGTCGTAGCCCGCCGCGCCTTTGCGGATGCCGCCCGGCGCAAAGCGTACGCCCTGCGCCGTGAGCCACTCCACCGCCGTGGCCAGATCGTCCACCCACAGGCCGACATGGTTTAGCGGCGGCTCGTGCACCGCCGGTTTTTTCGCCGGATCGAGCGGCTGCATCAGGTCGACTTCCACCTTGAACGGGCCGCTGCCGAGAACGGCGATGTCTTCATCCACGTTTTCCTTTTCCGAAACGTAGTTGCCGGTCACCGCCAGGCCAAACATGTCGATCCAGATGCGGCGCAGGGCATCCTTGCTGGGGCCGCCGACAGCGATCTGCTGCAGGCCGAGAATCCTGAACGGACGGATATTGCTCATGTGTGCTCCTTGTTTCGGTAAGCAAGAACAATCATCACCAGCCCCACCGCCACCATCGGCAGCGAGAGCCACTGGCCCATGCTGATGGAATACGACTGGCCGAAAATGCCGGCGTCCGGTTCGCGAAAATATTCGGCGATGAAACGGAAGCTGCCGTAGCCGATGAGAAAGGCACCGGATACCGCGCTCAGCGGGCGCGGTTTGGCCGAGTACCACCACAGAATGACAAACAGCAACAAGCCTTCCATCCCCGTTTGATAAAGCTGCGACGGATGGCGCGGCAGATTGTCCACCTGCGGAAACACCATCGCCCACGGCAATGCCGGATCAGCCACGCGGCCCCACAATTCGCCGTTGATAAAATTGCCGATGCGTCCCGCCGCCAGACCGGTCGGCACCAGCGGCGCGATGAAATCGGTTACCTGGAAAAAGCTGCGGCCGGTCTTGTGGCCGAACCACGCCATCGCCGCCAGCACACCAAGAAAGCCGCCGTGAAAACTCATGCCGCCCTTCCACACCGCGATGATCTCGAACGGATGACTGAAGTAATAACCGGGCTCGTAGAACAGCACCTGCCCCAATCGTCCGCCGATCACCACGCCGAGCACGCCATAGAACAGCAGGTCATCGAGGTCGGTGGCGGTAAAACCGCGCGCGGGAAATTTCTTTGCGCGGTAACGGCCCAGCGCCAGAAACAACATGAATCCGGCGAGGTACATCAAGCCATACCAGCGGATGAGGAGCGGCCCGAGATGAACGGCAACAGGATCGAACTGCGGATGGACCAACATGGCGCGTTAAAATTTCCGGACTAGAGCACGACTTGTGAACCTAGCTCGACCACGCGATTGGGCGGCAGTTGAAAATAGGTGGCGGCGCTGCCGGCGTTGCGAAACATCGCGATGAACAACTTCTCGCGCCAGAACGCCATCTCCGAATGCAGCCGCGGGATCAGCGTTTCGCGACCAAGGAAAAAAGAAGTATCCATGAAGTCGATATCCAACCCCTGCTCGCCGCACCATGCAAGCGACTCGGGCAGATTGGGCACATCCATGAAGCCGAAGAACACCTTGACCTTCCAGAACTGATTGTTGACCCGTTGCACCGTGGCCCGCTGATTTTCTGCGACATACGGCACATCGAGCGGCACCACGTTGAGGATCACCATCCGCTGGTGCAGACATTTGTAGTGTTTCAGGCTGTGCAGCAGCGCGTGCGGCGTCACTTCAGGATTGTTGGTCATGAATATCGCGGTGCCGGGAACCGTCGGGACACCGCCGGTGACCACGCTTTTGACGAAGACATCGAGCGGTATTGACTCCGTGGCAAGGCGCTGGCTCAGCAGTTGGCGCCCGCGCTTCCAGGTGGTGAGCAGGATATAGATGCCGATGCCGAACACCAGCGGGAACCAGCCGCCTTCATGGATTTTTACGATATTGGCGGAAAAGTAGGCGCAGTCCACCACCAGAAAGCCACCCAGCAAGGTCGCGCCAGCGAACCGGCTCCAGCCCCATATTGTGCGCGCCACCACATAGGCCAGCACGCTGGTGATCACCATGGTGCCGGTCACGGCAATACCGTAGGCTGCGGCCAGATTGGTGGAAGAGCCAAAGCCGATCACCAGAGCGATCACCGCCACCAGCAGCGTCCAGTTGATGCCGGGAAGATAGATCTGGCCCATCTCTTCGCCGGAGGTGTGCTGAATCTCCATGCGCGGCGCATAGCCCAATTGGATTGCCTGTCGCGTGATCGAATAAGCGCCGGTGATGACCGCCTGTGAGGCAATCACCGTGGCCACGGTGGCCAGCGCGACCATCGGGTAGAGCGCCCAGTCGGGGGCCAGCAGATAAAACGGGTTCTGCACCGCGGCCGGGTTGGACAGCAGCAACGCACCCTGACCGAAGTAGTTGAGCACCAGCGCCGGCAGCACAAAGCCGAACCAGGCCAGTTGCACCGGCTTGCGGCCGAAGTGCCCCATGTCGGCATACAGGGCTTCTGCGCCGGTCAACGCCAGCACCACCGCACCGAGTGAGAGAAAGGCAAGAGCGGGGTTGTTCACAAAAAAGCGCATCGCATACGCTGGGTAAAGCGCCCCCAATACCTGCGGCGCCTCCGCCACATTGATCGCACCGAGCACCGCCAGCGTCGCGAACCAGAGCAGCATGATCGGGCCGAACAGCCTGCCCACCGCGCCGGTACCGTGGCGCTGAAACAGAAACAGACCCAACAGCACCACCAGCGTGATGGGGATCACCCAATGCTTCAACGCAGGCGCGGCGATCTCCAGTCCCTCCACCGCGGAGAGCACCGAGATGGCCGGCGTGATGACGCCATCACCATAGAAAAGCGCCGCGCCGAACAGGCCGAGCAGCATCAGAAAACGTGATTTGCGGCCTTCCGGCACGCCACGCAGCACCAGCGCCATCAAGGCCATGATGCCGCCTTCGCCCTTGTTGTCGGCACGCATGATGAAGGCCACGTACTTGAGCGAGACAACAATGATC
>JAYUFR010000148.1:0-1550 GCA_043738625.1 Sterolibacteriaceae bacterium
GTCAGTTGTCCACCGCAGGGCAGGCCAAAGCGCGCCGCCTCGTCGGCATCGACACCGTATTCGAGCAGGTAGGGAAGGTCCGCTTCCAGCCGGCCTGCGCGCATGCGGTCGGCCAGGTCGTCCTCGATGCAGCCGCCGGAAACCGAACCCACGCCGGCGCCATCGTCGCGCAGCGCCAGCCATGCGCCCGGCGGCCGTGGCGCAGCGCCCCAGGTCTTCACTACTGTGGCCAGCACCACGCGGCGGCCAGCAGCCAGCCACGCCAGCGTGGTGGCAAGAACTTCCTGATCGGCACCTACCATTGTTTGGAACTCCTGCGCCCGTGATTGCGATATAGCCCGCAATCATACTTTCATCGATGGCAACAAGCCTACCGCATGCAAAGCGCCGGAGTATTTCCTGACCCGCTTCTTCCTGCGATCTCAACGTAATTGCATCTGATTGCCGCTTAGCGGTGGGATGAGGGCCGCAGGACGCGCCAGCGGTTTCACCAGCAACATCTGTACATCACCAAGGGCCCGCTCGGCGAAACCGGCTTCGCAGTAGCACAGATAAAACTCCCACATGCCGATGAACTCTTCGGAATAGCCCAGTGCCTTGACTTCGGCCAGATTGCTGAACAGGTTTTCATTCCAGTGCCGCAAGGTCTCGGCATAGTGTGGACCGATGTCTTCGAGATGGAATAGCCGCAGGTCAGTGGCGCGGGCAATACTGTTGCTCATCACCGCGACGGAAGGAATGCAACTTCCCGGAAAGATGTGGCGCTGAATGAAATCCACGCCCCGGCGTGCCGACTCATAGCGCTGATCGCAGATGGTGATGGCCTGCAGCAGCATCAGGCCATCGGGTTTGAGCAGAGCGCTGCACTGGCCAAAATAACGGTCGTAAAAGTCGTGGCCAACGGCTTCTATCATCTCGATGGAAACCAGTTTGTCGTACTGGCCGCGCAGATCACGGTAATCCTCCAGCAACAGCGTGATGCGATCATCCAGTCCTGCCGCCTCAATGCGCACTTTCGCCAGTGCGTATTGCTGGCGTGAAATCGTGGTGGTGGTGACACGACAGCCATAGTGCTTTACCGCATGCATGGCAAAGCCGCCCCAGCCGGTGCCGATTTCCAGCACATGATCATCCGGTTTCAGGTCAAGCTTGCGGCAGATGCGGTCAAGCTTGGCCAACGAGGCCTGCTCCAGCGTCATGTCCACGCGTTCAAACACCGCGCTGGAATACATCATGGTCGGGTCGAGAAACAACTGGAAGAAATCATTGCCCAGATCGTAGTGCGCGGCAATGTTGCGTCGACTGCCCTGGCGGCTGTTGCGCGACACCCAGTGCAACGCTTTTTGCAACGGTGCGGTAAGGCGCGCCAGCCCCGTATCCATGCTGTCAAGCACGTCACGGTTGAGCAGCAGGATGCGCAGCAGCGTTGTCAGGTCGTCGGTGCGCCAAAAACCCTGCATGTAGGCTTCGCCGGCGCCAATCGAGCCGCCGAATGCCACCTCGCTGTAGAAGCGCTGATCAAGCACATGCACGGTCGCGTAAAGCGTGTC
>JAYUFR010000149.1:0-14699 GCA_043738625.1 Sterolibacteriaceae bacterium
CGGGCCCAGAGGGCCCGTGTTTACTTGATCTATGGCGGAGTGGACGGGACTCGAACCCGCGACCCCCGGCGTGACAGGCCGGTATTCTAACCAACTGAACTACCACTCCGCAGTGGAACCGCAGTGAAACAAAAGGGGCTGCACCAAGGCAACCCCTTAAATTCGACAGCGGCAAAATTTTAACACGTCGCATGCCGCCAATCCAGCACGGCGACTCATTTTTTTTAACGGCGGGCTCGCAATCTCAGAACGAACATCGTGGCCACGCGCTCGCGACGATCTTTTTTCAATGCAGTGGCAGAACGCTTGGAATTATAATGACGGACTGCTTGCCGAACCCTGCGCCATCTGCGACGCAGCCTGATACTTAAGCGACTCTGCGAGGAACCATGGAACGCGAATCGATGGAATTCGATGTGCTGATCGTCGGTGGCGGCCCGGCTGGGCTGGCTGCGGCGATCCGTCTCAAGCAGGTCAACGCCGACATCAATGTCTGCCTGATCGAAAAAGGTTCCGAAATCGGCGCCCACATTCTGTCCGGGGCGGTCATGGATCCCCGCGCCATTACCGAGCTGATTCCTGATTGGCAGGCGCTAGGCGCACCGCTCAATCAACCGGTGACGGGAGACGATTTGCTGGTCCTCTCCGAGACCGGCGCCACGCGCGTTCCCGACTGGCTGGTGCCGCGCAACTTTCACAACCACGGCTGCTATGCCATCAGCCTCGGCCAGGTCGCGCGCTGGCTCGGCCAGCAAGCCGAAGCGCTGGGCGTTGAAATCTATCCCGGCTTTGCCGGCGCCGAAATCCTCTACGACGACAAAGGCGCCGTTCGCGGCGTGGCGACCGGCGACATGGGTGTTGGTAAGGATGGCCAACCCACCGACGCCTATGCGCCCGGTATGGAACTGCTCGCCAAGTACACCCTCTTCGCCGAAGGCGCGCGTGGCCATCTGGGCAAGCAACTGATCGCCAAATACAAGCTCGATGCGGGCAAGGATCCACAGACCTACGCCATCGGTGTGAAGGAACTGTGGGAAATCGATCCCGCGAAAGCCAAGCCCGGCCTGGTGGTGCATACCTCAGGCTGGCCGATGGAGGACGACACCTTCGGCGGCGGCTTTCTCTACCACCTTGCGGATAACAAGGTCACTCTCGGCTTCGTGCTGGGCCTCGATTACAAGAACCCGTGGATCAACCCATTCGAGGAAATGCAGCGCTGGAAGACACATCCCGCCATCCGCGCCCACATCGAAGGCGGCAAGCGCCTCAGCTATGGCGCGCGCGCCATCAACAACGGCTCGCCGCAGGCGCTGCCGAAGACGGTGTTTCCTGGCGGCGCGCTCGTGGGCTGCGACGCAGGCTACATGAACGCCGCGCGCATCAAAGGCAGCCATGCCGCCATCAAATCCGGCATGCTCTGCGCCGAAGCCGTGGCCGATGCGCTCGCCGCCGGTCGCTCAGCCGATGAACTCGCCGCCTACCCGGAAGCCTTCGAGAAGAGCTGGCTCAAGGAAGAGCTCGATCAATATCGCAACTTCAAGCTGTGGTTCAAGAAAGGCGGCCTGATCGGACAACTGATGACCGGTATCGAACACTGGTTCCTGCCCAAGCTCGGCATCAAGAGCCCACCATGGACGTTGCATGGAACCAAACCGGACCATCTATCCCTGCTCCCCGTGGCGCAGTGCGCAAAGATCGATTACCCGAAACCGGATGGCGTGATTACCTTTGATCGCCTGTCCTCGGTGTTTATGTCCAACACCAATCACGAAGAGAACGAGCCCTGTCACCTGACACTGAAGGATGCCTCGGTCCCGATCCGCATCAACCTCGAACTCTACGCTGCGCCCGAGCAGCGCTACTGTCCGGCCGGCGTCTACGAAATCGTCCGCGATGCCGAGGGCAACAATCCGCGTCTGCAGATCAATGCGCAAAACTGTGTGCACTGCAAGACCTGCGACATCAAGGATCCGACGCAGAACATCAACTGGGTCGTACCGCAGGGCGGCGAGGGGCCGATTTACCAGCAGATGTAGCCATTCATCACGACCAAAACAAAAAGGGAGCTGCGACCCCTTTTTGTTGTCTTGCTGGCAGGATTTCCAGAGGGAACTATATTGGATGCAGGTTGGCCCAATTCCAAAGGAGGATGTCGATCATGAAACGCGCCGTCTACAAGCCCCTGAAACTCATCCCCGTATCCCGCCAGGAATGCTTCGTACCGAAGCAACTCAATCTGCCCTCCGTGAGCGTCGAGTCTCCCGCGCTGCACGTGATGACCGATCTGACCAGGATTCCCGCTGCCTCCATCGTCGCCAGCGCCACCCTCTCCGAGGCCAACCAGGCGATGATTCACCGTGGCGTTCGCATGCTGTTCGTCACCGATGCTGCTCAACATCTGCTGGGAGTCATCACCGCCACCGACCTGGTCGGCGAGAAACCCATGCAGATATCCCAAAAACGTGACGTCCGGCGGGAGGAACTGCTCGTCGATCACCTCATGACGCCGGTGGAAAACATGGAGGCCGTGTCCATGGCCGACGTGTCCCATGCCGAGGTCGGACACATCGTCGCGACGCTGAAGGAGGCCGGCCGCCAGCACGCAATCGTGATCGAACAGGATGCTGCGGGACGACAGGTATTGCGCGGCATATTCTCGTCCACACAGCTCGCCCGGCAGTTGGGCATACAGATCAGCACCGTCGGAGTTGCCCAAACTTTCGCCGAGATCGAGGCAGCCATCGCCTAGGGTCTGCCTCATTCAGCCGGTGTGTCGGCTGTCAATGCGCCGGACCCCAGGGTTGAACTGCGGTCCGCATCGGTGCCTGTGTTTGCTATCCTGCCCTCTTCCACACTGCATCCCCGCATCACGCCATGCAATCTCTCACCCGCTACGAGCACGGCATCGTCGCCATTGATTCCGGTTATAAAAAGCCGATCTACGATGCCATTCACCTGATCGTGGAAAACGGTCGCGCCGCCTTCATCGACACCGGCACCAATGACTCCGTGCCGGCCATGCTGGCTGCGCTCGACGAATTCGACATCCCGCGCCAGAACGTCGATTACGTCATTCTCACCCACATCCATCTCGACCATGCCGGCGGCGCCGGGCTGCTGATGCGCGAACTGCCGCAGGCACAACTCGTCGTGCACCCGCGCGGCGTGCGCCACATGGCCGACCCGTCGAAACTGGTCGAAGCGGTGTTCGCGGTCTATGGCAAGGAACACACCCGCGCCCTGTACGGCGACATCCTGCCCATTCCGGTCGACCGCATCATCGAAGCCAGTCACGAACAAACCCTCGCGCTGGGCGATCGCGAACTGCTGCTGCTCGATTCGCCGGGCCACGCCAAGCACCACATCGTGATCCGCGACAGCCGCTCCGGCCACATTTTCACCGGCGATACCTTCGGCCTCTCCTACCGCCATCTCGATGCTGGTGGTCGCCAGTTCATCTACCCCACCACCTCGCCGAGCCAGTTCGACCCCGTCGCCCTGCATCGCTCTGTTGACATGATCGCCGCCTTCAAGCCGGCGGCGGTTTATGTCACCCATTACAGCCAGGCGCACGATGTGCAACGGCTGGCCGGCGACATGCACCGCCTGATCGATGCGCAACTGGAAGTCGCGCAACGCGAAACAGATGCCGGCGCCGAACGCCACCAACGGATCAAACACGGATTGGAGCAACTGATGAAAAAAGAAGCAGAGCAACAAGGCTGGAAACTGCAGGGCCGCGACGCGACCGATTTCTTCGCCACGGACATCGACCTCAATGCCCAGGGCATGGAGATCTGGCTGGATGCACAACGCGCATGATTCCACTTTCGGTACTTGATCTCGTCCCGGTCGGCTCGAACGACAGCGCAGCGGCCGCAGTACATCGCGTGGGCGATCTGGCCCGGCTTGCCGAGCGACTGGGTTACGTGCGCTACTGGTTTGCCGAACACCACGGCATGCACAGCGTCGCCAGTTCTGCGCCAGAAATTCTGATCGGCCATGTGGCATCGGCCACCACCACGCTGCGCGTCGGCTCGGGCGGCATCATGCTGCCAAACCACGCACCGTTGCGCATTGCCGAGGCCTTTCGCACGCTTGCCGCGCTGCATCCCGACCGCATCGATCTGGGCATCGGTCGTGCACCAGGTTCGGACCAGACCGCCTCGCGCGCCCTGCGTGCCGTCGATGGCGGCCATTTCCCGCAACTGCTGGGCGAAGTGTTGACCTTGTGCGGGCAGTCAGAGTTTCCGCCCGGGCACTGGATGAAGAATCTCGCCGCCATGCCCAACGATGCACCGCTGCCACCCATCTGGATACTTGGCTCCAGCGGCGCCAGCGCACAGATGGCGGGCAATGCGGGCATGGGCTACAGCTTCGCCAGCCACTTCAGCCCCTCGCCCGCGGCACCCGCCTTCGAAGCTTACCGACGCAGCTTCGTGCCTTCCGTACAATTTCCTGAATCACATACGATCCTCGGCGTTGCCGTGGTGTGCGCCGAAACACAGGAAGAAGCCGACATCATTGCAACCAGCATGGACCTGCTTTGGGTAAGCATCCATCGCGGTGAATTCATTCCCTTGCCCAGTCCGGAAGAGGCCATGCGCTATCCATATTCTGCAGCGGAGCGACGCATCGTCGACGCGCGTCGAGCACTGACTGTCGTCGGACCACCGGATCTGGTTGCCGAGCAGGTTGATGCCAAGGCACGGGCCTGCGGCGCATCGGAAGTGATGATCACCTCCAACATCTACGATCACGCCACGCGGCTGCGTTCGTATGAGCTGCTCACCAGCGCGTTCGTAGGCTGATCGCCGCTCACTGCTCAGGCGACACCCAGCTCCTGGATGCGCAGCGGCATGCCCAGCGCCTGCCACTGCTGCTGCTCTTCGGTCAGTGCCGCCAGGGTCAGTGGCGAATCATCGAGCCAGGCTTTGTCAAAGCTCAGTTGATAGCCCTTGCCGCTGAGCGCCGCGCCGATATCGGGCAATGCAGCATCCTTGCGCGAGCGATGCAACAGCGTGGCAATGCGCAGGCAAAAAATCAGCCGCCATTCACGCCCCTCCTGTGTGGCCGACTGCACTCGCTCCAGCTTGCCGCGATGGCCCAACACGATGCGCGACAAGCGGCTCTGATCGTGACGCGAAAAACCCGGCATGTCGGCGTTGGCAAGAATATAGGCGCTGTGCTTGTGGTAACTGCTGTGCGCCACTGAAATGCCAATTTCATGCAAGCGTGCCGCCCACGTCAGGAACTGCGCGTCGGGATGATCATCCTTGCTGCATTCCGGCGCGATCTGACACAGCAGCATTCGCGCAGTGCGGCTCACCAGTTCGGCCTGGCGCTGGTCCACTTCGTAGCGCTGCATGAACTGGGTGACTGTAGCCTCGCGCAGATCTTCGTGGTGATAGCGCCCGAGCAGATCATAGAGCACGCCCAGCCGCAGCGCGCCATCAGAGAAGGTCATCTGTTCCAGGCCGAATTCACGGAACACCGCCGACATGATGGCGATGCCGCCCGGCAGCACCGGCACCCGGTCCTGGCGCAAACCATCAAGCGTCAAACGATTGGCGTTGCCGGCCACAATCAGCAGGCTGCGCAGATGCTCAAGAGCGGCACGGTTGATGCCGGAATCCGAAAACTTGTTCAGCTCCAGCAGGTCGGCAATCGCCTTGGCCGTGCCGGAAGAGCCGACCGCCTCTTCCCAGCCAATGTCGCGGTAACTCTTGACGATGGTCTGCAACTCGTTGCGCGCGGCGAGCTCCGCTTCCTTCATGCTGCGCTTGTCCACATTGCCGTCGGGAAAATACTTCAGGCTGTAACTGACACAGCCCATATAAAGCGACTCAAGCTGGCGCGGCCGGAAATTTTTGCCGATGATGAACTCGGTCGAACCGCCGCCAATGTCGACCACCAGTTGCTGGGTCTTGGGATTGGGCAGCGTATGGGCTACGCCGAGATAGATCAGGCGCGCTTCTTCACGACCGGCAATCACCTCGATGGGAAAGCCCAGTGCAGCTTCGGCCTGAGCCAGAAACTGCGGTGCATTCTTGGCCACACGCAGCGTATTGGTCGCCACCGCGCGCACCGCGCCGGGGTCAAGGCCGCGCAAACGCTCGCCGAAACGAGCCAGCGCCTCAAGGCCTCGCGTTTGCGAAGGCCCGTCCAGTTTCTTGTCTGACGTCAGCCCCGCCGCCAGCCGCACCGAATCTTTGAGGGAGTCAAGCGGATAAATCTGGTTGCCGACTACCCGCCCAACCTGGAGCCTAAAGCTGTTGGAACCCAGATCAACAGCGGCAATCAGATCGTAAGCCATGGCGGAATGTGCGAGATAATGACTCGAATTCTAGCATCGCCCACAAGGCGCCCGATCGTTATGCAGGACCAAACCAGGGCAACGGAGGTTTCATCAAAATGAAACATCTTCGTAAGAAAATAAGGGGACATTCGGGGGAAACCCCGTCCAACAAAGCCCGCATGAATACAACGAATACGCCGCACCTGCATCTGCCGGAACATTTCATCAACCGTGAATTGTCCCTGCTTGCCTTCAATCGCCGGGTACTCGCACAGGCGGCCGATGATCGTGTGCCGTTGCTGGAGCGGCTGCGTTTCCTGTGCATCGTGTCCAGCAATCTCGACGAGTTTTTCGAGATCCGCGCCGCCGGACTGAAGGAGCAGATCAAGCTCGGCAGCCATGCTGCCGGCACCGACGGCCTGCCACCGCACGAGGTATTCCAGCGCGTCGCAGTGCAGGCGCATGCCTTGGTGGCGGAACAATATGCCCTGCTCTACGACGTGATCCTGCCTGCGCTGCGTGCCAAGGGCGTGGTGTCCCTGCGCCGCAGCGAACTCAACGACGCGCAAAAAAAATGGGTGCATGACTATTTTCTGCGCGAAGTGATGCCGGTACTGACCCCAATCGGGCTCGACCCGGCCCACCCTTTTCCGCGGGTGCTCAACAAAAGTCTCAATTTCGCAGTGGAGCTGGAAGGCAAGGACGACTTCGGCCGTTCCGGTGGCGCCGCCATCGTGCAGGCGCCACGCGCCCTGCCGCGCATCATTCAACTGCCCAAGGCCATCACCGGCATCGACTATGGTTTCGTGTTCCTGTCGTCGATCATGCACGAGCACGTCAATGAACTTTTCGCCGGCATGAATGTGCTCGGTTGCTATCAGTTCCGTGTGACGCGCAATTCCGATTTGTTCGTCGACGACGAAGAAGTCAAAAACCTGCGCACGGCGCTGCAAGGCGAATTGCCACAACGCCACTTCGGCGATGCAGTGCGGCTGGAAGTCGCCGACAGTTGCTCACCGATCATGGCCGATTTTCTGCTGGCCCAGTTCGGACTGAAGAACGATGACCTGTACCGCGTGCCCGGCATCGTCAATCTGGTACGGCTGATGTCGCTGCCCGACCTGGTCGATCTGCCCCATCTCAAGTACCCGCCGTTTCAACCCGGCAGCCCAAAGATACTGACCAAGCGCTACGACATTTTTTCCAGCATACGCAAGCAGGACATCCTGCTCCATCATCCGTTCCAGTCGTTCAATCCGGTCATCCAGTTACTGGAGCAGGCGGCCGAAGATCCGCAGGTGATCGCCATCAAAATGACGGTGTATCGCACCGGCACCGACTCGGTGCTGATGCAGCATCTGCTGCGCGCCGCGCAGAACGGCAAGGAAGTCACGGTGGTGGTGGAACTGATGGCGCGCTTCGATGAAGAAGCCAACCTCGACATCGCCAGCCGGCTCGAAGAGGTCGGCGCCCATGTGGTGTATGGCGTGTTCGGCTACAAAACCCACGCCAAGATGCTGATGGTGCTGCGCCGCGAGGACAAGGGCTACCGCCGCTACATCCACCTCGGCACCGGTAACTATCATCCGCGTACCACGCGGCTCTACACCGACTTTGGACTGCTGACCGGCAATCCCGAAATTGGCGAAGACGTCAACGAAGTATTCAAGCAGCTCACCGGTATGGGCAAGGCCGGCAAGCTGCATCACTTGTGGGTCGCGCCGTTCTCGCTGCACTCCAACGTGGTGGCGGGCATCCAGCAGGAAACCGCAAACGCCAAGGCAGGCAAGCCGGCGAAAATCATCGCCAAGATGAATTCATTGCTCGACCCGGCAGTAATCGAGGCGCTATATGAAGCCTCGCAAGCCGGCGTCCAGGTCGAGCTGATCGTGCGCGGCGTCTGTGCCCTGCGGCCGGGTGTCAAGAAGCTTTCCGAAAACATCCGCGTGCGCTCCGTGGTGGGCCGCTTCCTCGAACACCATCGCATCTTCTACTTCCATGCCGACGGCAAGGAAACCATCTACCTCTCAAGCGCCGACTGGATGGAACGCAACTTCTTCCGCCGCATTGAACTCGCCTTTCCGGTACTCGATCCAAAACTAAAAAGCCGCGTCATCAAGGAAGGTCTGCGCCCCTATCTCGCCGACAACAGCCAGGCGTGGGAAATGGACAGTAGTGGCGACTATCAACTGAAGCCAACCAAGCGCACGCGCATTTGCGCACAGGAGTTTTTGTTGGAAAGTCTGGCTCCAGCGGATTGACCGTCGCGCAGTCCAATAACACTCCCGCCAAAGCCGCTTTGATTCATATGCGAACAATGCTAGATTCCCGGCATGTTCTACCTTGATCTCTTCCGCGCGCTCGATCAGGAACAAGTCCGCTACCTGCTGATCGGTGGGCTGGCACTCAATATTCATGGCGTCGAACGAGCGACCATGGACATTGACCTCATGCTCGCCATGGACGGTAACAATCTGCAAGCCTTCTTGCGGGCGGCGCGACAGCTGCAACTAAAGCCGGCAATGCCAGTACAGTTGGAAGACCTCGCCGATCCGGCAAAGCTTAAACGTTGGACAGATGAAAAACACATGCTCGCCTTTGGCCTGCGGCCACCCGAACCCTCTGCTCCGACATTGGACATACTGATCCGGCCAAAAATTGACTTCAGCCAAGCATGGCAACGGCGTATTGAAAAAATCGTCGGCAATCATCATGTCCAACTCGCCCACATCGACGATTTGATCGCCCTCAAGACTGGCACCGGGCGTCAACGTGATCAATCCGATATCGCAGCACTGGAACGCCTCAAACAGTTGAGAGAAACTTGATATGGAATACCCCGACTTCGCCTACGAAATATCGGACGAGCGCCTCCTCGCCTACAGTCGCATTCCCTTGCTTGACAGACTGCGCTGGCTGGATGAGATAAGGCGGTTTACCTGGATGGTGCGCAGTGCGCCCACTTTGGCGCGGCCAAGCCAAGAGGATCCTTTACCAAAAGCGATTCAAAGCTGAGTGCAAAGTTTGCCGGTTGTCACTACCCTGAACATGGCATAAAGCGAGGTTAACGTACTTCAAACCCGCTTCGCCGAAACTACTCCCGCCACCTCACCCAACAAGGTCAGAACCTTCTGCAACGTCCCTACCCCCGGCAATTCCACGGTGAACGCCATGCGCGCCATGCCGCCTCTGGACAGTGTTTTTACCGCCGTGACATTGATCTGCTGTTTGGAAAACACTTCTGAAATATCGCGCAGCAGGCTCTGTCGGTCGTTGGCTTCGACGGCGAGATCGACCGCATAAAACGCGTTGGGCGCCTGACCCCACTCGGCGCCGATCACCCGCTCGGGATTGCGCGCCGACATGTTGCGGAAGTTGACGCATTTGACGCGGTGAATCGAGACGCCCTTGCCGCGTGTGACAAAGCCGGTGATGGCGTCGGGCGGCGCCGGCTTGCAACAGCGACCGAGCTGGGTCAGCAGTTTGTCCACGCCGACGATGAGCACATGGCTGTCACCAGCGCGGCTGCGCTTGGTCAGCAACTCCGCTGGCGGCAACGCCTCGTCCGGTGTGCCGCGCAACGCGATCTGGATCTGGCGCATGCCCAGTTCCCCATGCGCGGCGGCGAGGAACATGGCGTTGATGTCGCGGAAGTCCAGCTTCTGTGACAGTTCTTCGAGGTTGGCCTGGCTCTGGCCTTCGCGCTGTAATTCGCGGGTGACGAAAGCCCGCCCCTGCGAGAAAAGTTCGGCCTCTTCCTGCACCGCAAACCACTGCCGCACCTTGCGCCGCGCACCGTTGGTGGCGAGATAGTGTTGTGCCGGATTTAGCCAGTCGCGTGACGGCCCGCCGTCGCGAACGGAGACGATCTCGACGCGTTGCCCGTTGCTCAGCGGACGGTTGAGCGGAACCATCTGCCCGTCCACGCGTGCGCCGCGGCAACGGTGGCCGAGATCGGTGTGCAGCCGATAGGCAAAGTCGATCGGCGCGGCGCCGCGCGGCAGATCGATCACCCTGCCCTGCGGCGTCAGCACGTAGATGGTGTCGTCGAGCGCGGCTTGCTTGAAGTGTTCAACCCAGGTTGACGAGTCGGTGATCTCGTCACGCCACGACAGCAGTTGGCGCAGCCAGGCGATCTTGTCGTCGTAGACGCCACCGGCGCGCGTTGGCGCTGCGGCCTCCTTGTAGCGCCAATGGGCTGCCACGCCCAGTTCGCTGTGCTGATGCATCTCGCGGGTGCGGATTTGCACTTCCAGCGAGCGTCCATCTTCCACGATCACCGCGGTATGCAGTGAGCGGTAATGGTTGCTCTTGGGATGGGCGATGTAATCGTCGAACTCGCCGCTGATCGGCTGCCACAGGTGATGCACGATGCCCAGCGCGGTGTAGCAATCCTTCAGCTCATCGACAATGATGCGCAGCGCCCGCACATCATGGACTTGCTCGAAGTCCAGGCTTTTGGCGCGCATCTTGTTCCAGATGCTGACGATGTGTTTCGGCCGGCCATAGACTTCCGCCGCAATGCCCACCGCGCTCAATTCATTCTTCAGTCGCACCACTGCATTTTGGATGAACGACTCGCGCTCGACGCGGCGCTCGTCGAGCATCTTTGCGATGCGCTTGTAAGTGACCGGTTCGAGAAAACGAAACGAGAGGTCTTCCAGTTCCCACTTGAACTGCCACACGCCGAGCCGGTTGGCGAGCGGCGCATAAATTTCCAGGCTCTCGCGCGCAATGTTTGCGCGCTCCGCAGTTTCATGATCGGTCAGCCAGCGCAGGGTCTGGGTACGCGAAGCCAGCCGCAACAACACGACGCGGATGTCGGCCACCATCGCCAGCAGCATCTTGCGCAGAATTTCGGTATCGGACTTCACCTCGGCCACGCTGCCATGCGTGCGCGTCAGCAGGCGCAGCGGCGCGAGCCGGTGCAGGCCGGCGACCAGTTGCGTTACCGTATCGCCGAAGCGTTTGGTGATGGCCTCCTGATAATCCGCAAGGTCATGCGATACGTCGAACAGCAGCGCAGCGATGCGGGTGTCAAGATCGAGATGAAGCGTGGCCAGCATCATCGCCATCGCCACCGCATGCGGAAAGGCAGGTTCTCCGGTACCGAGATTGCGCGCGCCATAGACCGATTGCGCGAACTCCAGCGCCTCGGTCAGGCGTTTGCGCGCCTCTTCGTCAAGACCTGTCGCGGCCCGCTCGAACGCGCGTGCATCAAGGCCGGCGGCGGAGAGCGAGCTGGCGACGGCGACCATCGACTACCCGACCGCTCTCCGCGCGTTGCGGAACAGCGTGAGCCACGGCGAGTCTTCGCCCTGGCCGGCGGGATGCCACGACATTTGCACGCTACGGACGATGCGTTCCGGGTGCGGCATCATGATGGTGAAGCGGCCGTCGGCTGTAGTGAGGCCGGCAATGCCGTCCGGCGAGCCGTTCGGGTTGGACGGATAACGCGTGGCGACGGTACCGCGATTGTCGACATAGCGCAGCACAACTTGCGCAACGTCCTGGGCGCGCGCATCGGCAAACAATGCACGACCTTCGCCATGTGACACCACCACCGGCAGCCGCGAACCGGCCATGCCGGCAAAGAACAATGACGGCGATTGCGCAATCTCGACCATCACCAGGCGCGCTTCAAACTGTTCGCTGCGGTTGCGCTGAAACTCTGGCCAGTGCCCGGCGCCGGGGATGATGCCGGTGAGATGGCTCATCATCTGGCAACCGTTGCACACGCCCAGCGCGAAGCTGTCGCCACGCTGGAAGAAGGCGGCAAACTCGTCGCGCAATTTGTTGTTGAACAGGATCGACTTGGCCCAGCCCTGCCCGGCGCCCAGCACGTCGCCGTAGGAAAACCCACCGCATGCAGCAAAGCCGCTGAAGCCGGCCAGCTTGACGCGGCCGGTTTGCAGGTCGGTCATGTGCACATCCACCGCGGTGAAGCCGGCACGGTCGAAGGCCGCAGCCATCTCGACCTGGCCGTTCACCCCTTGTTCACGAAGAATCGCAATCTTCGGCCGCGCCGCTAACATTGTAGGAGGCCCGCCATCGGGCCGATTCAATCGCGGCGATGGCGCCGCTCCTACAACATCCTCTGGATCGAACGTCAGCTTCACCGACAAGCCCGGATCACCGGCATCGGCCAGTGCTTCGAATTCCTCAAGCGCGCAGGCCGGGTCGTCGCGCAAGTTGGCGATCTGGTAGCTCACCTCGCTCCATGCCTGTTGCAACTCGACGCGCTTGGCACTAAAGGCTTGCTTGGCATTGCGCCAGATGCGCACTTCGTCGAACGGGTTGGTGCTGCCGATCAAGTGCGAGCAGCGGCCCAGGCCAGCGTCGCGCAGCGTTTGCATCACGGCCGAACGATCCTCGCGCCGGATCTGGATCACCGCGCCGAGTTCCTCGTTGAACAGCGCCGTGATCAGGCGATCCTGCATGCGGCCATCAAGGATTTGCGGTGAACGCTCAATGCCGTCCACGTCGTTCATCAACGGGTCGTAGCAGAGCGTATCGAGATTCAGCGACACGCCGAGATGGGCGGCGAAGCTCATCTCGCACACCGTGGCGAACAGGCCGCCGTCGGAGCGGTCGTGATAGGCGAGGACTTTTCCATCGCGGTTGAGGCGCTGGATCGCAGCAAAGAAGGCTTTCAGCGATGTCACCTCCGCATCGGGCGTTACATCACCGATCAGGCCATAGACCTGCGCCAGCGCCGAGCCACCGAGCCGGTTGCGGCCCTCGCCCAGATCGATCAGCAGTAATTCGGTTTCGCCAACTTCGGCATCACGGCGCAATTGCGGCGTCAATGTCTTGCGGATGTCCGCGCACGGTGCAAACGCGGTAATGATCAGCGACAGCGGCGACGTGACCTGTTTTTCGATGCCCTCCTTGTTCCAGCGCGTGTTCATGGAGAGGGAATCCTTGCCCACCGGAATGCTGATGCCGAGCTGCGGGCAAAACTCGAGGCCGACCGTCTTCACCGTGTCGAACAGGATGGAATCTTCAGCATGACCGGCCGCCGCCATCCAGTTGGCGGAAAGCTTGATCTTCGACAGGTGGTCAATGTCAGCCGCGGCGATATTGGTGATCGCCTCTCCGACCGCCATCCGCCCCGATGCCGGGCCATCGAGCAGCGCCAGCGGTGTGCGTTCACCCATGGCAAAGGCCTCGCCCAGGGTTGTGTCGAAGCCCATCGCAGTCACCGCCACGTCAGCCACCGGCACCTGCCACGGACCGACCATCTGGTCGCGCGCGGTAAGGCCGCCGACGCTGCGGTCGCCGATGGTGATCAGGAAATTCTTCGAGGCCACACTGGGCAGGCGCAGTACCCGCCACGCGGCATCCTTCAGGTCGAACTTTTCAATTTCCAGTGGCGTCCCGGAACGGGATACACGAATGGCGTTGCGATGCATGCGCGGCGGCTTGCCGAGCAGCACATCGAGCGACATGTCCACTGGCTTGTTGCCGAAGTGGTCGTCCTGCACCACCAACTGACCGTCGTCGGTGGCCACACCGAGCACCGCAAACGGGCAGCGCTCGCGCTCGCACAACGCACGGAATTCGTCGAGACGCTCGGCGGCAATCGCCAGCACATAGCGCTCCTGCGCCTCGTTGCTCCAGATCTCGCGCGGCGACATGCCCGTCTCTTCCGAGGGAATGGCGCGCAGGTCGAAATGCGCGCCACGACCGGCGCCATGCGCCAGTTCCGGCATGGCATTGGAAATGCCGCCGGCGCCAACATCGTGGATCGCGAGGATAGGATTTGAGTCGGCCAGTTGCCAGCAACGATCAATCACCTCCTGCGCGCGACGCTGGATCTCGGCGTTGCCACGCTGCACCGAAGCGAAGTCAAGATCGGCGGTATTGGCGCCGGTTGCCATGCTCGATGCCGCGCCGCCGCCAAGGCCGATCAGCATGCCCGGACCACCGAGCTGGATCAGCAGCGTGCCGGCCGGAAACGCGATCTTGAAGGCATGCGCGTCGACAATGCTGCCGACGCCGCCGGCGATCATGATCGGCTTGTGATAGCCGCGCATTTCACCGGCCACTTCCTGTTCGAAAGTGCGGAAGTAACCGGCCAGATTGGGCCGGCCGAATTCGTTGTTGAACGCCGCCGCACCGATCGGCCCCTCGATCATGATGTCGAGCGCCGAGGCAATGCGGTCCGGCTTGCCGTAGTTCGATTCCCACGGTTGCACGTAGCCGGGAATGCGCAGATCGGACACCGAGAATCCGCACAACCCGGCCTTGGGCTTGGAACCGCGCCCGGTAGCACCTTCGTCGCGAATCTCACCGCCCGCGCCGGTGGCCGCGCCGGGGAACGGCGAGATCGCGGTCGGATGATTGTGCGTCTCCACCTTGGCCAGGATATGCGTGAGTTGTTCGCGCCAGCCGTATT
>JAYUFR010000150.1:0-5019 GCA_043738625.1 Sterolibacteriaceae bacterium
TGGGTGCCGTGGCGACCTTCGGGCGCGGCCTGCAGTCGGGCTACCTCTACATGTACGCCCTGGTGATGGTCGTGGGCGTCATCGCGTTGATGACCTGGCAGTTGTGGCCGTTTCTGGCCGCTCTTCTAAGCAAGTAGCGTGCGGCCCCCACAGTCGCCAAGTCAAAGAGCGCGGAGAACAAGAAAATGGGTCTTTTGAGCCTGGCCATCTGGCTGCCGATCGTGTCGGGCACCGTGCTGCTCGCGGTCGGGCGCGACGAGCACGCCGGCGCGGTGCGCTGGGTCGCACTGATCGCGGCGCTGGCAAGTTTCGTCGTCACCTTGCCGCTCATCGGCGGCTTCGATTCCGGCACCGCCGCGATGCAGTTCCAGGAGAAGCTGGCCTGGATCAGCCGCTTCAATGTGCACTACCGGCTCGGCCTCGACGGCCTCTCGCTGTGGTTCGTGCCGCTCACCGCCTTCATCACCGTGATCGTCGTGATCGCCGCCTGGGACGTGATCACCGACCGCGTGAACCAGTACATGGGCGCGTTCCTGATCTTGTCGGGCCTGATGGTCGGCGTGTTCTGCGCGCTCGACGGCTTGCTGTTCTACGTGTTCTTCGAAGCCACGCTGATCCCGATGTACCTGATCATCGGCGTCTGGGGCGGGCCGAACCGGGTCTATGCGGCGCTCAAGTTTTTCCTCTACACGCTGTTTGGTTCGCTGCTGATGCTGGTGGCCTTTGTCTATCTGTTCATTCATTCGGGCAGCTTCAGCGTCCTCGATTGGCAGCAGTTGCCGCTTGATCTCAATGTGCAAAAACTGATTTTCATCGCCTTCCTCGTCTCGTTTGCGGTCAAGGTGCCGATGTGGCCGGTGCATACCTGGTTGCCCGACGCCCACGTTGAAGCGCCGACTGGCGGCTCAGTGGTGCTGGCGGCGATTGCACTCAAGCTCGGTGCCTACGGATTTATCCGCTTCTCGTTGCCCATTGTTCCCGACGCCAGCCATTTTTTTGCACCGATGATGATCACGCTGTCACTGATCGCCGTTATCTACATCGGTTTCGTTGCGCTGGTGCAGGCCGACATGAAAAAGCTGGTGGCTTATTCGTCGATCTCGCACATGGGCTTCGTGACTCTTGGTTTCTTTATCTTCAACCAGATCGGGGTCGAAGGTGCGCTGGTGCAGATGATCTCCCACGGCTTCGTCTCCGCAGCGATGTTCCTTTGCATCGGCGTCATGTACGACCGCCTGCATTCGCGCCAGATCGCCGACTATGGCGGTGTGGTGAACACCATGCCCAAATTTGCCACGCTGTTCGTGCTGTTCGCCATGGCCAATTCCGGGTTGCCGGCGACCTCCGGATTTGTTGGTGAGTTCATGGTGGCACTGGGTGCGGTCAAGTTCAATTTCTGGATCGGCTTCGCTGCCGCGACCACGTTGATTCTCGGTGCGGCCTATACGCTGTGGATGGTCAAGCGCGTGGTGTTCGGCGCGGTCACCAATCCGAAGGTTGCTGCGCTGACCGACATCAACAAGCGCGAATTTCTGGTGCTCGGCCTGCTGGCGACCTCGGTGCTGGCCATGGGCCTGTATCCCTTCCCCTTTACCGAAGTGATGCACGCTGCGGTGGACAACCTGCTCAAGCATGTCGCGACGAGCAAACTGATGTGACGGCGCGAGAACCCCGATGCTGAACAATTTTGTCATGCCCAACCTGCTCCCGGCCCTGCCGGAGATCTTCCTGCTCGCCATGACCTGCGTGATCTTGCTTGTCGACCTGCTGGTCGGCAAAACCCACCGCGCCGTGGTGCCGCTGCTCAGCGTCGCTACGCTGCTGTTCTGCGGCGCGATTACCTACTTCACCGCCGATGGTCATTCGGTGCTGACCTTCAGCAACATGTTTGTCGACGACCTGCTTTCCGATTTCCTCAAGCTGCTGACCTATGCAGCGGTCATCGTGATGCTTGTGTACAGCCGTGGTTATCTCAAGGCGCGCAATCTCGACAAGGGTGAGTTCTACCTGCTGGTGCTGTTCGCCACACTGGGCATGATGGTGATGATTTCGGCCAACCATCTGCTGACCATTTATCTTGGCGTGGAGCTGCTCTCCCTGTCGCTCTATGCGCTGGTCGCCATCGACCGCGATTCGGCGCGCGCCACCGAAGCAGCGATGAAGTTTTTTGTCCTCGGCGCACTGGCGTCGGGCTTGCTGCTCTATGGCATGTCGATGCTTTACGGCGCTTCCGGCACGCTGCAAATCGATGCCATCGCGCGGGAAATCTACGAGGGCGACTACAACCATAGCGTGATGCTGCTGGGGCTGGTGTTCATCGTCGCCGGTCTCGCCTTCAAGCTCGGCGTGGTGCCCTTCCACATGTGGATCCCGGATGTCTATGAAGGTGCGCCGACAGCGGTGACCCTGTTCATTGCCTCGGCACCCAAACTTGCCGGATTCGCCATCGTGATGCGGCTGCTGGTTTCCGGCATGTTCGAACTTGCGCCGCAGTGGCAAACCATGCTGCTGGTGCTGGCCGTGTTGTCGATCGGCCTGGGCAACCTTGCCGCCATCGCCCAGAAAAACATCAAGCGCATGCTGGCCTATTCGGCGATTTCGCACATGGGCTTCATGGTGCTGGCGCTGACTGCCGGCGTAGTCGCAGGCGATCGCGCCTACGCGTTGTCGGCCTACACCGCGGCCATGTATTACACCGTAGCGTATGTACTGATGGCGCTGGCGTCGTTCGGCATGATCCTGCTGCTGTCACGCCCCGGCCATGAAGCCGAGAACCTTGACGACTTCAAGGGCCTGAACCAGCGCAGCCCGTGGTTCGCCGCCGTCATGCTGGTGCTGATGTTCTCCATGGCCGGCATTCCTTTCTTCATCGGCTTTTTTGCCAAGTTCTCGGTGCTGACGGTCATCGTCGCCGCCCGCCATGTCGGCGTCGCCGTGTTCGCCGTGCTGTTCTCGCTGATCGGTGCCTTCTACTACCTGCGCGTGGTGAAGCTGATGTACTTCGATGCGCCGCTTGATCATGCGCCCATTCAGGCCGCGCTGCCGTTCCGTGTGTTGCTCTCGGCAAATGGCATCGCCATTGCGCTGCTCGGACTGTTTCCGCAATTCGTCATCGTTCCCTGCCTGGTGGCGCTGAGGCTTTCTCTCGGCGCCTAGTGAATCAAAGATGACGGTAGCGCAGGCTCTTGTCGTCGTCCTCGCCATGGTGGCGGCCAACCTGCCGTTCTTCACCCGCAGAATCCTGTTTGTCGTCGCGCCACGTGCCGGTGAGAAAGCCTTCGGCTGGCGCCTGCTGGAGGCCGTTGCCGGCTACTTCATCGTCGGCGCCATCGCCATGAGGCTTGAGGCACGTGCTTACGGTTCGACGTACCCGCAGGACTGGCAGTTCTACGCCATCACCTTCTGTCTGTTCATCGTGCTGGCCTTCCCCGGCTTTCTGGCGCGCTATCTGTGGCGGCAGCGCAGGAGTTGAGTGGTGAAAGACGAAGACCTGATCGAAACCGAACTATCGAGTGAAGCGGTGTTTGATGGCGTACTGCTCCACGTCCACAGCGATCGCGTCAGACTACCCAACGGCCACGAAAGCATTCGCGAATGGGTGGCCCATCCCGGCGCGGTCGTTGTCATCGCCGTGCTCGACAACGGCAAGCTGCTGTTCGAGCGCCAGTTTCGTTATCCGTTACGCCGTATCTTCCTCGAACTGCCCGCCGGCAAGATCGACGCCGGTGAACATCCACTCGATACCGCCCGCCGCGAGCTGAAGGAAGAAACAGGATACAAGGCAAAAACCTGGGGCCACCTCGGCACCATGCATCCGTGCATCGGTTACTCAAACGAACGCATCGAAATTTTCATGGCGCATGGCCTGAGCTATGTCGGCCACGAGCGTGATCACGGCGAATTGCTCGACGTGATCGAGATGAGCGTCGCCGACGCCCTGCTGGCGGTGCGCGATGCCGAGATCACCGATGCCAAGACCATCACTGCGCTGATGTGGGCGGAAAAGGTGCTGTCTGGAGAGTGGACGCTTTCGGAATAGTGGCGCGGCCATCCAGGCATTGTTTGCAAATGCGCAAACTGATATTCTTTACCGCTGAAAGTCAGCGAGATTCTGCATGCGCTACGGCATCGTAATCGAGAAAGCTGAAACCAATTACTCCGCGTATGTTCCCGATTTGCCCGGGTGCATCGCGACAGGCGCAAGCATCCAGGAAGTCGAGGCTGAGATTCGCGAAGCCATCGGGTTTCATATTGATGGTTTGCGGGAGGATGGAAGCAGCATCCCCTTGCCTTCCAGCCAGGTCGAGTACATAGAAATCGCGGCGTAAATCGGCCAAGAGGTCTTGGCTTAAATTGGCAGGGATTTTCGCTGGAACTGGCTAGACCGAAACCAGACGCGTCCCCTTCAATTTGCTCAACTTGCGATCGAACGTTGCCAAGTCGATATTCTCTGCGCGCGCCTGCATCAGGATGACGTGATCGGCAAAATCGGCGCGGCCGATGCTGAATTCGCCCAGCGCGGCGCGAAAAATATCGACCTCCTGTAGTACGAAACTCTGGTTGCTCAACAGGCTGCCCAATGCTCCCGCGAGTTGTGCGCGGGTGAAGCCGTAGACGCTCTCCAGCACCCAGACGGTTTCAATTTGCACCACCTGCGATACTTGAACACTGCCCGCAGCACTGGCGAGCGTGCGCGCTGCCGCGCATTGCTTTGCCGAGCCTGGATCGTCAATCAGTATCCGTATCAGGACATTGGTATCAAGGGCGAGCACGGCGCTTCCGTTTATCCGCGACGGCCGCATCCATTTGTTTGAGGCTCGCGGATTTTGTTGCCTTGAGGAGGCCGAACGCGGCGGTGATGCCCTGCGGTTGTGGTTGCAAAATCAGCCGCCCATTCTCTTCGACAAAACCCACCCGGTCACCCGGCTTGATACCCAGTTTCGCGCGCATTTCGGCGGGCACAGTAACTTGCCCTTTGGTGGTGACGGCAGAACTCAGCATGATTTGCCTCCGAGTATT
>JAYUFR010000151.1:0-36880 GCA_043738625.1 Sterolibacteriaceae bacterium
TACGCCAAGGACTACGACTTCGCCATCTGGAAGAGCGACTGGATGGCCTCGGGTCAGGAGGGCGTGGTGACGCCTTCGATGTTCCTGGTCGAACAGGACCCCGGCTCGGTGCTCAGGACGCACTATCACCGGCAGAACCAGTTCCAGCTGTTCGTGCGGGGCAGTGGCAACATCGGCCCCCATGCCTTGAGCCCCTACACGCTGCACTATGCCGGCGCATACACCGGTTATGGCCCGATAACGGCGGGACCGGAGGGCCTCGCCTACTTCACCATCCGGGCCACCTTCGATTCCGGCGCGGGATTCGTGCCGGAAGCGCTGGGGTCCATGCTGCGCGGCCCGCGCAAGCAGGCGACGGCCGGCCCTTTCATGATCGGCGGCGCATCAGACCTGGCCCAACAGGCGAACGAAATCACCCGCGAACTAATGGGCAGCGACCAGGATGACCTGCATGCACAGCGGCACCTGCTGCCGCCCACGCGCGACAGTTCGATCGCATCGCGCGCCGCGGGCGTGTTCGGGATGATCCTGCGCGGCGACCTGCAGGTTGCCGGCGAACGCCTTCGCGAATGGGAGAGTTTCTACCTGTCGCCAGATGAAGCCCCCGCAACGGTCACGTCGGGGACCGACGGCTGCGAGTTCATCACACTGCGCATGCCAGCGCTAGTGGCCGAATACCGCAACCCCACGCTTGCGGGGACCGTGCGATGACATACCCAGCCATCTTCATCTAAGGACATTATGAATTCCAGCAATAGCTACAAGAATCTCTACACCCGCCGCGCGTTCACGCTGGGCTGTCTCGCCGGGGCGGCAGCCGCATCGGCCCAGGTTCCAGCGCGGCCGCTCCGCATCGTGGTTCCAACCCCAGCAGGGGGCGGCTCGGACATCATGACGCGCGTTATAGCTCAGCAAATGTCCTTGCAGTTGGGCCAACCCGTTGTGGTGGAGAACCGTGCGGGCGTGGATGGCGTCATCGGTGCCGACTACGTCGCGCGTTCGGCGCCGGATGGCACCACCCTGGTACTTGGTTCAAATGGGCCGATGGTTGTTCTGCCGATGCTACGTGGCCGGCCGACGGTGCCTTACGACCCGTTCAAGGACTTCACGCCGATCGGTCTGGTCGGCCGGTTCAAGATGGTCATGATGATTGGCCCCGGTGTTCCAGCGAAGACCTTGGCCGAATTCGTGCAACTGGCCCGCAACAAGCCCGACGGCATGAACTACGCCAGCGGGAACACCATCGCACGGGCGGCCACGCTACAGCTGATGGCGCAGACCAAGATCAGCATGGTCCACGTGCCCTATAAGGGCGAGTCGGCGGGTGTGCTCGACCTGATGGCCGACCGGGTTCAGGTAATGGTCAGCACCGTGGGCGCGTCGCGTCCCTACTTGGTTGACAAGAAAGTCAACCCTCTTTTTGTTCTCGGCGATCAGCGCAGCCCGCTGCTGCCTGATGTGCCGAGCGCGCGCGAAGCCGGTCTCAGGATTACCGTGCAGCCATGGGCGGGTTTCTTCGGTCCCGCTGGTGTTCCGGCGCCAGTGGTGGAGCGGATCAATCAGGCGCTGCGCGCCGCAATGGCGACCCCGGAAGTGCGCGAGCAGGCAGAACGGCTCGGCGTCGAGCTAGCCCCTGCCACCCCGGCCGAATTGGGCGCCGTGCATCGGGACGAGCACGAGCTGTTCCGCAAACTCGTGCAGGAAGATGGCGTCCGCTTCGAGTGAGGCGGCGCGCGCGCGGCGCACCGCCATCGACATTCACGACTTGTGATCGGAGAAGCGAGCCTAGCGGTAGATCCTTGGACCAGCGCGCACCGGGTCCAGCAACGACCAGTCCCCCTGCTCCACTTCGAAGCCCTTCGGGAACGGGGGGCGTGGCTCCATGCCGATGGAGCGCATGACGCGGTCATCGCGGTAATAGCATCGGACGGTGATCGAAACGAGCAGGTTGGCCATCTCAGGCTGATCGCGACGGAACCGCTCAATCACTGCCAACTGCTCATCGGCCGGCAAGCCAGGAAAAGCCGCTCCCGCCAGGTCATGCAGGCAACGCAAGGCGTGGCCGACCTGTTCGCGATCGCGTTTGATCGAGCGCAGGATGTCCGCAAAAATGGCACCGTCGTCGGCACCAGGCACGTTGTACTGCGCACTCGCTGGAATCATGACCGCTACAAGGCGACGCAGGGTGCTGCGCTCGCTGGCCGAAAGCGGCAACTGGAGCAGTCGGGTAGCGTTGGTGATCATCCGGATTTCAATCAAACAAGTTTGCCAGGCGTGCCTTGATGCTGTCAGCGATGTAGAGGGCCAATGCCTGGATCGTCGAGGTCGGGTTGACGCCTCCCGAGGTGACAAACAGGCTGCCGTCCACGATGAAGAGGTTCTTCACGTCGTGACTTCGCCCCCAGGCATTGACAACAGACCGCGCGGGGTCGGTCCCCATGCGGGCTGTCCCCATCAGGTGCCAGCCTGCGGCGGGCAGCGGGGCCTCGGTCACGATGTCCCGGGCTCCCGCCATCTTCAAGATGTCGACACCCTTCGCCACGGAGAACTCGAGCATCTTCAAACTGTTCTCGCTGAGCGTGTAGGTGATCTTGGGCGCGGGGATGCCGTTCGAGTCCTTGAGGTCCGGATCCAGCGTGACGGTGTTGTGCTCTTCCGGCAAGTCCTCGCAGATCGAGACCATTCCTGCGCAACGGTCAAAAAGGCGCCGGTAGGCGTGGTGGTGGCCAGCGCCCCAAGGCACCAAACCTGCGTGCATGCCTGAGACCGCCGTCGCCACGGGGCCCTGGCCGCGGGTGAACTGGTAGATGAAGCCGCGAACGAATCCCCGTGAGCGGTCCGTCTCATAGAACTGATGGCTCCAGATGCTGATGTGAGGCCCGCGGTGGCCGTCCTGTGGCACGTCGAAATACCCGCGGACATAGCCATAGGGGTGGAGCATCAGGTTCTTGCCGACCAGCCCGCTGGAGTTCGCGAGCCCTTGCGGATGTCGCGGTGATGCGGAATTCAGAAGGATGCGTGGCGTACCGATACCGTTGCAAGCCAGGATCACCACTTCCGCGGGCTGGAAATGTTCCGTGCCGTCAACGTCATAGTAAATCGCGCCGGTGGCCATGCCTTCGTCGTTCGTGGTGATCTCACGCACGCGGCAATTCGTGCGCAACTGGACACCGGCGCGAATGGCCTGGGGCCAGTAGGTGATGTCCGTGCTCGCCTTGGCCCCCTGCGCGCAGCCGGCAATGCAATGTCCCAGGTTGATGCACTTGGCCCGGCCCTCATAGTCCTGGGTTGCTATCGCACTGTCGGAGGGCCACCAATGCCAACCCAGGTCGTTCATCGCCCGCCCAAACATGGCTCCCGTCTTGCCAAGGGGCAGCGGCGGCAGGACCGCCTCCTTCGGAGGGTAGGCGGGATCTCCTGCCAAGCCCGCGACACCTGTCATCCTGTCGTTCAAGGCATAGAACGGCTCAAGCGTCGCGTAGTCGATCGGCCAGTCTTGCGCGACGCCATCGAGCGATCGAACGCGGAAGTCTGAAGGGAGCATCCGCGGAAAATGGCCTGCATAAAGAATGGTGCCGCCGCCGACGCCGTTGAAATTGGCGACCTTGATGGGCGAGCCACTGTCATTGACCGGATAGTCCGCCGGGCTGTTGCGACGGTTCGGGCTCACGCTGAAATCACTGAACTGGCGCTCCTCCCAGTCGCGTCCGTTGCTGGGATAGTCGGTCGGTTTCACCCAGTCGCCCTGCTCGAGGCACAGGATGCGCATCCGCGTCTCCGCCAGGCTCCAGGCCACCGCCGCCCCGGAGGCGCCCGCACCGATGATCAATACGTCGACAGCCGGCTTCATGACGATGCGCCCTGACCCGCAAGTCCGGCAACCAGGGCCGGATCAGATGACGTGCGGCGACACGTCATAGCACGCCCGACGCACCGCCGTCGATATTGACGCTGGTGCCGGTGACGAAGCTGGCCGCTTCGGACACAAGAAAGGCCACCACGCTGGCGACTTCCTCGGCGCGGCCGACGCGACCCAGCGGGATGTCCTTTCCCAGGTTGCTGTAGTACTGTTCAAGCGCGATGCCGAGCCGTTGCGCCTTGCTGTGGTGCTGGTTGGCGCGCACGAAGCCGATGCACACGGTATTGACCAGGATGTTGTCGGGCGCGTATTCCTTCGACAGGGCCTTGGTGAACGCCAGTCCGGCCGCGCGGGTGACGGAGGTGGGCATCGTCCTGGCCCCCGGCTGCTTGGCGGCGGTATTGGTGACATTGACGATCCGGCCCCAGCCGTTGCGCTTCATGTGCGCAATGCTCAGACGGGCCAGCCGGATCGCGGCGAACAGCTTGAGATCGAAGTCGGCCTGCCAGGCTTCGTCCGTTGCCGCTTCGAACGGGCCGCCGGCGGACGTGCCGGCGTTGTTCACGAGGATGTCGAGCCGGCCGAAGGTGCCGACCGTCCCGGCCACGAGCCTCGTGCAGTCCTCCACCGAGCGGACGTCCGCGGCCACCGCCGCGACCCGCCCGCCCGCCGCGCGGATCTCCTGCGCAACCTGCTCGAGCTGTTCCTGGCCGCGGGCGGCGATGACGACGCTGGCGCCTTCCTGCGCCAGCCGCACGGCGATTGCCTTTCCCAGCCCCAGCGAGCCGCCGGTGACAAGGGCCACTCTGTTATCCAGTCCGAGATCCATCTGCATGCCTCCGTCAGTCGCCCATTCGACCCGAGGGCCGCTCCAGCCCCTGGCGTTGCGCCGCGAGCGCTGCCGGCCACCGATCGAGGTCGGAGCCGCCAGCACCCATCCCGCGCAACACCTGCTCGTTGTGCTGGCCCAGCAGGGGCGCGGGCATGCGATAGCGCGCGGGAGTCGCGCTCAGGTTCGAGAGCCGGAACGGAACCTCGATCCGGCCCATCACGGGATGGTCCACGGTGGCGAAGAAATCGCGCGCCGCCAGCTGCGGACAGCGCGCGAGGTCTTCGGGCGTCTGCACGATGCCCAGCAGGAGCTTGTGCTTCTCCGACGCCGTGCGGAACATCTCCGCCATGGTCCGCTGTTTGGCGGCGTCCAGGAAGATCGCATCGAGCTCTTCGGCGTTGGCGATGCGGCCGGCCGGATCGGCGAAGCGCGCTTCGCGCAGCTCGGGACGGTCGAAGAAGGCGGCCACCGTCTCCCAGGCCCCGGGCCCGCCGCGCCAGCTCGCCTGCGCCACGAAATAGCCGTCCGCGCACGGCATCACGGTGCCGAGACCGCCGCTTTCCGGCGCCCGGCGCCCGCTCACCGCGCCGGACCACGCATAGGCGCTTTGCGGGCCGACCATGGTGGCCGCAACCACCTCCTGCACCGAGAGGTCGACGTGTTCGCCCGTGCCCTGCAGTTCGGCCTGCAGCAGCGCGAATTGCGTTGCAAGCGCGGCGCTCATCCCCGCCTGGTACTGCGCCTGGAAGCCGCCGTGCTTGAGCGGTTCGCGGTCGGTCGTGCCGCTGATGACCATGATGCCGCTGGCCGCGTAGGCGACGATTTCCGCGCCCTGCAGGGCACTGTCCGGTCCGCTCTGGCCGAACGGCGTGATGGAGGTCATCACCAGGGCCGGCTGCAGCTCCCGCAGGTGCCGGTATCCCAGGCCCAGTGCGTCGAGATAGCCGGGGGCGAAGCTCTCCACCACGATGTCGGCCTCGCTCACCAGCCGCCGCAGCAGCGCCGCGCCTTCGCCGGTCTCTATGTCCAGCGTGATGCCGCGCTTGTTGAGGTTCAGCATCAGGAAAAAGAGACTCTTCTCCGGGTGCGGCTCGTCGTGGTGGAACGGCGGCATGCGCCGGCCCGGCTCGCCCTGCGGCGGTTCAACCTTCAATACGTCGGCGCCATGGTCCGCAAGCAGCTTGGCGCACAATGGCCCCGCGATCACCTGGCTCAGGTCAAGGACCCGCACTCCAGCCAACGCGTCCAGTGGGGTGTCGCTCATGGGGAACTCTCCTGATATCCGCCGTCATAAGCCTTGAACAGGCCCAGTCCGACCATCTCTGGAATCGATCTGTCGGCGTGCGCGGCCGGCTGCGACGTTATCGGCTTATGCGCGATGATGCCCCGGCTCTCCAGATCGTCGCAACGCGCGCTGTCATAACCCAGTACCGACTGCAGCACTTCGCGGTTGTGCTCGCCAAAGGCGGGCGCCGGACGCGGGATGCGCAGCGGCGTACTGCTGTACTGCCAAGGCCGCCCCATGATCACACGCGTACCCATCCCGCGCTCGGGAGGATACGGCATGCGTTCAAGGAACCCCCGCGCGCGCAGGTGCGGGTCGAAATACAAGTCGCGCGCATCCTTCACCTGCGCCGCGGGCAGACCCGCCTGTTGCAGCACCCGGGCGGCTTCCTGCGCGCTGCGCGAGCGCATCCAGGCGGCGATACTTTGGTCGATTGAGTCGTGGCGTTCCCTGCGGCCCGCGACGGTGCGCAGGGCCGGGTCGGCGGCCATTGCATCGTCTTCCATTGCCCGGCAGAGCGCCAGCCACTCCTCGTCGCTACGCACGCTGAGTACGCACCAAGCGTCATCGCCGGCACAAGGGTAGCAACCCTGAGGCGCGAGCCAGGGGTGGCGATCACCGATGCGCTCGCCGCGCCTGCCGTTGGACAGCCAGTCGAGGATGTACTCGCCCACCGTGAAGCAGCCGATCTGGTACATGCCCACCTCGATCCACTGACCGCGCCCGGTGCGCCGCTTGTGTCGCAGCGCGAGCGCGATTCCCGACAGGCACGAGGAAGCCGCGAGGAAATCGATGTACGACGCACCCGCCTTCGAAGGCAGGCCGCCGCGGTAGCCGGTTACATGCGCCAATCCGTGGGTGGCTTCCTGTGTGGTCGCCTGAGCGGGGTACTCGGCGTACGGACCGTTGCCGCTCCCGTAACCCGTGTTGGACACCATGATGAGCCCGGGCTGCTCGCGCGACAGGGTAGCCCAGTCCATCTTCCAGTTTTTCATGACGCGCGGCGTGAAGTTCTCCATGAGAACGTCGCTCTTGGCAATGAGACCGCGCAGGATCGCGCGACCTTCGTCCTTGCGCAGGTCCAGCACCAGCGACTTCTTGCCACGGTTCACCACGTTGTACATGGAGATGCGGTTCCATGAGTCCGGGCCCAATTCGGCTTCCGCATACACGCCGTTCATGCGTGTCACGTCCATCCGGTCGGGACCCTCGATTTTGATCACCTCTGCGCCGAGGTCCGCTAGCATGGCACCGACAAACGGTACTGAATACACCTGGCCGAGGTCGACGACGCGCACGCCGGCCAGCGGCGGCGGACGTGTAGGGCCGTGCGTCTGCTCTGTGGTCTGCATTTGTGCCCTCACACGGTGAGAGGCGACGCGAGCCGCAGCTTGCCCGGCTTGTCCAATAACGCATGCGCGACCAGACGGCGATGTTCCAGCGAAGTCCCGGCGCGCAAAGCCCAGGACGCGATCCTGCGATACCAGAGATGCAGGTCAAATTCGAGCATGAACCCCATTCCGCCATGGATTTGCTGCGAGCCACGAGCGATGACCACACATCGTTCGCTCGCAAACGCCTTGGCCTGGGAAGCTTCCACGCTGGCGGGGAGCCCTCGCGCCATGCGCCAGAATGCTTCGCGGGCCAGCAGTTCCACGCCGTCCACCGCAATCAGCATGTCCACCAGCATGTGCTGGATCACCTGGAACGATCCGATTGGCTGCTCGAAGGCTTCGCGCAGCTTTGCGTGGTCCACAGCGAACTCCATGTCGCGGCGCGCCGCGCCAGCCAGCTGGGCCGCCAGCGAAAGGGCCGCCAGGTCACACAGATCGCGCGCGAGATCGCGCCCACTGCGCACGACCTCGGAGGCAGCAATCTCGACATCGCGGAAGGTAACCTTGCATTCGCCGTCCTTGGCGGTCGGAACCAATACCTCGTGCGAGATGCCAGCCGCGCGCGGATCGACCAATGCCGCAGTGATCTCGCCATCTTCCGCGCGAAACACCACCAGGCAGCGATCCGACACCGCGAAGTCGTCGACGAATCCGCGCTCGCCGTTCAGCATCCACACGCTGCCGACGCGACGCCCGCTGAGTCCGTCAGGCTGGGAGTTCCAACTGCCGTCGGATGCCTGCACGGCATAGGACAGGATCGCATCTCCCTTCGCGACACGGGACACCCACTCGAGTTGGTGGCCTTCCCCATATTTCGCCAGCAATTGGGCGGCCACGAGGCTCGCGTGGAGCGGAACCGGCACCAAGTAGCGTCCGGCTTCCTCGAACAGAAAGCCCAGGGACGTGATTGGCAACGCCTGACCACCACAGCGCTCGGGCAGCGAGACGCCGAGCCAGCCTAGGTCACCCATCTTCTTCCATAGGTCCCGCGCGCAGTGGGACGAATCCTTCTCCATCGCGCGTACCAACGCCGGCGAGGATTCGGCGGCGAGGAATTTTCGCATCTCGTCGCGCAGCGCGACCTCATCATCGCTCAGTAAAGCATCCATGGTCCGTCTCTCTTTTATTGGGGGGGGCGCGCGGCTTTGCGGGGGCGCGGTAGATCCAGGCCCTTGCGCGCGATCTGGTCACGCATGACCTGCACGCTGCCATGGTTGACCGTTGACTGGAACGCGCCGAGCTGGCTGTGCGAGAACAGCCCGGCTTCGATAGCGTCCGGCGAACTGTTCAGCAACTGCGCCGATGGACCCAGCAACTGCGCGAACAGCTCGCTGGCGCGCATGCCATGCTCGGGCGCGAACACCTTCTCCGCCGAACCTTCGTAAGTGAAGTCCGCTCCGCGCTGAACGATAGAAATGCTGCGCATCGTCATCAGCCGACACACCTGTCCTTCGATCCACATCTCGGCCACCTTGTCGCGCACCACGTCGTCGTCGCGCAGACGCTCTGCGCGAGGGTCGTCGGACTTCAACCAGTTCACGATGTCTTCGTCGCGCTGAACCGAGATCAGATGGCGGAACGCACCCACCCGGTCCAGGTTCAGCCCACGCTGAGACACCGCCCAACCATCGCCTTCAGCCCCTAGCATACAGCTGGCATCGACCTCCGCATCGTCGAAAAAGACTTCGTTGGTACGCTCTTCAGCATACGTTGCGTTGGAGGGCGGACCGGGATCGTTCTGAATGGTCATGAGCGACCGCACGGTGATGCCCGGCGTGTTCATCGGCACGAGCAGCACAGAAAGCCCCCTGTGCCGTCGCGACTCCGGATCGGTGCGCGCCAGCAGGAAGATATGGGTGGAAACGTTGGCGTTGGTCGTGTAGATCTTCTGACCATTGATGCGGTATTTGTCGCCCACACGCGTGGCGCGGCAACGCACACTGGCGAGGTCCGATCCGCACTGCGGTTCGCTGAAACCCAGGCAGAAAGTGACTTCGCGCCGTATCACGCGGGGGATGTAGAAGTGCTTCTGCTCTTCCGAGCCGGAAGCGATGATCGCCGGCGCGCCGGTGCCGGCCCCGCCTACTCCGACCTGAGCGGCGCGGTAAAACTCCTCTTCAATAACAAACTGGGCCGTGCGGGCCCCTCCTTGTCCGCCATACTCTTTCGGCCAGCTGTGCGCCACCCAGCCGCGTTCGCGAATCAGGTCCAAGACATGCAAAGCAAGCGGTCCGAAGCCGCGCCCGAGCTTGCTTTGCGTCAAGTGGGCGAGCACCTCAGGCGTCAGGTGCTCCGCGATGAAGGCCCGTACCTGCACGCGCAGGTCTTCCTCTTGTTCGGTAAATGCAAAGTCCATAGTTCAGTCTCCCGCGGCGTGCGCCGCTTCCTCCATAAGTTCATCAACGGTCCCATGCTCCAGCCCGCGCAGCCGCTCGAGCATCGAACCGCAGCGGCGAACGCCGAGCACCGGCACAACCAGTCGCTCGAACTTCGCGGCCAGTCGCGTTCCCTGGCGGTCGATGTCGCGGTCGGGCAACGCCGAATCATGTACCGCGCTCAACACGCGCCCGTCTCGGGTTTCGATGACGACCTCGCTTTTCACCATCGGCCAGTCATCCGTCAACTCCACGCATACCTTGTCACGCAACGAGCACAGCAGGGGATCGGCGGCGCGCTCGTCGGTAAAAAATTCGAGAGCGGCGGTGTCGGCGCCCGTCAGCGCCGCTGCCGTCATGAATCGCAGGCTGAACTTCATCTCCAGTGCTGTGCGCGGCTCGGCGATGTTGCAGACGGTGTCTTGTGCCCGCTCCCCGCGCACGATCACGCGCTCCACATCCTCATGCCGCAGCGAATGCTCTTCGCGGAGCCGGCGGACACATTCGATCGGTGGATGCGTCGCGTAGCACGACGCGTGATATTTGAAAAGATTGTCGCGCAGGTGAAAACGTTCGGGTTCAACCAGGCCCGCGTCCGCGTTGAACGCGGGCGCCATGGCTGCACCGAAGCCAACACGGCATTCGAGCGCGTCCACGCGTGCCAGGATGCCCGCAGCTGCGAGCTGCGCCGCGCGCAACCCGTTCTGCGCCGCCAAGCCCGCATGCAGCGGTTTGCACTCAGTGCCGAACATCGCACGCAAACCGGCCGCCTGCGTCGCCGCAGCACCGATGGCGTGGGCCGTGCGTTCCAGATTCAGCCCCAGAAGGTGGGCGCAAGCGGCCGCCGCGCCCAGCGCGCCGACCGTGCCCGTAGCATGAAAGCCGCGGTCGTAGTGTCCCGCCGACAAGGCCTGCCCTACCCGGCAGGCGAATTCGTACCCTGCGACGAAGGACGTGATGAGTTCCCGGCCGCTTGAGCGCCGTTGCTGGCCGAGCGCGAGCAGCGCCGGAAGGATCGGGGCTGACGGGTGACCATGCATGACGGTATTCACGTCGTCGTAATCGAGCACGTGCGAGGCGGCACCATTAACCAGGGCCACTTGCAACGGTGCGGCGCGAGGCTGCCGCCCTACGAGGGTCGCGATCGGATGGCCACCCTCCGCGCGCGCCTGCGCGACGAGGAGATCGGCCAGATGCGAGCGGGACCCTGCGATTGCCACGGCCAGCCAATCGAGTACGCATTGGCGGGTGATTTCCCTAACATCCTCAGGCAATTGCTCGTACCGCAGCATCCGCGTACGCTCGGCGAGCACCCATGTGAATCCTTTTTGCATGTCGCTTTTTTCCTTCGGTTGTTCGCGTAGCCAACCGGTTCCCCCGCATCCCACAACGCCGCTGACAGCTCGCGGAGGCGCAGCTCGTGCCTATGGAGACGTCGGCCTGCTTCGGTGTCTGACGCCTTGGTTCCTAACGCTTCTCCGACATGAACGGCGCGGCGATGGCAGCGTTAATCTTGCAGTCAAGAAAGATCGGCCCCTGCGGCTTCGCCAACAGTGGCGCGAGCGCTTCAAGGTCCTGAATCGTGCGCACAGTCGCCGCCTGGAACCCGAAAGCCTCCGCCACGGGCGCAAAGTCGACGTCCGGGAAGACGGACATGGCCACGGGCATATCCAACATGCGCAGGTAGTGCAATTCCGCACCGTAGGCGCAATCGTTCATAAGCACGATTACCAGAGGCAGCCCCTCGCGCGCGACAGTCTCCAACTCGCCCATGGTCATGAGAAAGCTGCCGTCACCGATGAAAAGCACTGTCGGCCGCTGCGGCGAGCCGGCCGCATAACCCATCGCGGTTCCGAAGCCCATACCGATAGAAGAGAAGTCGGCCGTGAGCTTCATGCACACAGGCTCTTGCACCTGTACGTATGGAACTACCTGGAGGAAGTTGCCGGAGTCGTAGACCGTATTGCGATCAGCCGGTAGAAGGCGATCGAGCGCAAGGGCCAGCACCCGCGGATCCACCGTGCGCGGCGTGTGCGCCGGCTTGAATTCTGACGCGAGATCGTGCGAGGCGAGCAGGCGCTGCGCCTCGTCCGTGCGCAGCGGCATCTCGGCCGCGCCGCGCGCGGGCAGCACGCGCAGCAGCGCTTGCGCCGCCAGTCCTGCATCCGCCATTATGCGGACGTCCGCCGGGTACCAGCGGCCGATCGCGGCCGGATCGCTGTCCACTTGAATCACGGGGACGCCCAGGGGCAGCGCATGCCCATTGCTGGTAGTGCGCGGGTTGAGGCCGGCTCCGAACACAACCACGGCATCGGCCTGCTCAACCAGCCTACGGCCCGCCGCGTGCGAGAACGACCCGACGATGCCACAGTTGAACGGATGCCCGCGGAACAGAGAACGTGCCTTCAGCGTGGTGGCAAGCAGTGCGCCGACATGGTCGGCCAGCGCCACGATCGCTTCGCGCGCACCAGCGCGCCAGGCGCCTTGGCCAGCGATGATCAGGGGACGCCGGCTGCCTTCAAGTACCTTCGCCGCAGCCGCTATGGCGGATTCGCGCGGCGCGGCGGCACGCGCCACCTGCGGTGTCCGCGGAGCCGGAACGGTCGCTGCAGGATCGACCGCCTGAGCCTGGACGTCGGTGGGAAGCAGAAGGGCGACTGCCCCTTCGCTCACCGTCGCGTCCGCTGCGTCGTGCAAGGCCTGGCGCGCCTGCGCACCGTTTGCTGGCACGAACACACGGATTCCCGAGGCCTTCAGCGCGGTGGGCAAGTCGTAAGCCTTACCATCCGGCCCACCGCCTTGGGCGCCTATGGGTGCGTCGCCGAATACCAGCAGAACACGCGAGCCAGTTCGCTTGGCGAAGGTTGCCCCATGCAGGGCATTCGCGGCTGCGGGTCCGCGGCCGATGATCGCAACGCCGAGCCGGCCGGACGACGCCGCGTAGCCCTCGGCCATGGCAACGGCATTGTTCTCGTGCCGTGTACCGTAAAATTTCACGCCGATGGCGTCGATGGTGGTGACCAGGCGCGCGGTGTCGTCGCTCATGAGGCCGAAGACGCGTTCAACGCCCAGGGACCGGAGGTCGGTTGCCAATAACTCGTAGACGGGGCGGGTGCTGGATGTCATATTTTCTGGAAGGTGGGGTTCAGGTCGGGGCAAAGCCGAGGGCGAGCGTCAGCCATGTTGCCACTCGCCACTGAGAGGACCATTTCATAGCAGAATGCACCAAACAACTATCTTTTTCTCCTTAAGCATTGTTAAGCCGCGCTGCATCACACTCCGCACAGTTACTCGCCGTACACAAGGTCCATCTGCCCCCCTTGTTTCGGCAGCTGCAGAGCAGCATCGACTGGCGATCAGTCGCCGGCAACGGAGACCGGATTTCCTGCGCATGTTGGCCGGGCCCGCCATTCAAGTCAACTGACCCTTCTTCGGCTTACGGGAGAGGAATCCAGCGAAGCTCTTCGCCACCGGCTCGAGCACCAGTTCTTTCACGACGACAGCTTCCTCCTGTTGCTGCATCTCCAGCAAGGTGCACCCCATCCCCGCGTTGAGCAGGCGCTTGGACAGCTCCACGCATTGCGGCACGTTGCCGGCAATCTGGCTGGCCAACGCGACCACCGAATCGAGCAACTGGCTCGCGGGAACGACGCGGTTCAGCAGGCCCATCGCTTCCGCCTCCTCGGCCTCGACCATTCGTCCGCTGAGGATCAGCTCCTTGGCCTTTGGCCATCCTACGATCTGCGGCAACGTCCACGTACTGTTGATCTGTCCGTATTGCGCCCCCAGGAAGCGGAATTGGGTGTTCTCGCAACCATAGCGGATGTCGAACGCACTCGCCAGATATGCGCCACCGCCGTACGCCACGCCGTTGACGGCCGCAATGGTAGGCACGCTCAGATTCGCCAGGCGCAACAGGAAGCTGCTTGCTTCGGTGTACCTGAGTTTCAATTCCTCAGCCGTATTTGATGAGATCTCGTGGATGTCCGCACCCGCGGAGAATGCCTTTTCGCCCATGCCGGTCACAATCAGCGCGCGGATCGATGGGTCCGCCTCCATGGCGGCAATGGCATCGCTCAACTCGAGCCTCAGGGCGCGGCTGAGCGCGTTGAGGGCAGCGGGCCGCGCCAAGGTGATCAGTCCCACGCCCTGCGCAGGCACTTCGACCGTGATGTTCTCGTACGGCGTCGATTGGCCGCTACTGTCGGATTTGTTCATGGGTAGTGATGAAAATATGTCGCAGTCATAGAGCTGTGGACTCTCAGAACGCGATGCGCCCGGAACGCACGAGCCGCCCGGGTCGAGCGCCTGTGAGCTCGTCGTTGCGCAGGATGGGGACTCCAGAGACCAGCGTGGCAACGTAACCGGTTGCTTTCTGCACCAGGCGGCGTCCGCTTGCCGGCATATCGTGCGCCACTTCTACTGGGTGGACCTGCAAGCGGTCCAAGTCAATCACATTGACGTCGCCCTTCAGTCCGGGCGCGATCCGCCCGCGGTCGCGCAACCCAACCAGCGCGGCGGAGCGGGAGGTGTGACCCTTCACCAGCATCTCGATCGGCAGCTTGGGTTCATCAAGATGCTGAACAAAGATCTGCCTTACGAGCCGGTCAAGGACTTTACCCCGGTGGCGCTGATCGGCAGCGTGCCCGTTGCCATCTTTATCAATCCCGCAAGCGGAATTCTCAGCATCCAGGATTTGGTGGCCGCCGCCAAGGCCAAGCCGGGACAATTGAGCTACAGCTCCTCCACGGGTCTGCTGAGCTTGACCCATCTTGCCGGCGAACTCTTTTGCCAGCGCGCCGACGTCAAGATGATCCACGTGCCGTACTCCGGTGCGCAGGCCCAATACTTCGCCGACCTCATCGGGGGACGGCTTCAAGCAGCAATCACGGGCCTCACAAGCGGCCTCGCCTTGGCAAGGGAAGGCAAGATAAAGCTCATCGGCATCGCCTCGCGCGAGCGCTCGAAACTGGCGCCTGACGCGCCGGCCGTAGGAGAGATCTTCCCGAATTTCGATGTGCCTGCCTGGTTCGCGTTCGCGGTTGCAGCGGGCACGCCCGCAAACATCGTGCAGAAGCTGGAAACTGCGACGCTTGCGGCATTGCGCGACCCGGCCACCCGTGCTCAATTTGGCGCTGTCGGTGTCGACCTGGGCCCGTTCCTCGACTCCAGCGGTTTGGCTGCCAAGATCGCGATAGACAACCAGATGTGGGAGAAGACTTTCAGGTCCGCCGGCCTGATGAAGTAGTAACGCGGCCGGCCAAGCCGACCAACACCGCCATCTCTGCCTGACGAGGGCCACTCCCGGGCACCGACCGATCTGATGCCGAGCGGGTGCAGAGGATGGTTCAGCACCGGCGCCGCCGACAGGTTCGCCCACCCTCAATTGGGCTCGATGCCCGCAGCCTTGACCAGGTCGGTGTTGAGCTGGATGTCCTTCTTTAGGAAAGCATCGAACTCGGCTGGCGACATGGGCATCGGGTCCATCACCAGCGTGTTGAACTTCTCGCGCAGTTCTGGAGAGCGCAGGGCCTTGATGGTTTCTTCGTTCAGGCGGTTGATGATGGCGCGCGGCGTCTTGGCCGGCGCGAACATGCCGATCCAGACCTCGTAGTCGGAATTGGGCAGACCGGCCTCGATGCTGGTGGGCACATCCGGCAACGCGGAAGAGCGCGCCTTGCTGCTCACGGCCAGCGCCACCAATTTGTCGGTCTTCAGGTACTGCGCGGCCAGGCCGATCGGGCTGAAGTAGTAGTCGACGCGGCCCGCCAGGACCTCGGTAAGCGCTTCGCCTGAACTTTTGTACGGCACGTGTACACCCTTGATGCCGGCGGCCGTATTGAGCCGCTCGGCGCCCAGATGCGTGGCGCCGCCCGTACCGGCCGAGGCGTAGTTCAACGAGCCCGGCTTGGCCTTGGCCATCTTCACGAAGTCCGGCAGGGTGCGCGCGCCTTTGCCCGGCGAAGTTACGAGCACCATGGGCACCGATGCCAGCGCGGTCACGCCCACCATGTCCTTGGCAACGTCGAAGCTGAGGTTCTTGTAGGTCGAGGGTATGACCGCGTAGGAGTTGGATTGCACAAGGATCGTGTATCCGTCGGGCTCAGAGTGGGCTACCTGGCCGATGCCGATGGTGCCGCCGGCGCCGGGCTTGTTGTCGATGATGATGGGCTGGCCCAGCTGCTTGGAGACCTGCTCCAGCACGGCACGCGCCACAATGTCGGTGGCTGCGCCAGCAGCGAACGGCACCACGGCCTTGATGGGTTTCGATGGCCAGGGCGCCGCCTGGGAAAAGGCCAGCAGAGGGGCGGCGATGAGGCCGAGCCCCAGCAACTTGCGGGTTAGGTGTTTCATGTTGTCTCCTTCAAAGGGGTTTGATTGGAACGGGCGGAGGCAGTTGCGGACGATCTTCTGGATACGATCATTTTGGCGGGAAGACTCCCGATGGTTGGCCATGGAACAGGTACGCGTGTTGCGTCCCCATAGGCCTTGAGCAGGCCTGTGATGGTCCACATTAGCAATTCATCGAGCCTTGAAAAGCCGGAGGCATGGCGCGTGAGTTGGCCGGTCAGGTACATGACGCTGGAAATCTGCAGGGTCACCCCGTCGACCGGTGCGTCGTTTACAAGTTCACCGTTCGCGATGGACATTTCGACCGCCGAGCGAATGCTTTCTTCGAGCTTTCGCAACGTAGCGCGGATGGTCTGACGCATTTCGGGCGTTAGTGCATCGGCCTCCATGGAAAAGCGCGATAGCAGTCCCCAGGGTCGTCCACCTTGACCGTCGGGGTTGAAGCGCAGATAGGAGTCGAACGTCCAGTTGCGCATGAGCACGAACTTTTCTATCAGCGTGGTGTCGCGATCGGTCCAAATCCCCTCCGTGGCTTGCAGTGTTTCCCTAGCCACGCGCTTCAGAACGGCACTTGCGAGCGCGCCCTTGGTGCGGTAGTAGTAGTGGACGTTGGAATGTGTGATGCCGAGTTCTTTACCGATGCCCAGGTAACTCACACCGTGATAACCATTGCGGATGAAAAGTTCCGTCGCCACCATCTCGATCTGCTCCGTTGGATCGACCAAGGGCGGGCCGGAGGCCGCGCGGCGTTTGCGTGGGCCGGTCGAGGCGGCCCGCGTTGTCGGGTTCGCCAAGCGAGTCGCAACGCGCGTTACCACAGGACATCCTGCTTCGGGAGGGGACGACCTTCGGATGCGCTTTCCCGAGCATCGATGCGCCCTTGCATCATTGGCGTATCTCTGAAACGCAGACGCCAATGCAGCATCGTCCGATCTGCCGAAGGGAACTGAATACCTCTATCGGAAGGCAGCGATGAAGGAATGATGAACGTCGCGGTCATCTCGGTGTCCCGCGCCGCGGGCCAACAACATACCGCTGGGCGATGACCATGCGGCACTTGGCGCCAGCGAACTGTACCGCGCAGCTTTTGTTCCGCTGAAAGCGCATGGCTCCTTGTTGTATCCGTGTCCTTCATCACCCCAAGTTACTTGAGTAAATCGAAAATGATAACCGGACTAGACATATCTGTCAAAAGGCATGCCGTGGGACGCGCTACCGCCGCACGCGCGACAAAACCTCATTCATATCCAGACGCCACCGGATGCGGGAGCCTCACCAGGCATGCGGCAGATCCTAATTTTCGAGCTTGATGTTGGCTTCCTTGAAGAGTTTTCCGTACATCGCGAAGTCGGACCTCACTAGGGCTCCGAATCGATCAGGACCGAAAAAGGCGGCATCAATCCCTTCATTGGCGAGCTTCTCGCGGACCTCTGGCATCGTCACGATCTTTGCGATCTCGGCCGCAAGCTTGTCGATGATCGCCTTGGGTGTACCCGCAGGCGCAAGAACTCCGTAGCAGGTGCGAGGTTCGAAGTTGGGCACACCGGCCTCGGCAAACGTGGGCACCTGCGGCAGGGCGGCCATGCGGCTCGTGCCCGTATAGGCGATCGCCTTGAGTTTGCCGGCCTTCACGTGCTGCAGCACGGCAACCGGGGTCTGGAAGGCTAGCTGCACCTGACCGCCGAGCAGATCGGTCGTGGCCGGTCCGGCGCCCTTGTAAGGTATGTGCTTGAGCTTCATGCCGGTCATGAGGCTAAGCTGTTCCATCGCCAGGTGCGTCAACCCTCCGGCGCCGGAAGTCGAATAGTTCAGTTGCCCGGGCTTGGACTTGGCTAGCGCGATCAACTCTTGAAGATTGTTGACAGGTAGCGAGGGGTGGACGGCCAGTATCAGGTCACCGGAGCCGACGTTCGCGACGGCGGCGAGGTCCTTGGTGACGTCCAGAGTGGCGGGAACCATGTACGGATAAAGAACCAGCGTGGCGGCCGCCAACAGCAGCGTATAGCCGTCCGGTGATGCGCGCATAACGAATTCACTGCCGATGGACGTGCTGGCTCCGGGCTTGTTGTCAATGACGACGGGCTGTCCCAGGTTTTCCGACAGCTTGTCCGCGATGATGCGTGCCACCAGGGTCACGCTGCCTCCCGGCGGATATGCTGAGACCATATGAATCGGTTTGCTAGGGTAAGCCTGCTGCGCCTGTGCGGGACCTGCAAGCCCCAGGCTCGTGACAACCAGCAGGCTTAACAGCACATGTGAAAACTTCATCTTGTCTCCTATAAAGGTAATCTCGTGGACCACATCGCGCCATCCGAATCAAATGTTGCTATTCCCAAAGCTCAACTGGAATGGAAAGCCCGTAACAAAAGTCGTCGCTCCAGTCCGGGATGAGGCTTACCCTCTCCCGCGAAAGAACACTGGCGATCTGCCTCAAATGCTGCGCCGAATGCCAGGACGATCTGTCCAGAAACTCATCGGCCGACCTCAGACCTTCCTCAAGTACGAACGGTTCCATCGGAAGCGCTTTACCCATTCGCTCCCAATAGCCCATCAGACCATCGACGGCGAGCCGCGCAAACTTCAACAACTTTTCCCGATTGAGGGCAATCTCCATATCCACCGGTCCAGCCGCCCGCAGTACCCACTTCGGCTCCCGGTTCTCCATGCAATGGACAAACGCGTTGGGAATCTGGTAGACGTGATATGCCAATTGGCCGATAGGCCTTTTGCGCTCTTTCAACACGTCGGTCGCCAGGAGCGGCTCCGGGCATGCCTCAAGATACCCGATGCCCAGATTCAGCAAGAAAAACCACTGTTCAAAGAGAAACGCTGGATCCTTCCTCGGCGCTCTGTAGGTCAAACCAATAAAACGGCTGACTTCTTCGAGCGACTGGGCGTAAACGAAATCGGCGGCACGCAATATGCAAGGCACGCCGCGAATACCGCGCGCTTTCAACTCCATCGCCGCGGCCGGGTTTGTTGCGACGCTGACCGATTCGAACGGAACATTCAGCCGCTTCAGATGCTCCTTGACTTTGACGCAACTCGAACAGCCCGGCAACCAGAAAACCCTCAGGCCGGTCGCGAGGCCGGCATCCGCGTACTGGCTTCCGACATCACTTACGGGCTCTATTTCAGAATCCATATCGACTTCGTGTTGCGAAGATTCAACTCCTGCAACGAAGACTTGATTTTCAGGCCGCACGACGCAGAGGTCCAATGCTAGTTTCAGATAACAACCCATCACGCGTGACAATTGGCCGTAGGCTAGCCGAGCTCCTAAAACCGTTCACTTCACCAAGGCCGCAGCCTTGAAGACCTTCTCCCACATCTCGTTGTCCGCACGGATTTTCGCCTCGCTCTCGCGTGAACCCATGATGGGATCGATGTCGATGCCGATTTGCGCGAAGGCTTGGCGCGTGGACGGGTCACGCAAGGCGCCGAGTGTGGCTTCCTCCAGCCTTTGAACAATGGGCGCGGGCGTTCCGGCCGCGACCGAAAAGGCAAACCATGCGGGCACGTCCAGGCCCGGAAAAACCTCTCCCAAGGCCGGCACGTTCGGCAGCAGCTTGGAGCGTTCACGTGAAGCCACGGCCAGCATCTTCACCTTGCCGTCCTTTGCCAACTCCATCCCCCCGGATGCCCCGGTTAACACCAGTTGCAGCCCGCCAATCAGATCGGTCCAGTAGCGCCCGCTATTCCCGCCGTAGGGTACATGGAGCATGCTGATCCCGGCATAGTGCTGCAGCAGTTCCGCGCCGAGGTGTGGCAGCGTCAGCGGCCCCACGGTTCCGTAGCTGATCTGGCCAGGCTTCGCTTTCGCCGCGGCCAGCAAGTCCTGGATGCTGTTGAAGCCCGTCGCGGGGTTGGTGAAGATGACGACAGGCACGCTTCCCACCATGGCAATAGGCGTGAAGTCCTTGACGGGATCGTAGACTAGGTCTTTGTTCAGCAGCTTCTGATAGCCCAAGGTCGAACCAGCACCGAAGAAAATCATGTAGCCATCCTTCGGACCTTTCGAGACGGTGGTCGCCGCGACGGCACCAGAGCCTCCTGCACGGTATTCCACGAGCAATGGCTGGCCCAGCCGAGGGGCCATTTTCTCACCCATGATCCGCGCGACCTGGTCCAGCGTTCCGCCAGGGGTGGTGGAGTTTACACTTTGATCGGCTTGTCCGGGAACTCGGCAGCTGCTGCTGCGCCCGAGCGCAGCAGCACCGGTGCAGTTGTTGCGACGGCGATTGCCTGCAGCACGGCACGCCTGATCAAATTCCGATTCAGATCCATCCGTATCTCCTTGTAAATTTCCAAATGCGAGCGCTCAGCCGACCCCACTGCGATCGGGGTGCGGAAGCCCTTTAAAGGCTGCGCCGGAGCAAACCATTCGCTTCAGCATGCACGCCGATGTCGCACAGCGTGTCCTCTTGGGCGACCCTAGCTTGGTCACGTCGGCTGCGAACTACACCAGTGTCTGCGCGGCTAACGGCCTTCAGCGCGGTGGCGATCTCTATGCGTGCACCTCCAGCAGCAGCCTCCTCCGCTCACAACGATCCGGTCCCGGGACGCTGCCCCGGCAGCACGCCCGCGGCGCGCAATCCTTCGATGTCTGCTGGCGCGTAACCCGCGTCGCGCAAGATGTCGTCGGCGTCGCCCGCGAACGCCGGGGAACCGCGGGTAACCGCTGGCGGCGTGCGTGATAGCTGCACGCTCGGACCGAGGCAGCGCTGAGTGCCCAGATCGACCACCATGCGCCGATGGCTGGCATGTGGCTGTGCCAAAGCCTGCGGCACGGAGTTGACCGGGCCGGCGGGCACGCCGATTTGCATCAGACTGCGGCACAGCGACTCGCGTGGGTAGCCAGCGAGCGCCTGCTCTATCTGCGCGCGCAACTCCGCCCGATGCTGCACGCGCACCGCGTTTTTCGTGAACCTCGGGTCGAGAGGTAGATCCGGTCTGCTGATGAAATCGGCGAATTTGCGGAACTGGGCATCGGTAAGTATGCCGAGGAACACCTCTCCGTCAGCGGCGCTAAACTTGTCGTAGGGCGCGATGTTCGGGTGCGCGCTGCCCAAGAGTTCCGGGGGCTTTCCAGAGGCAAGCCAGTTCGCCGCATGGGGCACAAGCATACTCAGTGCCGTGTCGAAGAGCGTCGCTTCGACCTTTTGACCGAGGCCGGTCGTGGTGCGTGCGTTCAGCGCAAGCAGTATGCCGACCATGGCCGTATATCCCGTTAGGTGGTCAACCACGGGAATTCCCATACGGGTTGGGCCGGACTCGACGCCGCCGTTGATGCTCATGATTCCGCAAACGGCTTGAAGCACTGCGTCGTATCCTGGCAGCCCGCCGAGCGGGCCATCGTTGCCGAAGCCACTGATCTGGCAGTACACCAAGCCCGGATGCCGTGGCGCCAGTACCTCCTCGTACGACAAGCCCCAGCGCTCCATCGTGCCCGGCAGAAAATTCTCGATCACCACGTCACAGTCTGCGATCAGGCGCGCGAGCACCTCGCGTCCCTGAGGTTTCGTCAAATCGACAGAGATGTCGCGCTTACCGCGGTTGACGGCGCCAAAATAGGCGGCGGCGCCCGTGGCGTCAAACGGCGGTCCGAGCAGGCGTGTCTCGTCGCCAGCGGGCGCCTCAAGCTTGATGACGTCAGCCCCATGATCCGCCAGCATCTGAGCGCACAGCGGGCCCGCCAGTACTCGCGAAAGGTCAAGCACTTTCAACCCCGCCAAGGCACCGTGTGGCTTGGCGGCCTCAGGACTATCATCTGGCATCACGATGCTCCTCGCTTCTAACTTGTGGCGGCAGAAAATTGTTGATGCCCGGGCGGATATTGTCAATCGTAGGGTACTTTTGTCTGGTTACTGCCGTCGATGAGGCACCCGCTGCGATAACCAGTCCGCACGGCGCCCTAGCGCCAGCATCTGCGCCCGTCAACGCGGTGTCGCGTCGCCGGGTTCGAGGCGGGGCAGCAGACTCGGGGGGTAGGAGCTCGTTACACAACTGCACCAGCCGCGCCGAAGCTGGCGACAGCGTGTGACCCCGGATGGTGATGATCGCGATGGTCCGGCTCAGCGCGGGACTCGCGACTCGCACCACCTTCAGGCCGGTGTTGCGCGGAATCGCGACGCGCGGCAAAAGCGCTACCCCTAGACCGGCCTCGGCCATGGCCACCAGCGTATGCACGTGCATGAACTCGTAGTTGGTCTCCGTCGGCAAACCATTGGAACGCAGCGCCTCTTCCACGTGCTCGCGGAACGCGGTTGAACTCGAGAGCTTCAGCAACGGCATCCGGGACAATTCGCTCAACGCAATGTCGGAGCGACCGCGATCATCGTAGTCCCTGGGCAGCAGAGCGCAATACTCGTCAACGAACACCGGGGTAAATTCCAGGTCACCGCGACGTTCAGGCATGGGTCCGATGGCAAAGTCCACCTCGCGCCGCCGGACCGCTTCAACCAAATCCTTGTTAGCAAGTTCGCGCACGCACACTGTGACTCCCGGATAGCGCTTGGCGTATGTGGTAAGGATCAACGGAAGTCGTGAGCTGGACACGGTCGGAACACAAGCAAAAGAAAGCCGCCCTTGCTGTACGTTCGCCGCCTGCTGGATGTGCGCGAGACCCACATCTATCTCGGCCATTGCCTTGCGTCCGCTGATCAGCAATTGCTCGCCCTCTGGAGTGAGCTCTACCTTGCGCGTGGTGCGCTGGAACAAGGCCACCCCGATCTGCTCCTCGAGCTGTTTGATCTGCATGCTGACTGCCGGCAGAGACAGGTGTATATGTTCCGCAGCCTTGCGGAAACTGGCATTGTCGGCCACCGACATGAAGGTGCTGAGGTGCTTGAAATTGAATCTCATTTGGAGAGTGCCTGCTAGAGATGCTTGACTAGCTCAGGAACCGCCACAAACAGGTCCGCCTCAAGTCCGTAGTCGGCGACCGAGAAGATCGGCGCCTCCGGGTCCTTATTGATCGCGACAATCACTTTGGAGTCCTTTATTCCGGCCAGGTGCTGAATAGCGCCGGAGATGCCGGCGGCAATATAGAGCTGGGGCGCTACGATCTTGCCGGTCTGGCCGACCTGCCAGTCATTGGGCGCATAGCCTGAGTCGACCGCGGCGCGTGAAGCGCCGAGCGCGGCGCCGAGCTTGTCGGCCAACGGCGTCATCACTTCATTAAACTTCTCGGACGAGCCAAGTGCGCGTCCACCGGAGACGATGATCTTCGCCGCCGTCAGTTCGGGCCGGTCGTTCTTGGCGATCTCGTTGCGTTCGAACTTGCTCTTGCCGCTGTCGGCAGCGCCGCTCAATGTTTCTACTGTGGCCGAACCGCCGGCCCCAGACGCGGGATCGAAGCCGGTGGTGCGTACGGTGATCACCTTTTTCTCGTCCACGCTCTGCACCGTTGCGATCGCGTTGCCAGCATAAATCGGGCGCTCGAAGGTGTCAGGGCTGACGACTTTGACGATGTCGCTTATTTGGCCGACGTCGAGCTTAGCGGCCACACGAGGCGAGATGTTCTTGCCCGAGGCGGTAGCGGGAAACAGGATGTGGCTGTAGTTGCCGGCGATCGCCAGTACCTGGGCTGCAACGTTTTCTGCCAGGCCGTGTTCCAAGTGAGGACCTTCAACGTGGATCACCTTATCAACATCGGCGATCTGCGCAGCTTGCCTCGCAGCTTCGTGGGAATTATGGCCCGCTATCAGCACGTGGACGTCACCGCCACACTGCGCCGCCGCCGTCACCGTGTTGAGGGTCGGGCTACGGACGGACGCATTATCGTGTTCTGCAACTACCAGAGAAGTCATGTTGATTTCCTTGAAATTCGGCGTATGGCGGGCGAGTCGGCGGCCGGTCCGTGCAAGTCGGTTCGCACAATGCGCGAAACTGTCAGCATTAAATGACCTTTGCTTCGTTCCTCAGCTTGGCCACCAAGGTGGCGACATCCGGCACCTTGACGCCAGCGCTTCGCTTGGGTGGCTCGACGACCTTGAGCGTCTTCAGGTGGGCCTTCATTTCAACCCCCAACTCGACGGGTTTGACGATGTCCATCTGTTTTTTCTTCGCCTTCATGATGTTGGGCAACGTCACGTAGCGCGGCTCGTTCAGACGCAGGTCGGTCGTGATCACCGCCGGCATGTCGAGCAACAGTGTCTCAAGGCCGCCATCGACTTCCCGCGTGACCCTGAACTTGCCATCCAGGACGTCGATTTTGCTGGCGAAGGTGCCCTGCGGGACGTCACACAGCGCGGCCAGCATCTGGCCGGTCTGGTTGCAGTCGTCGTCGATCGCCTGCTTGCCCAAAATCACGAGGCCCGGCTGCTCCTTGTCGACCAGCGCCTTCAATAGCTTGGCCACGGTGAGCGGCTGCACTTCCTCGGTGGTTTCCACCAGGATGGCGCGGTCAGCTCCGATGGCCATGGCAGTACGCAGGGTTTCCTGGCATTGGATGCCGCCGCAGGAGACGGCGATTACCTCGGTGGCCACGCCCTTCTCCTTCAACCGAACCGCCTCCTCGACGCCGATCTCGTCGAACGGGTTCATGCTCATCTTCACATTTGCAATGTCGACGCCCGTGTTGTCCGACTTCACGCGAACCTTCACGTTGTAATCCACCACCCGCTTCACTGAGACTAGGATTTTCATGGCTTGCCGCAGCGCTGCTGTAAATAATAGAAGCTGGGACGATACGCGATGTTGTCACGTATGTCAAACATATGTGGCTACGGCCCCGGGCAATCGTGTGATCTACATATTTGCGATCGTTGCGCCGCTTGAGATAATTGCCGTCGTGCAATACAAACCATTTCCACATGGCTGAGCTTCCTGCGCAGGCGCAAGCCCAGCTACGAAGTGCGCGGCGACGCGAAACTCGCTGTGGCAGCGGCACTATGGCGTGGCAACTCTGGGGGGAGGGGCGCCCGGTGGTGCTGCTACACGGCGGCAGCGGCAGTTGGACGCATTGGCTGCGCAATATCGCAGCGCTGGTCGATGCCGGGCACCTCGTCTGCGTTCCGGACCTGCCCGGCTTCGGCTCCTCGGCCAAGCCGCCGGGCGGCGACGATGCCGACGCCATAGTGGCGCCGCTCGTGTCCGGTCTGCGCGAGGTACTCCCCGTGCCAGCGTTCGACTTGGTCGGGTTTTCGTTCGGAAGTCTGGTGGCGAGCCTGCTTGCGACTTGCGGCGAGGTGCTCGTACAGCGGCTTGTACTACTGGGCGCGCCGCTTATTCCGCTGACAGCCCGCCGTGGCGTAGCCCTCCACGGGTGGCGTCACCTTCCGACACAAGAGTTGCAGAACGAGGCCCACCTCGGCAACCTTAGGGCTCTCATGCTGCACCGTCCGGGGTCCATCGATGCCACCGCGCTTGCACTTCATGCGGCCAATGTCCCGCGGGACCGGATGCTTGGGCGCAAGCTGGTCACCACTGAAGCCATGGCGCGTACGCTGAACGGTGTGACTTGCCCGATATGGGCGCTGTATGGTCGAGAGGACGCGGTCTACCGGAACACTTGGCTCGAGCTTGAGGCTGCTTGGCGGCGAGTGCCCTGCTTGCGGGAACTGCTGGCAGTGCCGGATGTGGGTCACTGGGTCCAGTTCGAAGAACCCGTTACCGTCAATCGGTGGCTTGCGCGAGTGCTTCAGTCATGAGGTGCCTCCGCGTCATCGAGCCCGTACAAAGCTGCCCTGGGCGGACGCCATTCTGCTTGTCGTCGCGCGCGTTCGAGCGGACACCAGCGTGGCTTTGTAACGGCTCCGCGAATGAGAAATTTATGGAGGCCGCGTTGCGGCTAAAGGTACCGGCTACCGGCCGGCCCGCGGGGGTCCTGGGGTGCCTGCTGGAACACTTGGCTGGAACATCGGCCAACACAATAAAACTTCCTATTGGTGAGCATCATTGCTGAGGGGTGCCCTCAAACGTCCAGGAGCCGCCGGCTGAAGACTGCTCGCGACAGCTGCGTCGATCACCTCGTCGACGATGCTGCTGTTGCTCTCGGCCATAGATACGACCGAGATTTCGACGGCATCACAGGACCCCAGGTCAGGGACTGGCACGAGCGCACCCGACGCCAATTCGTCGCGCACCAGACGCTCCGACACCAGCCCGATGCCGGCTCCTGCAGCCACCACGCGTGCGACGCCCATGGTATTGTTGATGGCGTTAAGGCGCACCATGTCGGCACCCTGCTCCCTCAGGCCGGCCGTAGCCGCACTCCAATAAAACGAATCCGGATGGACGCACCAGATCGGCAACCCACGCAGCCGCTCGGACTCGGGGGCCGTTAGCCGCTCCTGCAGGATTCGCGCTGACGCCACCCACACCATGCGATCGAAGCCAAGGCTGCGGGCGCGGAACTTGTGGGCCTCCACGGGCCCGGAGACCAATGCGATATCAATCTTGCGCAACTCTAGACGGTCCAACAACCGCGCCGCTCGCTCCACTTCAACCTCGTAGGAAACCAGCGGCATGGTGCGCGAAGTCTCAATGCTCACCGCCGCTAGTAGCTCCAGGCAGATGCTGCTCGCGCCGACGCGCACCACGCCTGCGACGCTTACTTTGCTGAACGAGCTCGAAAGATCGTCCAACTGCTTCAGCACACTTTCCGCCTTATTAATGAACTGGTGACCCCCTGGTGTGAGAGAGTGAGAGTTTTTCTTCAGCCTTTGCAAACTGGCATAAAACTGGCGTGTCCAACGGCATGACGAAACCAACGGATCACGAGGACGGGACGGCAAATTTGGGCCTGTTCGAGGACCTGGTCCAGCCCAGTGCTGAACAGGTGCAACAGGCCCAAGCGAAGGCGGCCAGTATGCGCGCCCATGGATCGCCCCGGTTGCTACAGCCCAACCGATTGCAGGTTGAACTGCGAGCCTCGGACCTGGAATCGTTGCTGCCCGAGGACCACCGGGCCCGGCTGGTGTGGGGTTACGTGGTGCGCCAGGACCTGAGCAAATTGGTCGAGGCGGTCAAGGCGCGCGGCGCCAATGCCGGACGTGCGGCGATCGACCCGCACATCCTGTTCGCCCTGTGGCTGTACGCCACACTCGAAGGCGTGGGCAGTGGGCGCGAAGTGACAAGGCTGAGCCAGGAGCACGACGCGTATCGCTGGATCTGCGGGGGCGTGTCGGTGAACTACCACGCACTCAACGACTTTCGAGCAGGCAACGAGGCGCTGATGGACGAACTGCTGACTGACAACGTGGCCGCCTTGGCTGCCGTGGGTGCGATCAGCCTTCAGCGCGTGGCACAAGACGGAATGCGCGTGCGCGCCGATGCGGGCGCGGCGTCGTTTCGCCGCCAAGCCAGCTTGCAGGAGCATCTGAGCGATGCCAAGGAGCTGGTGCAAACGATCAAGACACAGGCGCAGGCCGACCCGGGACAGGCCAAGCGCCAGGCGCACTCGGCCAAGCTGCGCGCGGCCAAGGAGCGCGAAGAGCGCATCCAGGCGGCGCTGGAACAACTGCCCGAAGTGGCCGCGACCAAGAAGCGCAACGGTGGCAAGGCCGAGGATGCAAGGGCGAGCACCACCGATCCTGAGGCGCGTGTGATGAAGATGGGCGACGGGGGCTTTCGCCCGGCCTTCAATGTGCAGTTTGCCACCGAGTGCGAAAGCCAGGTCATCGTCGGCATGGACGTGGTCAACGTGGGCAGTGACATGGCCCAGATGGTGCCAATGGTCGAGCAGGTCGAGCAGCGACTGGGGCGCACCCCCGCGCAGTGGCTGGTCGATGGCGGCTTCCCCGCGCATGAGCAGATCGACGCGGTGGCGGGCAAGACAGAGGTCTATGCGCCGGTGCCCGAGCCAAGAGCCAAGAAGGACGAGCAGGGCAACGAAGGGCGCCAAGACAAGCACCAACCCAAGCCCGATGACTCTGAGGCGGTGGCCAGTTGGCGTGTGCGCATGGCCAGCGACGAGGCCAAGGAAATCTACAAGCAACGCGCGGCAACGGCCGAATGCGTGAACGCACAGGCCCGCAACCGGGGCCTGTTGCGAATGCCGGTACGCGGCTTGGCCAAGGTGCACTGTGCGGTGGGCCTGTTCGTGCTGGCGCACAACCTGCTGCGCATGGCCGAACTGGCACCTCAGCTTATCGGGTGGGGGACAACTCCGTCCAAAATGGCCGCACAGGCTGCATGAAAGGCCAAGAGATGACCAAAAACCCTAAAAGTGCCTCCCCCAGAGGAGTTTCAGCTCCGATCACGCCCATATTGGGCTCCTCACATCCGGGTGCCGATAAAGTTGCCTGGAACATCGGATTGCACGGCACTCCCGCCGACTGCCGAAAAACTCTCGGCCTCTGAGTTCAACTCCGCGGCCCTGGCGCACGAACAACTTCTGGCCCAGGGTACCTTCCAATTCCTTCACCCGCGCCGATACCGCAGGCTGTGTGGTATGCATACGCTCAGCGGCGGCCGTAAAGCTGCCCAGCCGGGCGATCCACACTGCGACCTCAAGGTTGGTGGTCGTGAGCTCACGCATAGCTGTCGAGACATTCCTACCGAAATGACTCCAGCGCATTACGCCGGAAGCTCTCTTCAGGCCGCAGCGGCCGCGAATTGTCGTACGTGCATATTTCGGTCGCCCAGCAGCCGGTTGATCACCATGATGCGGCGGAAATAGTGGCTGACCGCCAACTCCTCAGTGATGCCGATGCCGCCGTGCAATTGCACGGCCTCGTGCGTTGCCTGGCGACCGAGTGTCATCACCTGCGCGAGGGCCGCCAGGATGGCAGAACGGCGGGTGGCCGACGGCGCGCGGTGCGCGGCATTGATCACGCAGCGCGCCTCCTCCTCCAGCATGTACAGCTCCACCATCCGGTGCTGTAGCGCCTGGTTGGTGCCGATCGGGCGACCGAACTGGCGGCGATCCTTCAGGTACGCCAGCGTCATGGCATTTAGCGCCTTGCCCGCGCCCAAAGCTTCGGAGCAGAGCGCCAGGCGGGCGTCATCTAGCGCCTGCGCCAGAAGCACCTCGGCATCCTGGCCGACGGCAAGCTGCTCCGTCGCCGCGCCTTCAAAATCGACATTCGCGGCGCCTCGGCCATCGACCAGCCGGAAATGGGTGCGCTGCACCTGGGGTTGGTTTGCATCAACCAGCAAGAATACGAGGGCGCCGGCCGCGTCGCGCGCGGTGACGACCAGTTGGTCAGCGCTGTCCCCGTGAAGCACGATGGTTTTGTGGCCGGTGACCCGGCCGGCGCGGTAAGTCGCGTTCACCTCACCGGCCATGCCGTCGCCACTGTTTTCTGCATGGGCCAGCGCGAACACCGCCTTCCCCTCCGCCAGCGACTGTAGGCTCTGCTGCGCCATGGGATCGGCTCCAGCCAGATCGAATATCCGGCCGCATAAGACGACGGAGGCGAACAGCGGCTCCAGCGCCAGCGTCTGGCCGCAGTAGTACATCAACGCGCCCACGGCCTCGGAATCACTGCCGAAGCCGCCGTCGTCGGGGGCCATCGGCATCGAGAGCCAGCCCATTGCGGCATAGTCAGCCCATGCATCGCGGCCGAAAGCGCCGCTGGCCGCCAGCCGTGCGCGCCGGCTTTCGATCGAGTAGCGCTCCCGCCCGTAGCGCTCCAGGCTTTCACGCAGCAGGCTCAGTGTGTCGGCATCGAGGATATTGTGTGTCATTAAAGCCCCAGGACCGATTTGGCGATGATGTTGCGCTGGATCTCATTGGACCCGCCGTAGACGGAGGCGGCCCGACCATGCAGGTGGTCCCGCAGGATGCCGGTGGCCTCGAACGGGCCGGCCGGCGGCAAGCGGCCCTGGCCATGCGCCGCTTGGGGATCGAAGACGATGCCAGCCAAGCCTAACGAATCCACCATCGTTTCGGCTATGTCCTGCTGCAGTTCCGAGCCGCGGATCTTCATGAGGGAGGCCTCGGCTCCAGGCGCCGTGCCGGCCATCGCGTCGGCGACGGATTGGTAACAGGTGGCGCGCAGCACGTGCAGGCGCAACTTGAGTTCCGCGATACGCTGGGCGAAGTCCGGATCGTCCGCAAGTGGGCGGGCACCGCGCTGCTGAACGCTCGCCATCTGCTCCAGTCGACGCAGTTGGCGGGTCGAGCGGCCCAGCTCTGCGACCAGCACGCGCTCGTTGGCGAGCAGCACCTTGCCGTAACCCCAACCTTCACCTTCCTTGCCCACTAGGTTCTCGCAGGGGACGCGCACCTCGTCGAAGAATACTTCATTGACGTGGCGATAACCATCCATCGTGGCGATCTCGCGCACGGTGATTCCGGGCGTCTTCATGTCAACGAGGAGGAAAGAAATTCCCTTCTGTGGGCGATCCTCGCTGCTGGTGCGCACCAGGCAGAAGATCCAGCCGGCCCACTGCACGTAGGTTGTCCATATCTTCTGGCCGGTAACGACGTAATGGTCGCCGGCACGGACGGCGCGCGTACTCAGGTTGGCGAGGTCAGAGCCTGCGCCAGGTTCGGAATAGCCCTGCGCCCACCATTCGTCCGTGCTGCGGATTGCCGGCAGGAAACGTTCCTTCTGCGCAGCCGAGCCGTATGTGTATATGATGGGCCCGACGTAGTTGACGCCGAACGGGATCAACCAGGGAGCGCCGGCCTGCGAGGTCTCTTCTTCGAAGATGAAGCGTTGCAGCGGCGTCCAGTCGCAGCCGCCGTACTCCTTTGGCCAGTGACCGACCGACCACCCCTGCGCATGCAGGATCTTGAGGTACTGCACGTAGTCCTCCTTCTCGATGAGGAGGTTGTTGAGCACCTTGTGTTTGAGACCCGCCGGCAACTTCTCGGCACAGAAGCGGCGGACTTGGTCGCGGAATGCTTCCGCGGCAGCGAACTGGTCGTCCATGGCCTTCAGTGCGCTTGGATTCCCGTTGCTTCCACAACATCCGCCTTCATGCGGACGTCCGGGGCGCGGATGTTGATCTGGTCGACTGACATTGCTATGCCGTCCGTCACCAACGTACTGAATCTCTTCTCCATTTCCGCAATGCGAATCGTCTTGCCCATCATGGGCCACGGCGCCGGGTGGAGGGTGGGGCACAGGCCGGTGAGAATCTGCATCATTTCTATGTCTCCGTGGATACGTCGTCGATCAACTGGCTAGTTCCAAAGCCAGCGATCTGGCGGCCCCCGGCGCTGGCCACCGCACTTCGTGCAAGCCTGTGCCGTAGGCGCGGTAGAGTGTCGTAATGGTCCACATCAGCAATTCGTCGAGCCGCGGAAAGCCGGACGAGTAGCGCGTGAGCTGGCCGGTCAGGTGCATGACACTCAGGATCTGAAGCGAAATCCCGTCAACGGGGCTGTTTGCCCGTAATTCCCCGCTCTTGACCGGGGCCTCTACGCCGTGACGTACGTCGGTTTCGTGCTTCCTCAAAGTGGCTCGAATTACCTGCTTCATCTCGGTGCCTAGAGCGTCCGCCTCCATGGAAAAGCGCGAAAGCAAGCCCCATGGGCGTCCACCCTTTCCTTCGGGATTAAAGCGCAAGTAGGACTCGAAGAGCCAATCGCGCATGCGCGCAAACTTCTGCGCGAGCGTAGCATCAGCGTCTCGCCAGATGCCGGACGTGGACGCGAGCGTCTCCGCCGCCACTCGACGCAACACCGCTTCGGCCAGGGCGGACTTGTTACGATAGTAGTAGTGCACGTTGGAATGGGTAATGCCCAGCACCTTCGCGATTTCCAAGTAGCTGACGCCGTGGTAGCCGTTGCGAATGAACAAATCGGTGGCCACACGCTCGATCCGGCCGGTGATTTCGGCTGGCTCTTGCGCCTCCGCGCCTCGAGACGCGGAATTGGCAGGTGCCCTAACGCGCGTGGCGGCGGTGGAGGCTCGTATCATTCGACGCGCTCCCATAACACTCGTTGTGCCGGCCGCGGGCGCGGACCCGCGTCGGGCACGGTGGCAAGAAGCAGCTGATTCTGCGTCGGGAAGGTCACCAACCGGACGAGGTCGCGGCCCTCCCAGTTTGGAATCCAGCACACGTCCACGTGGTGCCGTACCCGCTCCGTGTCAACCGTGTACGACCCCGAGTACGCCACCAGCTTGTCCAGGCACACCGCCTTCTGCTCCGCCGGCACCTGCGACCATTCGCCGCGCAGCCGCGGCCGGTCGCTGCCGCCGATTAGAACCTGCATGCGCCCGTTCGGCCAGTAGCTGATGTAACCCTTGGCGCCGGCGTCCAGCGCTGGCTCCCAATCGCCATCGGCGCGCTGCTCCAAGAAGGAAACCAGCCGCCAATTGCCGTGGATCCTGTTCTGTTCGACCATGTCCATTTCCCTTAATTCACCTCATTGCCAGACACCGGGGCTCATTCCTTCGCGCGTCCCGACAAAAGATCGCGCGCGATCAGCATACGTTGCACCTCGGATGGCCCTTCGCCGACTCGGCGGATGCGCAGCTCGCGGTACCAGCGCTCGAGAGGCATCTCGTGCGTCATGCCCATCGCGCCCAGGATCTGCATGCATCGGTCCACCACGCGCCCTGCGGCTTCCGTAGCGAACACTTTGGCCAGCGCCGCATCAGTCTTTATGTTGCGGCCCATGTCGCCGTTCCAGGCGGCCTGATAGACAAGCAGCCGGGCAGCACGCAAATCCATCTCGGAATCCACAAGCATCCACTGGATGGCCTGGCGGTCGGCCAGTAGCGCGCCAAAAGTCTTGCGCTGCTTGGCCCAATCGATTGCGATCTCGAGCGCCGCCTGCGCCACGCCGATGCTTGCCGCTCCATAGGGTACGCGTGCATGCAACAACCATTCCTCGGCGAGCTGGAACCCCTGACCCTCTTCGCCCAACCGGTCCTCCACCGGGATTTCGTAGTTTTCGAAGTGCACCTCGAACGGCTCGTGTGAACGCATGAGACCGATGCGCTTGAGGCTGATGCCCGGACGCTTTGGATCGACGATGAAGGCGGTGATGCCGCCGCGGTCGCCAGCGGCACCGGTGCGCGCGTACAGCACGCCCCAGTCGGCCTGGTCGATGTACGAGATCCACATTTTCGAGCCATTGACGATGTAGCGATCGCCGCGCAGCTCGGCGCGCGTCGCGATCGAGCGCGCTGGGTCTGAGCCGCCCCCAGCTTCGCTGATGGCGACGAAGGTGGTCGAGCCATCCCTGATTGCCGACACGCCGTACTTCTCAACCTGCGCTGGAGTGCCGCGGAAGATCACCTTCGGCGGATCCTGCCCGAACGAGCCCGCAGCCGGGAAGTACAGACCCATGCGGCACTTGGCGGCTTCCTCGGCCACTACGCACTGACCGAGCAGGTTCAGTCCGGCGCCCCCGTACTCGCCGGGCGACTGCACGCACCACAACCCCATCTCGCGCGCGCGCGCCCGAAGCGTTGCCCGCACGTCCGGTGGCAGGGCGTTGGAATCGTGCTCCACTTTTTCCTCAGCGGGCCGTACCTCTTTCTCCATGAAACGGCGGACAGTCTCGCGAAGCATTTTGTATTCCTCGGGGAGATCCCAACTGCCCGTTGTCTGGTCCATCTGCGCCTCCTGTTGCGAATTGGCGGATTCTACCCTGTACTGACATATGTGTCAAACACTAATGTTTGAAACCAATGGATTTTTACCGAACGCGCCTCAATCCGGAAAAAATCGTTGGCACTGGCCACGTGCTCGAGCACTATCGCCAGCACCTCGCCGCCACTGCAAGTTGCAGCTCGTCGGGGGTGCGAACGGAATGCATGAGGTACCCAGCGGGCCGCCGCAACGCAGGCAACGGGCTTCACCAGCCACGCTTCAGGATGGTCACGCCGCAGTGCCCCCAGGCGCCGAACACCTGCGCAAGCCCCACACGCGCACCGTCGACCTGGCGCGGACCAGCCTGACCGCGAATCTGCTGGACGAGCTCGTAGATCTGTCCGTAATGCGAAGCGCCGAGTGGCTCTCCCTTGGACTGCAAGCCGCCACTTGGATTGACTGGCAACCGCCCACCGATCTCGAATGCACCTTCGTCCACCATCCGCCCGCCCTCGCCGCGGACGCAGAAGCCCAGTTCCTCGCAATTCTCAATTTCGGAGAAAGCATCCGTATCCTGCACTTCCGCCAGGTCGAGATCCTGCGGCCCGAGTCCTGCCCGCTCGTACGCTTGGGCCGAGGTCATCGCATAAACGCTCGGGTTGCCCGCATCGGTCGCACAGAACGAACTCGCATTCAACACCGGGAATTTAGACACGGTATGGACACAAGCGGCGACCTCCACCGGCCGCGTGCTGTAGCGGTGCGCGACCTTCTCGCTGCATACGATCGCGGCCGCCGCTCCGTCATCCGGCGAGCAGAGCATATACAGACGCAATGGGTCCACCACCATCGGCGAGGCCAATATCTGCTCGACGGTCATTTCCGCTTGGAACAGTGCCTTCGGATTCTTCGCGCCGTTGCGCTTGGCCTTCGCCGCCACTTTCGCCAAGTGCAACTCCGTGGTTCCGTATTCGTGCATGTGCCGCATGGCGTTGAGAGCCCAATATTGCGGATTTTGAGTCAAGCCCAGCATGCACTGCCAACGGTCGTACAGGATATCGGGCGGCATGAAACCCCGGCCGACCTTCTCCACGCCGAACGCAAGCGCTACGTCCACTTGTCCGGTCTCGACCATCATTACCGCCTGTCGAAGGCCGGCAACCGCGGCACCGCAAGCGCCTTCTACGTCAGGGCAACCGATGCCCGTACGCCCCATCACCTCCATCACCCGCGCACCCGTGGCCGAAGGCAGGTAAACGCGTGAGCAGAAGGCTTGTTGCACATCGCGGAAATCCATGTCGGCGTCGCTCAGCGCCTCGTCGATCGCATCGGCCGCAAGATGGGTGAAATGGGTATCGGGATGTCGTCCGAACCGCGTCATGCCGACACCGACGATCATCGCTCGCGTCATTGCAACACCTCTGGAACAAATTTGTAAACCACCACCTCGCGGCCTTTATCGTCGACATAGCCAACTTCGCACTGGAGTCGCACCCGCATGCCAATGCGCACATCATCGGCGGTGCAGTCGATTGGTGCCAGCACACGAGGGCCATTCCCGACGAGATCTATCCAAGCCACAGGCCGCGGCTTCCAGGGTTCCTGCAAGGCGTGCGGCTTCGGTGGCGCATAGCGCTGCACCGTGAAAGTAAACACGGTTCCAACCGGGGAGAAAACTTCCTCGATCACTTGCACGCTTGAGCAGTTTTCGCAGCGACGACGAACTCCCCACAAAGCAATGCCGCATTCAGCGCATCGGCTTCCGGCAAGCCGCAGGCCCTGCGGATGAATGAGGTCGCCGAAGAGAAACCCGTCACTAAAAGGGATGCGGGTATCGGTGGCCAAAGTCCGTACGACGCCACCCGGAACGACATTTGAATTGAGCATCAACAATCCCATCCCATACAAAAGTTAAGAAAGGGTACGGCACTTTCAGCGTCAAGGGCCTCTCCACGCGATTGCCATAGCATAGAAGTGTTTGCAAACCCCATACTTCAGAAAGCACTTTGTTGATAGCATAACTGATATGCCGATAGTACAATATCGTCTGACGCTTGGTTATGACCGATCACACAGTAGACCTTAAAGGAGATCTCTGGCAGCGGCCAGATAGGCCCGTCTCGCTGCGGTACAGTAGCCTGGCAACCACCAAGGTGAGCACCAATGACCACGTGCAGCTGCGGCGAACGTGGCCGTTCGGTCGTTCTTAGAATGAGTGTGAGCATGCAGCAACTCCGCACAATCGGTGATTGTTTGCATAGGCATCAGCGGCAACTCATCGCGCAGCGAATCCGGCGCGGAAAGCCTCAGTGCCATCGTAGTGGTCAGCTCTCCTGGTCATAGTAATTCGCGCCAGCGGCGGCATCGAAAATTCGCCGCTACGTGGCCCGCAGGGGATAGACCTGCCGCGCGATATCCCGGCCGACAAGGCCTGCCCTTCAACCGATTGCCCCCGGAAGAAACTAATGTCTATTACCCTTGACAAACTCATGTCCCAACAGGCGAAGGACGTTCCCTACGCCTACACAGAGAGGGACTCCATGATCTACGCACTGGCCATTGGCATGGCGCGCGATCAATTCGATGAAGCCGAACTGGACTTCGTATACGAAAGGCGCGGCCGGCTGCGTTGCGTGCCCAGCCAGGCAGTCACCGTAGCGCGCCACAGCCTGATCTTCGAGGTGGGCATGCAGGTGGAGAAGTTCCTGCATGCCGAGCAATTGCTGACGCTGCACAGGCCGTTGCCGCCGGCTGCAGAAATTCTCGCGGACCATCGGGTCATGAACGTGTTTGACAAGGGAGCGGCCAAGGGCCTGATGGTCGAGACTGACACGCGCGTGCGACTGAAGGATGGCTCACCGTTATTCGATCTCTACAACCTTTACTACTGCCGTGGAGACGGCGGCATCGGCAGCTCTGGCGGACAGCAGCGTCCTGCCCACGCGATGCCACAGCGCAAGCCCGACCTAGTGCGCGTCACAAATATCGAACCGCGCCAGGCGCTCGTCTACCGGATGACCGGCGACCGCAACGTGATCCACGGCGATCCCAAGATCGCCCGCGAAATGGGCTTCAACGGTCCAATCCTGCATGGCTCGTGCACCTTGGCGCTTGCCTGCCGCGAGATACTGGCTGGCGTCGGGAACTACGATCCGGCGCGGATGAAGACTTTCGGCACCCGCTTCACAGCTGTGGTCTATCCGGGCGAGACCCTGGAGACGGACATCTGGGTCGATGGTGACATGGTCTCGTTTCGCTGCCGCGTGCCAGAACGCGATGTGGTTGCATTAGATCAGGGGCAGTGTCGGATCATCCTTCCCTGAACATCTAAGCAAGGAG
>JAYUFR010000152.1:0-1534 GCA_043738625.1 Sterolibacteriaceae bacterium
ATACCGGAAGTCTCGACAATCACCAGATCAAAGCCGGATATGCGGCAGGCGGCGATGACTTCAGGCAGCGCGGCGGAGATTTCGCTGGCGCCATCACGCGTCGCCAGCGAACGCATGTAAATGTTGGGATGCTCGATGGCGTTCATGCGGATGCGATCGCCGAGCAGTGCGCCGCCGGTGCGCTTGCGCGACGGGTCGATGGAGATGATCGCGATCTTGAGCTTGTCGCCCTGGTCGATGCGCATGCGCAGCACCAGTTCGTCGGTGAGCGAACTCTTGCCAGCGCCGCCGGTACCGGTGATACCCAGCGCCAGCGTCTTGATCGGCGCGGCAGCATCGCGGACGGTTTTTTTGATCTCGTCGCCGTATGCGCCGTTTTCCAGCGCGGTAATCACTTGTGCAAGCATGCGGCGATCACCGGACTTCAGCGCATCGACAACTTTGGCGGGCTTCGGGGCAAATCCGGCCAGATCGAAGTCGGTGCGCTCCATGAGATCGTTGATCATGCCTTGCAGGCCCATCACCGCGCCGTCTTCCGGCGAATAGATGCGGGTGACGCCGTAGTTCTGCAGATCGCGAATTTCGGCCGGCACGATCACGCCGCCGCCGCCGCCAAATACCTTGATGTGACCGGCGCCGGCTTCCTTGAGCAGGTCGATCATGTACTTGAAATACTCGTTATGACCGCCCTGGTAGGAGGTGATCGAGATACCCTGCACGTCTTCCTGCAAGGCAGCATTGACGATCTCGCCGACCGAACGGTTGTGGCCGAGGTGAATGACTTCGGCGCCGGTTGATTGCAGGATGCGGCGCATGATGTTGATCGAGGCGTCATGGCCATCGAACAGCGCTGCGGCGGTGATGAATCGAACCTTGTTCTTGGCCGCGTAGGGGGCCAGCTTCGTGCTAATGCTGAGATCAGTCATGTCTCGTTCTCCGATTCACTGCTTACTTCGCGGCATGCCCGGCCGAATTGGGCCTGCGGGATACATCGTCCTGACCTGCGTCAGCCAAATTTTCGGGGCAGCGCAAACTCCAGTGCGCCGCTCCGTAGTTTACTCGCTGTGCGCTACCGGGGAAAGCGGGCGGCCAGTTCCAGGATGCGTTGCGCCTGTTTCAGATGCGGCATGTCGAGCATCTTGCCTTCCAGTCCGACGGTACCCAAACCCGGATTGCTGGCAAACACGTCAACCACGCGTTTCGACCATGCCACCTCTTCTTCGCTGGGCGAGAAGGCCTGGTTGATGATCTCAATCTGGTTGGGATGAATCGCGATCTTTCCGGTAAATCCCGACCGCCGGGCAAACTTGGCATCCGCCTCCAGTCCTGCCGGGTCGGAAAAGTTCGCCCAGATCGTGTCGATGGGTTGCACGTCAGCCGCCACGGCGCCGGTCAGGCACAACGCGCGGGCCAGTTGATAAACGGTGTCGTACTCACCATTGGGACGGCGGTTGGTACTGGCGCCCAGTGCGGCGGCAATGTCTTCCGCGCCCCAGGTGAGGCCGGCCAGACGTGGGCTGCATCCGGCATAGCC
>JAYUFR010000153.1:0-5000 GCA_043738625.1 Sterolibacteriaceae bacterium
CAACATTGCGCGCGGCGTGCTGGCAAAAGAACTGGGCGCCGCCCATGTGATCAACCCGAAGGAAACCAAGGATGTGCTCGCCAAGATCAAGGAATTGAGCGGCGGCGGCGTCAACTATGCCGTCGACACCACTGGGATCCCTGCCGTCATGGGCATCGCAGTGGAAACCCTGCTGCACAACGGTATGTTGGGGCTGCTCGGTGTGCCGCCTCCGGATGCCACGCTGCCAGCCAACTTGCTGAGCATGTTGATGCGCGGCGTCGGTGTGAAGTACATCGTCGAGGGCGACAGCGATCCGCAGGAATTCATCCCGCGTCTGGCGGCACTGTTCAAGGCTGGAAAATTTCCGTTCGATCGGCTGATCAAGAAATTTCCGTTCGAAAAAATCAATGAAGCAGCGCGCGCTTCGGAAACCGGCGAAGTCATCAAGCCGGTGTTGATATTTTAAGGTTTCAAAACCACGCGCAGCGTCGAACTGGAGCAACCGCATTGAATCGCAGCATCCACCTCACTGAATCATACTGGCCCGCTGACACCACAGAGGATCTGCTCAACCTCAGCCTGGGCGACCTGTTGCGCCAGGTGGCGAGTGAGGTACCGGATCGCATGGCGCTGGTGGAAGGCATCCCCGACGCCCAGGCGCGAAGGCGCTGGACCTATGCGCAGATGCTGGCCACCGCCGAGCAGGTCGCACGCGCCTTGCTCAGTCGTTTCGAAACAGGCGAACGCATTGCCGTCATCGCGGCGAATTGCCCGGAGTGGGTATTGCTGCAGCACGGGGTAAGCCTCGCCGGGATGGTGCTGGTCCCGGTCAACCCGGCCTACAAGGCGGCCGAAGTCGAAGTGCTGCTGCGCAGTTCGCAGACCGTGGGAATTTTCCACGCGGATGTTTATCGCGACAACGACCTGCGCCAGCTCATCGCCAAAGTGCAGCCAAGCCTGCCGCTGCTGCGCGAAGTGGTATCGCTGTCGGACTGGGATACGTTCCTGCAATCCGGTGACGCGGCGACTCCCCTGCCCGTCGTCGCACCGGAACAAATGGTCCTGATTCAATACACCTCGGGCACCACCGGCATTCCCAAGGGCGCCTGCCTGCATCATCGCGGCGTCATCAACACCTCGCGCCAGGTCGCGCGCCGCGCCGGATTTGAGGATGGCGACGTGTGGGTGAACGCCATGCCGATGTTCCACATCGGCGGTTCGGTGGTCACCGAGCTCGGCACCATCACCAGTCGCGGCACCTACGTGATCATGCCCGGGTTCGACCCTGCCCAGATGCTGGACGTCATCGAAAGCGAACGCGGCAACGCGACGCTGATCGTGCCGACGATGATCCTCAACCTGCTGGAGCATCCGGCATTTCACAACCATGATCTGTCCAGCATCAAGACGATTCTTTCCGGCGCATCGGCAGTCCCTGCGGCGCTGGTGCACCGGACCAAGGAAGCGCTCGGTTGCCAGTTCACCATCCTGTTCGGCCAGACTGAACTCAACGGCGTGGTCTGCCAGACACGCGTCGACGACTCCATCGAAGATCAATCCCAAACCCTGGGACAGCCGTTGCCGCAGGTTGAATTGAAGATCGCCTGTCCGGAAACCGGTGAGGTGCGGCCGATCGGTGTCTCGGGTGAAATCTATGCGCGCGGCTACCAACTGATGCTGGGCTACTTCGGCATGCCTGAGGCAACCCAGGCGACGATTGGCGACGACGGCTGGCTGCACACCGGCGATTTGGGCATCATGGACGAGCGCGGCTACGTGCGCATCGCCGGGCGACTCAAGGACATGATCATCCGCGGCGGCATCAACATTTATCCGCGCGAAATCGAAGACGCACTGTTCGATCATCCTGACGTGAACCAAGCCGCCGTCATCGGCATCCCGGACGAAAAATGGGGTGAGGTCATTGCCGCGATCATTCTCCCCAACACGCCGCAGCAACCACCATCAGCGAGTGACCTGTTCGCCTACTGCCGCGACAAGCTGGCGGCACACAAGGCGCCGACGCTGTGGTATTTCGTCGATGCGTATCCGCTAACGCCTTCCGGGAAGATCCAGAAATTCAAGTTGCTGGAATGGGTCGACAGCGGCGTGATCAAGCCCGTGGTCTGGGAACGGCCGGCTAGCGCCAGCAGCCGCGGTCCGTGACTGCATACCGTATCGCTTTAAGGAAACCCTACGCTGACCACAATCCGCCTTCGAGCGGAATCACTGCGCCCGAGACATAGGCGCCGGCGCGCGAACACAAGAAAATCGCCAGACCGCCAACGTCCTGCGGTTCGCCGAGGCGTCCGGCGGGAATCATGCCGATGGTCGCTTCCTTCGACCCGGGATTGGCCGCGAACAGACCGCCGGTCATGTCGGTGGGGAAAAATCCCGGCGCGATCGCGGTGACGTTGATGCCGGTGGCGGTCAGATCGGAAGCCAGGGTGCGCGTCAGTTGATGCAGGGCAGCTTTGCTGGCGCCATAGGCATAAGCGCCGGTGCTTTTGGGCCACAGCGCGGCAATCGAGCCGATGTTCACGACCCGGGCCGGATCGTTGTTGCGCGATGCGGCTTTCAATAAGGGCAACAGCTCCTTGACGAGGAAAAACGGCGCGCGAACATTCAGCGCCATCTGCTTGTCCCACTGATCGCTGTCGACCGAGGGAATGTCGCTGGCGCTGAACGCACCGGCGTTGTTGATCAGGATATCAAGCTTCGGTGTCAATTGCTTCACTTCGGCCACCGCGGCATTGATGCCCGACATCTGCGACAAATCATGCTTGAGAAAAGTGAATGAATCTCCCGGCACGCCATGAACGGCGGCTCCCGCAGGCATCTCCGAGCTCGACACGATGATCACTTTGCATCCGGCGCGCGACAGCGCGGCGGAAATCATCGCCCCCAAACCCTTGGCGCCGCCGGTGACCAGCGCGGTCTTGCCGTTCAGGGAAAACAGATCTTCAAGTATGTTGGACATCCAGGATCCTCCTTGGTTATTTTCTTGATATTGACTTACGACATCTCAGTGAAATCTTTTACGACGCAACACGCTTGAGAACAATAGTCTTCGCGCTATCGGATGGGTGTTGATACTGCTGCAACAACGCGGCTTCCGATTTTTTCACCTTCTCCACATTCTCGTGCTTGATATGCCCGAACCCGCGCATATGGGTTGGCAATGCGGCAAGCTCGATGGCGGTGGCATGATTCGCCGCCGACAGGGTCGACAACAGTCCATTGATCATCGTTTCGTACTCGGCGATCAGGCGCCGCTCCATCTGCCGTTCCGCGGTATAGCCGAAGATGTCGAACGGAGTGCCGCGCAGAAACTTGAATTGTGCGAGCACCGCGAACAAGCTGCCCACCCAGGCGCCGAATTCGCGCTTGATCAGATGCCCCTGCGAATCACGACGCGAGAACAGCGGCGGCGCCAGGTTGTAGCGCAGCTTGACGTCGCCGGAAAAAGTCGAGCGCAGTTCTTCGCGGATTTTCGCGCTGCTGTGCAGACGGGCAACTTCGTACTCGTCCTTGTAGGCCATCAGCCGGGCAAAGTTGCGCGCCACGGTTTTGGCTAGTTCATGATCACCGGCAGGCATGGCTTTTGATTCCGCCGCTGCGACAGTTTCCACCAGGCGACGATAACGCGCAGGATAAGCGGCACTCTGGTATTCGGTGAGCAGGCCAACGCGATGGGCGACGATGTCGTCCAGGTTTTGCAGCGGCTCTTCCACCTTGATGGATTGCACGTTTTGAATGGCCGCCGCGATCCCCTGCGGATCTACAACCTGCAGTCGGCCGAGGCGGAATGCCGACTGATTGAAGGCAACGGAAACGGCATTGATCTCGATGGCATGCTCGATGGCGGCCGGTGAAATGGGCAGCAATCCCAGCTGCGACGCATAGCCGAGCATGAACAGGTTGGTACCGATGGTGTCGCCGAGCAGCGCCAGCGCCAGCCCGGTGGCATCAAGGGTGCGCAGATGATCTTCGCCCACCGCCTTGCGGAAGCGGTGAACCAGCAAGCTGCCATCGACATTGAGATCGGGGTTGCGCTGGAATGCCGGCGTGGGGGTTACCCGGGTATTCACTACCGCGGTGGTGCGACCGTGGGCCAATGTCACAAACGGTTCCTTGGACAGTCCTCCAACCGCATCGAAGGCCAGCGCCAAATCAGCTTCGCCATAACCGACACGCTGAGCGCCTAGCTGGTCGCGACTCTGCGCGATGCGCAGATGACTGAACACGGCGCCGTTCTTCTGCGACAGTCCGGTCATGTCGAAGACGGAGCAGGCTTTGCCCTCCAGGTGCGAGGCCATGGTGAGCAAGGCGCCAACGGTGACCACCCCGGTACCGCCAATACCGGAAATCATCAAGTTGTACGAGCCGTGCGTGATCGGGGCGAGCGCCGGTTCCGGCAATATGGCGATCGCTTCGGCATCCAGACTGGCCTTCTGCGGCTTGCGCAGTTCGCCGCCGAGGATCGTGATGAAGCTCGGGCAGAAACCCTTCACGCAACTGTAGTCCTTGTTGCAGCTTGACTGATCGATCTGGCGCTTGCGTCCCAGTTCGGTTTCCTTGGGCCACAGACTCACGCAGTTGGACTGAGTCGAGCAATCGCCGCAACCCTCGCAGACATCGGCGTTGATGAACATGCGCTTGGCCGGATCGGGAAATTTGCCGCGCTTGCGCCGGCGGCGTTTTTCCGCAGCGCAGGTTTGTTCGTAAATCAGCACGGTGACACCCGGCACCTCGCGCAGCTCACGCTGAATGCGGTCCATCTCGTCGCGATGAAATACCTCGACACCCGGCGCCAAATGGCTTTCAGGACCATAGTTCTGCGGGTTGTCGGAAACGACGACGCAGCGTACAGCCTGTTCGGCCAGCACCGACTGGCTGATCGCCCCGACCGAGATGGGGCCGTCCACCGGCTGACCGCCGGTCATCGCCACCGCGTCGTTGTAGAGAATCTTGAACGTGATATTGACCTTGGCCGCCACCGCGCCGCGAATGGCCAG
>JAYUFR010000154.1:0-4997 GCA_043738625.1 Sterolibacteriaceae bacterium
CGACTATTCGTACGGCATCTACATCTACGCGTGGCCGGTGCAACAGATGACTGCGGCGCTGGTGCATGGCGTCAAGCCACTCGAAATGTTCCTGCTGTCGTTCCTCGGCACCTGCACCTTGGCGGTGGCCTCGTGGCACTTGATCGAGAAGCCGGCTTTGGCACTCAAGTCAGACCTGGCTACGGGAGCCTGAACATCGATTCTGGAAGGAACCTATGGTTCTAATCGGCCCACCACCACAGTGGTACCCCTCCCTACCGGAAGTGATCGTTACGAAGAGATGGGGCCAAGACAACCGCCGAGTGGCCGAAGACTTGAATCCCGAACCAGCCAACACAGACAAGGCGCTACATGCGGTCGGCTTTGGGGCAAGCGGCGTCACACTTGTGTCTCCAATCAGCAAGCTCTGCAGTGCGGGCGGTTGTTTGTCTATCGTCCCAGGGAGCGAAGAATTGTTTGCCGTCGACTATGGCCACTTGACGCCAACCGCCTCTGTTTATGTCGCACGCGAGATCCTCGCTGGCGCGTTGTGACAGATTCCGGTCATTCTAGATTTCCGAAGACCCACTCATCACGGTAGAAATAATATGGCAAGCCTGAAAATCCATCCCACAGCAGATGTTCAATCATTAAAGATTGGTGAACGAACCAGTATCTGGCAGTTTGTAGTTATTCTGCCGAACGCAGTCATAGGCGCCGATTGCAATGTTTGTGCTCATGTATTCATTGAAAATGAAGTCGTTATCGGTGATCGAGTCACCATCAAGAGCGGCGTACAGGTGTGGGATGGGATCACCATCGAAGATGATGTTTTCATTGGACCCAACGTAACATTCACGAATGACAAGAACCCTCGAAGTAAGCAATTCCTTACCGATGTGCTGAAGACACACGTCGAGGCAGGTGCATCAATCGGCGCCGGTGCGGTCATTCTTCCTGGGATTCGAATCGGGAAAGGTGCGATGGTGGGTGCTGGTGCCGTTGTAACTAGATCTGTGCCACCTCACGCGATAACCACCGGCAACCCTGCCAGAATCGTCGGCTATACGAACGCCGCTGCACAGACTATTGACCTAGAAGCCAATTCAACGGCGAAGGGTCAAGCTGCTGTTCAGTCCACCGTCACAGGCGTCAAGCTCCATCGCATTAAGCGTGTAACAGATATCCGAGGTAGCATTTCCGTCGGAGAATTCGACAGAGACCTCCCCTTCATCGCCAAGAGATATTTCCTGGTGTTCGGTGTACCAAGCGTTGAAACCCGTGGTGAACACGCGCACCGTGCGTGTCATCAATTTCTGATCTGCGCAGCCGGCTCGTGTGCTGTCGTCGCAGATGACGGCACGCACCGGCAGGAGTTTTTACTTGACCGACCTGACGTGGGACTGCATCTTCCACCAATGACTTGGGGTATTCAATACAAATACAGCCCCGATGCTGTGTTGCTGGTATTTGCATCCCATTACTATGACGACAGCGACTATATTCGCGACTACAACGACTTCTTGAACGTGCTAACCGTGACCGGGAGAACGGGTAGCCTGAGGAGTTAACCACCTCAGAACGAGCCGCTTCGCCCAGTTTTCAAAATAGCGAAAGAGAAGAGCGCTCAGCAATAGGCTCAGGGAAAAATAAAGAATAGCGAACACAACTTCAATCGAGGCACCTGTCGCTTTCAGTACATTTATCCGCGCATGCTCGCCATATCGAATAACTAATTGATGCACAAGATAAAGCGCGAAACTGGCATTGCCAAGAAATACGAACCTTTTGGACGACAAGCTCTTGGAGAGCAGGCCGTGTTGCCAAGCGAATGAAATGATGATCAAGCTCATTGAAGGAACATAGTACAGGTCATAGCGAGCATATTGTGGGATAGAGGCCTTCAACGTTACGCACACGATAAATATGGTCAAGGAAACGACTTGAAATCCGGTGACCAGTGAGGCGGCTGGCGGCCGGGTCTTTGCGAAAAATCTGTGCAGAAGAATTCCGATGATAAAGTCTGAGATTCTCGACGGTGGAAATACATAGACTAAGAAGTGTGCCGCATTGTCATCCACAGTGTTACCGACGACTTGTTGGGCGATAAGTATGGCAACCGCGATACAAAACAAATAAGCTGAGCGGGAAAGAACAAGTATGGGAAACAGCGCATAGAAAAACATTTCATTGGAAATACTCCAAGACGGTGCATTCATAGAAAAGTGAATATCAGATACGGACGAGAACGCCTGCAACAAAGTTACGTTCGCAATGAGTCCCTCCAGAAATACGCTTAGGCTACGTTTTCCAGTCATTAAGCTCGCCAGCGCGATCGGGAGTGAAATTAACAGCGTGAGGAAATGAAGCGGATAAATCCTGGCTATGCGGGTTGCCAAGAAATGGCGATATGTCATTCCTTGGTGCAGTCGCGCTGTGTAGGAATGAGACAGAATAAATCCGGAAAGTATGAAGAAGAATGTCACTCCCATGTACCCTTCGCGAAATATGCCTTGGTACAGGGCACTCGCAAGCGGATTCTGACTGGTTTGTAGGAATGCCAGGTGACTGAAGACGACCATCGCCGCTGCGAAGAACCGCAGCGAAGTTAAAGAGTCAAGTTGAGCAGTCTGGGCCGATCCCCAACCACTCGACTCATTAGCGCCGGCGGACACGTTCGATCCTGCGCAGAATTGAAAATAAGGGGCTTAGCGGAAATAAGACCGTCAACGCCACTGCCTTAGCACCTATCAGGCTTCCCAACCAAGGCCGGCCTACCGCGAACGCATCGATGGTTCGTTGTCGATACATCCTGAGTAGATTCGTTTGATTCTTAATATATCTGAGAAGATTGAACCGCCTCTTCGTTCCTGACATGCCAGCACCGCTGCGATAGTTGACCAAGGGACTGTTCAGAAAAGTCACTGGGCCCAAAAGCACACCGCGAAATCCGAAGATTTGATCTTCGGCCCATATGTTTCGATTCATTGGTCCGAAGTGCGTAGCGAGGTGTTTGGTCCAAGCCTGCGAAGCCCCGATCGCAATGGGGTAGTTTGCCAATCCAGCGCGAACTATGCTGGAAGCAGCCTGGTGACCCGGGCTTTGATACGAACCTTGCAGCGTTCCGTCCTCCGTCATCGCGGTTACAAGAGAATAGAAATAGTGAGATTTCTTCCCCCCATTTAGATACTCCTGGACGATGCGCTCGACACGATCCGGAACTGAGATGTCGTCCCCCGCACCAACGACAATCAGTTCACCCTCGGCAAGCTGATTGATCAGGTTTATGTGCTCCGCGAGACCGAGATTGGTTTCATTTTTCATGTGCCTTATTGAGTGCGGTCCTCTGTAAGTGGCACAAATTTCTTGAATGATTTCATACGTTCTGTCGGGCGATGCATCATCGGAAAAAGCGACAACCAAAGGGGAATATGTTTGAGCGAAAGCTGCCAGAACTGCTTCCCGGATGTATTTCTCTTGGTTATAAGAAATAATCGAGAGCGTGACAAGTGGATTGTCCGACATGGTTATTTTTTTAGCAACGCGCCATCTATCGTGGATTTTATGTCATCGTACAGCGTCGGCCACAACCTGCCTTAGGTGCATTTCCGAACTGCGGCTATCACTCGATCAATTTTCTTTTCGCTCATACCAGGCCACAGAGGAAGACTGATCACTTCTCCGTGTATCGATTCGGAAATTGGAAAATGGCCTGGCCTATGCCCCATTTCCGCATACGCCGGTTGAAGATGAGGCGGCACCGGATAATGGATCAGCGTGCCGATTCCCTGCTCTTTCAAACGCGCTTGAAAGGCATCCCGATCAAGGTGGCGAACCACAAACAGATGCCAAGCCGGTTCGGCCCAATCGGGAACATGCGGTAGGACGATTGAAAGGCCTGCCATGCCGGTGAGATAACGTGCCGCAATGTGACGTCGTTCGTCTGTCGCCCGGTTCAGATCTCTCAGTTTCACAGCCAGGATCGCGGCCTGGATCTCATCGAGCCGGGAATTTACGCCCTTGACTTCGTTGTGATATTTCACTTTCGAGCCATAGTTGCGCAACATGCGCACTGCGGAATCGACCTCGGTATCGCGGGCCGTCACTGCGCCACCGTCACCCATGGCGCCGAGGTTTTTACCTGGGTAAAAGCTCCACGCCGAAGCGTGAGCGAGCGATCCAACGATGCGGCCCTTGTAGCGAGCACCATGGGCCTGGGCGCAGTCATCTAGCACCGGCAGGTCGTGCCTTGACGCCACCGCATTGATGGCATCCATGTCGGCGGGTTGTCCATACAGATGAACCGGCAGCAGCGCACGTGTTCGCGGCGAAATGGCGGCCTCGATGCGAGTGGCATCGATGTTGTAGGTATTTGGGTCTGGTTCGACCGGCACCGGCGTCGCGCCGCACTGGCTGACGGCGAGCCAGGTCGCGATGTAGGTGTTCGATGGCACGATAACTTCATCGCCGGTACCCACGCCCAGTGCCTTCAATGCCAGATGCAATGCATCCAGACCATTCGCGACACCTGCGCAACGATTCGACCCGCAATACGCCGCATAGTCGGCCTCAAAGGCTTCTAGTTCAGCACCCAGCAAATACCAGCCGCTGGAAGCCACACGAAGTAGCGCCTCGTCTATGCCCGCCTTCGACGCCAGGTAGGTCGGAACGAGGTCAAGGAACGGAATAGGGGTCTTGCTCATGTTTGAATTGCCACGTCTGATTTTTGTTCTGAGCGAAGTTGATGAACGATGCTCGCGGCGTTGATGTGCAAAGCGAGACTAACGGAACTTGCGAGCATGCTCAAAGCGCCTGACCACCTTAAGCGGCAGCAGCAACACCCGGCCAAGCCCGCTGTCTGCATCGAACGCTTCGGCCTTCTGGCGCAGGCCGACCACGGTGCCCCACGCCGAAGGCAGACAGACCTGGCCTTCGCTCAAGGCCGCTGCGCCCGTCATCAAGCGCTGCTTGTACTGTGAATCGCCCTTGCCGAGGTCGATGGTTTGCAGGCCTGTTTC
>JAYUFR010000155.1:0-1522 GCA_043738625.1 Sterolibacteriaceae bacterium
TTCTCGGCCAACAAGTCCAAGGCGCGCCAGGCCACCAGCCGCGCCAAGCAGATCGAGAAGATCAAGGTCGAGGACATCAAGCCGTCGAGCCGCCAGTACCCATGGATACGCTTCGATTACGACGAGAAGGACAAGCTGCATCGCCACGCCGTCGAGCTGGAAAAGTTGAGCTTCAGCTACGCCGCGAAGGAAGTCCTCTTGGGGGATGAGCCGACGGTCCCGGTCATCAAGGATTTCACCATCACCATCGAGGCTGGCGACAAGGTGGCGATCATCGGCGAAAACGGGGTCGGCAAGACCACGCTGCTGCGCCTGCTGGCCGGCGAAGCTTTGGGTGGATTGAAGCCGTTGCACGGCAAACTGAAATGGGCGGAGAAGGCCAAGCCCGGCTACTTCGGCCAGGATCACACCGAAGATTTTGCCGATGGCAGCAGCCTCACCGAGTGGATCGTGCAGTGGGTGCGCGAAGGCGGCTACGAGGGCGGCGATGTCGAGACCCTGATCCGCGGCACGCTGGGTCGCCTGCTGTTCTCCGGCGACGAAGTGAAGAAATCAGTCAAGGTCATTTCCGGCGGCGAGCAGGGCCGCATGCTGTTCGGCAAGCTGATGCTGTTGCGTCGTAATGCGCTGCTGATGGACGAACCGACCAATCACCTCGACATGGAATCGATCGAGTCGCTGAATACGGCGCTGGAAAAATACAACGGCACCCTGCTGTTCGTCTCGCATGATCGCGAATTCGTCTCGTCACTGGCGACGCGCATCATTGAGATCAAGCCCGATCACAGCATCGTCGATTATCGCGGCAGCTATGATGAGTATTTGCAATCGCAGGGTGTGGAGTAGTGACTTTTATTGGCCTGATAACAGGGAGGGCCTGCCATGTTGCTGAGATTTGATCGCTTGCTGCCCGATGAACTGGTGCAGGGGCTTCAGCAGAAACTGGCCACGGCGGAATTTGAAGATGGCCGCCTGAGTGCGGGCATCGATGCCCGCAACGTCAAAAACAATCGGCAACTGCCGCGCCAATCCGCCTTGAGCAAAGAGCTGGGTGCAGCCGTGCTGCAAAGAATCAGCGTCTTGCCGGAGTTTGCGGGCGTGGTATTCCCGCAGAAAATTTCACAACCGCTGTTTTCCATCTACGAACCCGGCATGGAGTATGGCCAGCATGTCGACAATGCCGTAATGCCTTCACAGAACGGCCCGGTGCGCACTGATATTGCCGTGACGATTTTTCTGTCGCCGCCGGAAAGTTATGATGGCGGCGAGCTGACCATCGAAGACAGCGGACTGGGCAACCATCGCATCAAGTTGCCGGCCGGAAGCGCGGTTGCCTATCCGGCCACCAGCCTGCATCGCGTTGCGCCAGTGACCCGTGGCGCCCGCCTTGCATGCGTGCTGTGGATTCAGAGCCAGATCCGGGACCCTGCGCAGCGGCGGATATTAGTTGACCTCGATGTCGCTGCCGGCCACATGCGAAATCGCGCTGCCGATGCGCCGGAATTGAAACTGGTGTCGGCCG
>JAYUFR010000156.1:0-36302 GCA_043738625.1 Sterolibacteriaceae bacterium
GGTACTGCGCTGCCGCGACATCATCCCGATCAGCACGGCTGAGTACCCGCTACCTGCGGTGCGTCCGGCTAATTCAAGCCTTTTATGCAAACGGCTGGAGTTGCGGTACGGCGCCAAGCTGCCGAATTGGGAAACCGGTTTGGCGCAAGTTCTCGAAGAATACTTCCGCGCCTGACCGGACTCCCGCCCGTATCTTTAGCACCCGTTGAAGTTGTCGATCCGGATTCAGTGCCCTAATGATGTCCGAAACCCATTCAACCCAAATAATTCAGTCGAAATTGGGAACCCGGCGCGTTCACTCGCAAAGTCACAAAATTCATCGCTCAAGGCATCGCGAATGGACACAATGCCAACCGGCTGATCATCTTCGACCACTGGAACGTTACGAAAACCGCCTTCCAGCATCATGCGAAGTGCATGTTCGATTGGGTGGTCGGGGTGGATCGTTTGCGGATTGGTCGACATAACCTGGCTGAGCAAGGTTATCTTGGGGTCGCGACCCTCGGCAACCACGCGGTAGAGGACATCACGCTCGGTAAAAATACCTGCAAGCCGGCCGGCATCGACCACCATGACAGCTCCTTCACCCCGCTCTTTCATCATCCGCGTTGCGTAAAGTACGGTGGTTTGTGGGGGCGCAGCCAGACCATGTCGGTTCTCGATCAGCGTCCTGATAGGTCTCTGTAGCATGTCCGATCTCCTCTTTTATGTTGTCTGCGTTCTGGTCTGGAGGCTCGAACCTGCTTCCCGGCTTGTCGCGCATACTTCACAAGCTAGACAATGTTCGATGGGAAATCAATGTTGTCGAGTAGAATATTTTTGCCCTTTCCCTGTGAATGTCCGTACCGCGGCCAATCTGGCCAAAAAAAGAAACATGATAATTCTGAATTTGAAGTGCGCTTCAGACCATCCCTTTGAGGGCTGGTTTGCATCCACCGATGCCTTCGACGATCAGACTCGCGCGCGACTTGTTTCCTGCCCTCTGTGCGCGGATACGGCCATTACGCGGCTGCCGTCCGGACCGCATGTCAAACGGGCCGGCGAAAAACCGGCAGGCGGAGGAATGCCAGCGCTGCTCCCTGACGCGATGAAGGCAGTCGCAGAGATGATTGCACGCAGCGAGAATGTCGCCGAGCGCTTCCCGGAGGAAGCCCGCAAAATTCATTATGGGGAGACTGCGCCGAGGAGTATTCGAGGCCAGGCATCCATGCAGGAAACACGCGAACTTCTTGAGGAAGGCATTGGGGTCATTCCCTTGCCTTTTCCGGCAAAGGAAGACACTCACTGAAACATGGAAATGTGGCGTCAAACAGGATTCAGCCATCAAGTACTTAAAACAGCGGCAATGAGTAGCCTCGAATTGCCAAACCGCGACATCGCGCGAAACAGCAGCGCTGGACGACTCAATCGTCGCCACATACCTGAATTATGCCGATAGTGAACCCGTGTTGGCAGCGATGAGCATATCCCTGATTGACCGCATCATGGAAACCGGATCGCGCAATCCAGCCGCACCGGCGTTCATCCATCAGGATCAGGTCATTACCTATAACCATTTACGCGCATTTCTCTGCGTCGTAGCAAAGATGCTGCATGAGCGCGGGGTCAGACCTGGTGATGTTGTCGGGCTGGCCATGGCCCAATCTCCGCTGCACTGTATTGCCATGCTGTCGCTCGCAAGCCTTGGGGCGGTTTCCGTTCCTTTGTCTGCGTCTTTGAAAATCGAGGATCAGCTGGCATTGATCAGGCGCTACGGAATCCATGCGTTAGTGACGGATCGAGACAATATCCGCATTAGCGGCGTTACCGTGATCAGGTTGAATAATATTACCGTTTCCGACAAGGAGTCATATTCTGATTCCATATACTACAGGCCGGATACTGAAACTCCCATATATGTCGCTCTGTCGTCGGGGACTACCGGGGAGCCCAAAGGGGTTTTGCATACGCACGGGTCGCTGCTTGACCGAATCGAAAAAACACTCTATTGCTGTGATCAAACTTCCCGTTTGATTCCTCCCGATCTGCACGTGACGGTCGGGCTTGTCTTTGCGGTGGGTATTTTGTGTTGCGGAGGCGTAGTGGTATTTCCGCGAACTTACGATCTGCTGGATATGGTTGCAGCGATCAACCTGTATGCCGTGACTCATATCCTGTTATCACCAGCGAAAGCCGCGCAGATTTCGTCCCTGCTGCCAAAAGACGGAATCGCCTTTCCAACATTGAGCCACCTGCGTATTGTCGGTTCAACACCTGCGGAAAAACTTCTCGTTGCTTTACGGGAAAAGTTTTCGCAACACATCTATGTTCCTTACGGCTTGACTGAACTCGGAGTGGTGTCACTGGCGACGCCCGAAACGTTATCCATGTCGCCGAAGAGTGCAGGAAAGCTGATGCCCTGGGCCAGAGCCGAGGCAATCGACAAGCAAGGTGGCGTGCTGCCATTCGGCCAATCCGGGGAGATCCGGCTGTCTGTAGAAGGTATGCCAAAAGGCTATTTTTGTGACTCCGGGCGCAGTGAGGGGAAGTTTCGGGATGGCTGGTTTTATCCTGGAGATATGGGCCAGATTTCTTCCGCTGGATTACTGACCATAGAAGGCAGGATCGACAATATCCTCAATATTGGAGGCCATAAGGTCACTGCTGAATATGTCGAGGATATGCTGGTCCGCCATCCGGAAGTTCGGGAAGCGGTGGTTTTCCTGTTTGAGCTTGATGGTGAAGAAATTCTGGCAGCCGCCATTATCAGCGACGGGAACAAGATCATTCAGGATATTGTCGAGCATTGCAAACGCCATCTTGGCGTACTGGCCCCAGAAAAATTTTTCTTTGTTCGGGATTTCCCGCGTAACGCTGGTGGCAAGCTGAGCAGAGCGGAAATTCCAGCGATGGCATCAACAATGATGGACGATAAGAAATTGTTTGATTGATGGCTGGTAACTTGACTATTCCGCGTGACGAATCATTGCAAATGATGAACAGACTTACAGACTCTCTGCCGAAAACCTCGGTGCAGCGGCATGGCATCGGAGCTATCGTCGTTGGCGTCCTCCCCGGCGAAGGCATTGGCAACGAGGTTGTCTCTGCCGCTCTTGATGTCCTGAATGTCTTGTCGTCCGTCACCGACCGAAAGATTGAAGTGCGCACGGGTGGCATGATTGGCTCTGAGGCTCGACGATCAGCCGGTAAAAGCCTTACCGATGAAACGATCAAGTTCTGTGAGTCAGTATTTGGGGAGAGCGGGGCGCTATTTTGCGGACCCGGTGGCGCACGTTTTGTTTACGACTTGCGAGAACGCTTCGACCTGTTCTGCAAGTTCACTCCACTGGCACCGATGAGCACCTTGCGCGACACGGGTGTATTGCGGCCGGACCAGCTCGACAAGGTTAACATCATCGCCGTCCGGGAAAACGTGGGCGGAGCCTATTTCGGACAATGGGGCCGCGACAATGATGCCCAAGGTCGGCCCGGCGCCTATCATCGTTTCGAATATCGTCTCGATCAGGTGACCCGTATTCTTGGCGTTGCCGCCAGACTGGCGGCCCGGCGACGAGGAAAGCTCTCTGTAGCGCTCAAGCGCGAGGGAGTACCAACCATTAGCGAACTCTGGATCGAGGGGCTCGAGCAGGTTCGCCGAACGAACCCTGTAGACGTCGAGATTCTCGACATTGACAATGCGGTGTACCAACTCATCGCGGACCCGCATCGCTTCGATGTCATCGTGTCATCCAATATGTTTGGCGACATCCTGGCAGACTGTGGTTCTTTGTTGTTGGGATCCCGAGGCATGTCTTACTCAGGCAATTTCAGTGGTGATGGTAAAGCCGTATATCAGACTGGACATGGCGCAGCTTTCGATATTGCCGGGACCAATACCGCCAATCCAGTTGGGCAGATACTTTCCATGGCCATGATGCTCAGAGAGAGTTTTGCCTGGCCTGAAGGCGCAGATGTGATCAGAGCCGCAGTGACGACAATCCTTGCTCAAGGCTATCGAACCAGAGACATTGCAGGTCCGGATAGCCAGATCGTTGGCACCAGGGAGTTGGGATTGCGCATCTGCGACACACTGCATTCATTGATCGGCAAGGATGCATGCGCCCAGCCCTTGTCCTGATCGATCTGCAAAGGGATTATCTGGATCGGGTCGGATTGCTACCGGTCGAAGCGGAGCTTGTAGCAAACGTCGCAAAGCTGCTCAACCTGTGCCGGCAATATTCAGTCCCGGTATTTCATGTGATGACGCTGGTGCATGCAGATGGCGCCAATCGCATGCCGCACTGGGTAAAGCAGCATCGTTGGGATTGTCTGGTAGGTACGCCCGGGGCCCAACCACCTCCCGAGCTCGCGCCCGTATCTGACGAACCTGTTTTTTCCAAACCTTATTTCAGCGCATTCGACAGCCCTGATTTCGTCACCGCTTTTGCCGCCAGTGGGGTCGATACCTTGATTCTGTGCGGCATATACACCCATGCGTGCATCCGCGCTTCGGCTCTGGATGGCTATCGTCACGGCTACGAAGTATGGGTCGCTACCGATGCAGTGGGGTCCACTGATCAGGACCATGCCCGTCTGACTCTCGATTACATCGAAGGACGAGTTGGGACATGTCTGACTGTCGCAAAAATCGCCGATCAGATCATCTCGGCATCTGTAGTTAGTCCAGCATCCTCCAAGGCACCCCGGGCATGGCTGCACCACAATCCGGCCCAATGGAATGAAATATTGAGTGAGGTGCCACTCGCCGGGACTGCTGAGGTGGCGGACGCCACGCAACGGGCCGCAAAGCTTGCCCGAACCACCGCGCAGCAGACCGTCAATAGTCGCCGGAAAGTCCTTTCTCAATGGCTGCACTGCCTAATGAACCGAAAAGAGCAGTTAGTGCAGCTGCTGGTACTTGAGATTGGCAAACCCATCAAGGATGCAAGAGCCGAGTTTGAATATGCAATCGCTCTGCTGTGCCAAATCATGAAAACTTTTGGTGAAGAGGCGCCTGAAACCGGTATCGATTTTCTCGTACGCCGGTGCCCGATAGGAGTAGTCGGCCTGATTACCCCCTGGAACAATCCCCTCGCGATCCCGGTAGGCAAATTAGGGCCGGCACTTGCCTACGGCAATACTGTCGTATGGAAACCCGCTTTGCAGGCTCTGCAAATTTCCTCGCTCATCATGGCCAGCCTGGACGAGGCTGGTCTGGGCGATCAGGTCGGCATGGTTACCGGAGATTCACGGACAGGCGGTTTCCTGATCATGCAGGAGGGTATCAATGCCATTTCATTTACGGGCTCGGTTGCCGCTGGTCGCCAGGTCGCGGCTGGATGCGCAGCCACCGGCAAGACCCTGCAAGGAGAACTGGGGGGGAACAACGCCGTGCTGGTGATGGCCGACGTTGATCCAGAGCAGACAGCCCGACAGCTCGCTCCAGCGATCTTCAGCTTTGCCGGGCAACGATGCACCGCACCGCGTCGTCTGATCGTTGAGGAGTCCGTGAAAGGTCGCTTTGAGGCAGCGCTTGTTGACGCGACACTCGAATTGAAGATCGGCTTGCCGCAACTCGACGATACGCAAGTTGGCCCGGTCATTTCGCGGGAGCAGCAAACCCGGCTCGCTGCGCTGACCGCAGCCGGAAGGTCGGCAGGTGGACGTTTGCTTTGCGGCGGCAAGGCCCCCAAGGGTTTTGATCATGGCTGTTGGTTCGAACCGACCTTGATCGCCGATCCTGATCCGGCATCTGTTCTGGTACAAGAGGAAAGTTTTGGACCTATCGCTGTCGTTCTCGGCGCCCGGAATTTCGATCAGGCGTTGGCACTTTGCAACAACGTGCAGCAGGGCCTCGTCGCCACAATTTTTTCCGGGAATACTGCGGTTCAACAGCGCTTTCTTGAATCGATTCAAGCCGGCATTGTTGCCGTCAACCGCGCACCACTATCGATCAATCCAGCCGCACCGTTTGGCGGCTGGCGGCGTTCAGGTATCGGCGCACCTGAGCATGGACGCTGGGACAGGGAGTTCTACACCAAGCCCCAGGCTGTGTATGGGGCCTAGTCCACTGACTACGGACACAACTAACGCTCGATATTCAGCAATAGCTTGGCCTTGCTCTGAGCTTCGGCTTTGTTGATGTCAGTGGTCTGGCGACCAAAGGCCTCACGCGCTGCTCTACCGCGTTTTGTCGCTTCGATGCTTTTGATGCAACGCCAGCGCTTGCCGGCTTTTGTATCTATTTGCCGCATCTCCTCTTTGGGATGATGCGTTCCACAGTGGTAGCAGTAAAGGGTATCGGCCATCGGTCGTTCCATATAAAAACTGTAGGCAGAGGCTAATCGTACCACCGGATGCGGGTTTTTTGGCTTTCGGCTGACTAAACACAGCAGCAGGCTGGTGGAATGGTGGGTGGTACAGGGATTGAACCTGTGACCCCTGCCGTGTGAAGGCAGTGCTCTACCGCTGAGCTAACCACCCGATTGCGGAAGGCGCGCATTTAATCATAAAGCGCTTGCTTCGGTCAAATGTGACCCCGGGCGGCGGATCGCTCGCGTAAAATCCGCGGCTTTTCCGCAGGCCACTTCACATGACCGTCCGCACGCGATTTGCGCCAAGTCCTACCGGCTATCTCCATATCGGTGGCGCCCGCACTGCGCTGTTTTCCTGGGCCTATGCGCGCCGTCATGGCGGGGTGTTCATTCTGCGCATTGAGGACACGGATCTGGCGCGCTCCACGCCGGAGGCGGTGCAGGCGATTCTCGACGGCATGCGCTGGCTGGGCCTGGAACACGACGAGGGACCGTTCTACCAAACACAGCGTATGGGGCGTTACAAGGAAGTGATCGCGCAGATGCTGGCCGTGGGCACGGCTTACCATTGCTATACCTCCAGAGAAGAATTGGATGCACTGCGTGCCGAGCAGGAAACACACAAAGAGAAACCGCGTTACGACGGTCGCTGGCGGCCAGAGCCGGGAAAGACTTTGCCATCGCCCCCAGTTGGTGCTGATCCTGTGGTGCGTTTTCGCAATCCTGCCGATGGCACAGTGGCTTGGGACGATCTGGTCAAAGGCCGCATCGAGTTTGCCAATGCCGAACTGGACGACCTGATCGTCGCCAGAGCTGATGGAACGCCAACCTACAATTTCTGCGTGGTGGTCGACGACTGGGACATGGGCATCACTGAGGTGATTCGCGGCGACGACCACGTCAACAACACGCCACGCCAGATCAATATCCTGCGGGCGCTTGGGGCGCAAGTGCCACGCTATGGCCATCTGTCGATGATCCTTGGCGACGATGGCACCAAGCTTTCCAAACGCCATGGCGCCGTGTCTGTCATGCAATATGACGAGGATGGCTATCTGCCTGAGGCGGTAATCAACTATCTGGCGCGTTTGGGCTGGTCACATGGCGATGAAGAGATTTTTTCGCGCGCGCAGTTCGTGCAGTGGTTTGACCTGGACCACATCACCGCTTCCGCCGCACAGTTCAATACCGAGAAACTGAACTGGCTCAATCAGCAGTATCTGAAACAGGCCGATGACGCGCGGCTGGCAGGCGAGGTGGCGAGCCGGTTGGCACGACGCGGCATCGACCCCGAATCAGGTACGGCGTTGGAGCGCGTGGTAGCGCTTTACAAGGACAGGGTCACCCATCTCAACGAGTTGGCGGATGCGGTCGAGCCCTTCGTTGTCGAGATACGGCCTTCGGCGGAGATGATCACGGCCCACTTCAACGATGTTGCCCGCAACGCGCTGGGTGAACTGCGCCTTCGCCTGGCCACTGTCGCATGGGAAAAGACCGCGTTGAGCCAAGCCATCAAAGAGACCTGTAGCGCACTGGGAGTGAAGATGCCACAGGTGGCAATTCCGCTGCGGGTAGCGCTGCTGGGCATTCCCCAGTCGCCATCAATTGATGCGGTGCTGGCAGTGCTTGGGCGCGCGCGCGTACTCGAGCGCCTTGATCGCTTGCTTTAGTTCGCGTATTAGCGGTACTGAAGCACGCCGCCAACTTCCAGAACCTTCTCGCCGCTGCGCCATGGTGGTGAGTTCTCGCTGGTAAACACGCGGTTGGTGCCATCCTCGAATCTCACGGTTGTCTCGTAGCTGTTCTTGGTGCGTTGGGTTTTCTCGACCTTGTTGCCAAGCAACGCACCGCCTACGACGCCAGCGATTGTGGCCAGATCACGCCCGCTGCCCTGACCCACGCCATGGCCAAGAGCACCACCGAGCACGCCACCGGCAACCGCACCGACTCCGCTGCCCTGTCCTTCTTGTGTCACTGTGTGAACGGACTCAACCACGCCACATTCACGGCAAATGGGCGGGGGTGGGACATATTGCGGCGGAGGGGGCATGTAAGCTGACTGATTATCCGCAGATGGCGCAGGGATATGCTGCGCTTTGCGCACCACGTGCTTGATTGGTTTGGGTTCAACGGGCTGGACTGAAACAGCCGGGGGCGGAAGCGGAGTCGCGATTGGCTGAGGCGTCACTGCGGGCGGTGGGGGTACAAACTGGACCGAAGCAGCACTATCTGCAGCCTTCCCCTGACCGGGGATGAGACCGGTCATTGCCGCAATACCGACTGCGGAGGCGGCAATCACTGCAACAGCAGCAACCCAGATGATCGGATGTAGTGCAGGGCGCGTATTCGTAATGGTTTCCATGATTTTCTCGGCAGTTGGGTACGTTGTGGAGAATAACGAATGAACAGATCCCCAGGAGACCGGAGCAACAGACTGTTACAAATGCTCGTCTTGCAAGGCGGTTGCTGCTGCTGCATCGCCCAGGCTGCGGCGTTGGGTGCGTAACAGAAACCGTGCCGGATCCAAGGCATCAACCAGATCACCTTCAACCGGCAACGGTTCCCCACTCAATTGGGCTGCCAGCAGTTCTGCTGCAATTGGCGCCCAGAGCAGGCCACGCGACCCCAATGCGAGCAAGGCATGCAGTCCGGGCAGACGCCGGTATTCCCGCAGACGGGCCTCACGCCGCAGCGGTGTTTGCAGCTCGGGCAGGGCACCGACCAGCGGCATGCGATCAGTGGTGGTCGTACGAAAGGCGACGCGGCCATCGAGCTTGCTGATGTCAATGGTGATGCTGCTGCCCGGCAGCAGTCCGTCGAGATGGTGCAAGTTATCGCGGTGGCTTTCCATGCTGACTGCGGGATCGCTATCAAAATCGAACGTTGCACCGAGACTGTGAAATCCACCTACTTCCGGAGTCACATATCCGTTACCGCACAGGACATGTTTCAGGAACGGCAACGTGCCAGAGGGAAGATAGGTTACCTGGCCCCGTATTCGCACCAGAGGCTCCAGGTGTGCTGGCGCCAAACGTGCGGCGTCGAAGGCATTGGCAAGCACGACCAGCGGTGTCTCCGCGATTGCTTCTCCCGAATCGGACCATGCCCGCCAGCCGCCGGCGATAGGTTCCAGCCGCGCAACGGACGTGTTGTAACGCGTTGCCACCCGCTCGCCATGGCGTCTCAGCAGTGCCTGACACAGCGTTGGCGGGCTGACCCAGGCCCCAGCCGGATAATGCCAACCACCGGCGGCGACGGTGTGTCCGACCTTTTTTTCTGCCGCCGCGCGGCTCAGAAAATTCACGTACTCACTCGGGAAACCCAGCATTTGCAGGGTGTCGCACTGTTCCCGCTCCTGCTCTGCACTGCGTGCCAGTTGCAGGATGCCGCAAGGATTCCAGCACAGGCCCTGATCTTCTGCCGCCAGTCGGTTCAGCAGACGCAGGCCAAACAAATATCCGGCGCGGGAAAGACGAGCTGCGATATTGTCGTCCCGCGCCAGCATGGGATGCAGCAGGCCGACAGGATTGCCCGAAGCCTCCATCGCAGCGCCCGGATGCCGTTCCATCACCAGCACCTCCCAGTCTCGCGCAGCGAGGCGCTCGGCAATCGCCGCTCCGGCCAATCCAGCACCGATAATTAATGCGCGGCGTGAGGTTTCATTTTTGCGCGCTTCTCCGAACAGGACGCCGCAAAGCATTTCGCGTTTGTGGCCGAATCCCGGCCGTTTTTCGAGGCGCCAGCGTCGAGCTGACAGGGCTTCGCGAACTTCTGCCGCAACGCTCCACGTCGCCAGGGTGGTGCCTGGTGCGCATAATCGGGTTACTGCTTTAAGCAGGCCAGGTTGCCACAGGTCAGGATTTTTGGAAGGAGCAAACCCATCCAGGAAGAGGGCATCGGCGCTCACCCTGATTTTATGGATCAGGTCATTGGCATCGCCGAAGAAAAGTGTCAGGGTGACCCGCCCACCATCCAGAAACAAGCGATGCGCGCCTGGTGTCAGCGGTGGCCAGGCGTGTTGCAGTTCAATAGCGAGAGACGCGAGTTCCGACCAGCGACAATGGACAAGTGCGAGATCTTTGCGACTGAACGGATGTTTCTCCACTGAAACGAAATGCAGTCGAGCGGATCGGCGCGGATCTTCGCGCCAGGCTTGCCAGGTAGCAAGAAAGTTGAGGCCAAGGCCGAAGCCGGTTTCAAGGATGACGAAACTTTCCCTGCCTTGCCAACGAAACGGTAGATCGTTGCCCCCGAGAAACACGTGGCGGGCTTGCGCCAATCCGCCATCGCTTGAATGGTAGATATCGTCAAAAGCCGGCGCGTAGGGGATGCCTGCCTCGTTGAATGCCAGGCAGGCAGGCGCTAGGCGGGAAACCATCATCTACAGCACACGAGACAAAGGGCGCGAACTTGTCGCAGATTTTTTGTACCCTTTGTAGGCAAAAATCTATTCCTTGCGCATCTGCGGGAACAGGATCACATCGCGAATGGCGGGCGAATCGGTCAGCAGCATGATCAGGCGATCAATGCCGATGCCGCAGCCGCCGGTGGGCGGCAGGCCGTATTCGAGTGCCCGGATGTAATCAGCATCGAAGAACATGGCGTCTTCGTCGCCGGCTTCCTTGGCTTTGGATTGTTCCAGAAAGCGCACGGCCTGGTCTTCCGGGTCGTTCAACTCGGAGAAACCATTGGCGATCTCGCGACCAACAATGAAAAGTTCAAAGCGTTCGGTCACGTCGGGATTGGCGTCGGAGCGGCGGGCCAGGGGAGAGACCTCGGTCGGGTAGTCGATGATATAGGTGGGCTCCCACAGTTCAGCTTCCGTGGTTTCTTCGAATAATTGCATCTGTAGCGTGCCGACACCGGCTGTCGGGCTCACGGTCACGCGAAAGTCAGCGAGTTTCTGCCGCAACCAGATTGCGTCAGTGAGTTGTGCAATGGAAAAGCCCGGATGATGTTGATGGATTGCTTCCACCATGGTGAGGCGATGGAAGGAGTGCGACAGATCCAGGGTGCGTCCTTGATACTCGAAAGTTTCGCAACCCAACGCCTCGCGTGCTGCGTGACGGATCAAACCTTCAGTAAAGTCCATGAGGCTCTTGTAGTTGGCGTAGGCCTCGTAAAACTCCATCATGGTGAACTCGGGGTTGTGCCGCGGCGATAGCCCTTCATTGCGGAAATTGCGGTTGATTTCGAACACCTTCTCGAAACCTCCCACCACCAGGCGCTTGAGGTAGAGCTCCGGCGCGATACGCAGGAACAATTCCATGTCCAGTGCGTTGTGGTGGGTGACGAAAGGCTTGGCCGAGGCGCCACCGGGAATCGGGTGCATCATCGGCGTTTCCACTTCGAGAAAATCGTGGTCCGTCATGTAGTGGCGGATTGAGCCGATCAGGCGGCTGCGGGCAACAAAGGTGAAACGGGTTTGGTCGTTGGTGATCAGATCAAGATAGCGCTGACGATATTTCTGCTCTACATCGGACAGGCCGTGGAATTTTTCCGGTAGGGGACGCAATGACTTTGACAGCAGGCGCATCTGACTCGCATGGATGGAAAGCTCTCCGGTCTTGGTTTTCATCATCGTACCCACCACACCAACGATGTCGCCCAGATCCCAATGCTTGAATTCGGTATAAATTTCTTCGCCAACGCTGTCGCGGGTGACGAAAAGCTGGATACGACCGGACAGGTCCTGAACCGTGGCAAAACTGGCTTTGCCCATGACGCGCTTGAGCATGATCCGGCCAGCCACCGAAACCTCAATGCTCTCTGCTTCCAATGCTTCCCGAGTTGTTTCGGCGTAGATCTCATCGAGTTTGGCCGCAGTGTTTTTCCGCACGAAATCGTTGGGGTAGGCACGGCCCGATTCACGCCATTTGGCAAGTTTGGCACGACGTTCTGCAATGATGTGATTCTCGTCCTGAAGTGGCGTATCGGGAGTCTGTTCAGTCATGATAGGTGGGGTGATTGTCTTGATTCTGCGAGCGGATAATCTGCCATTTTAGTCGAAAGGAACCACGCTCCAGCCGCTTGGAAGCTATTTCCGCAAAGAATCAGACCATTGAAAAACGAAAGCGATGACGCGATCCGGGCTTGGCCTCCTCGATCCAGGTCTGTTCGTCAAACACGATGACTCCGCCGCGCTCCATCAATAACGCGGTCGAGCTGCGCGTTCCATAACCCGGGCCGCGTACGAACGCTGCGGACAAGAGCTTTTCCCATTCGCTATCGACCCCCGTGCGCGGCAGCATGTCATTCGGATAAACCGTGTCATCGCGCAGTAGCTGGAACAGCGGCCGATCGTCCGGCAAGGCCTGAAGCGCCTTGGTCAATGCCGATTTCGACTGCTCGACTTTTGGCCACGGAGTGTCCAGCAATTCATTTGAAAGCCCGTAAATACCGGCCGAAAGTTGGCGCACTTCGCCGTTGACGTTGCTAACCCAAAACAGCTTGTCGCGATCTGCGGCTAACAGATTGAAACCGTTGTAGCGGCGGCCACCGAGTCCGGTCAGTTGGTTGCAATAGGATGCGGGGGACTCTGCGCCCCTAAGAAAATCGGTGACCAACGCGCCGCGTGAAGGGGCATCGACGCGCATTTTTGCGGGAGCGCGATGGTTGGTGAGTGCGGCAAAACGTCCGTTACGGGTAACGCCCATCCACGTGCCACCAGCGCCTAGGTCGCGGCCGGCGAGAATAGTAGAGTTATCTGACCAGAACGCAGCCGGCGCAGTGTGGCGGGCAAAAAACTCGTCGCGGTTGGCGGCAACGACCAAGGGATACTCCGGATGCACCTGCCATGCGAGCAGTATCAGACACACGGATTAATCGGTCTGGTAGGGCAGTTCGAGCAAAGCCAGGCGCGGCCCATTCGGTGAGCGCAAGTACACTTCCCCAGCCTTCGCTGCACTTGATGGAAGAACTGCCAGTAATTCCGTCCCGCCGACGGGTGACGGAGCCGTGGTAACTACGCTGCCGCATGCCTGTTCGCCTGTCTCGGGTGCATACACCGAGTCGCCGACAGCAACCGTGCCTTCGGCAAGCCGGGCGCGGACCATCCGCTTTTTGATTTTTCCCAGATATTCCGTGCGGGCCACGATTTCCTGGCCGGGATAACAGCCCTTCTTGAAACCAACGCCGCCGATGAGCTCGAAGTTGATCATCTGCGGCACAAATTGCTCTTGAGTCGGCACTGAAATGTGCGGAACCCCGGCGGCGATATCCAGCCATTGCCATGCCGCCACACCTACCGGACGGGCGCCGGCCAAGAGTTGTTTCCATACTGCGATCGCTTCAGTAGCGCGAATCACCAATTGAAAGCCGTGTGCGGAGAGCCCAATTACGATACCGGTCGGAAAGGGGGCTATGTGCATTGGCGCCGGTGGCGTCGCCCCAATCTTGGCGAGTAGGGTGTTAGCAGTGGGACCGGACAAACCCAGCACAATGTATTCTGCTGTGGCATCGGTCAGCTTGACCTTGGACCGTAGTACGTACATCGAGAGTTTTTTCAGAATCCCCGGCAGGATGTCAGCAGACAACTGCAAACACAAGCCATCGGCACCGTGCCAAATCAGGAAGTCGGCCAGCAACCGGCCTTTGGGTGTACAAAAGCCAGCGCGTTGCAGGCCATGCGGCGCGATGCCCTTGATATCGTTGGTCAGCAGATTGTGCAAGAAGCTCTCGGCATCTTCACCAACCGCCTGAATCAATCCAATATTCACGCATGGACTGACGATAGTTTCTCGCGCAACAGCTGAAATTTCACCAGCCGGATCCCCGAAATCCTGAATGGTTTCATTGGCGCCCGACTCGACCAACAGATCGATCCAATCTTTGTTCATGGTGTCCTGACTGTATATTCTGTTCGGCTATTATTATAGGGGTTGCATCCTACGTCCATTCCAATGCGCCTACTGAAGTTACTGCTCTCAATTGCCCTGCTAGCGGGCTTTTCGTTGATTGTGGTGATGTTTGTCTTTGCAATTCGCCCGTTGGAGTTGAGGGCGACACCTCTGGAATTCAATATTCCGTTCGGTGTTGGCCTTCGGGCTGCATCCAGGGCAATGGCTCAATCCGGCATTGATTTTTCTCCCTGGCAATTTTCGTTGCTCGGGCGCATGCTCGGCAAGGATTCCAACATCAAGGCCGGCAGCTATGAGATCGATGCTGGCGTGACCCCATTGCAGTTACTGGACAAACTCACGCTGGGCGATGTCAGCGAGGGCGAAATCGTTATCATTGAGGGCAAGCGCTTTAGCCAATTGCGTGCCGCGCTGGATGCTTATCCATTCGTCCGACATGACACGGCAGGCTTGTCCGATGGGCAGATACTAAGCTTGATTGGCGCATCGGAGGTTTATCCGGAAGGCTTGTTTGCCCCGGATACCTACCTGTTTTCAAAGAATTCCAGCGATGTGGATATCCTGCGGCGAGCTTACCATGCCATGCAACAACGACTTGTTCAGGAATGGTCAAAACGCAATGCAAAGCTGCCTTACAGCCGGCCTTATGAAGCCCTGATCATGGCTTCCATTGTCGAAAAGGAAACCGGCATCGCTGCAGATCGGCCGCAGGTTGCTGCGGTGTTTCTTAATCGATTGCGCAGCGGCATGCCATTACAAACAGATCCCACTGTTATTTACGGCCTGGGTGAGCAATTCGATGGAAATTTACGCAAACGTGATTTGCAAACCGATACACCGTACAACAGCTATACCCGACTGGGGCTCCCGCCAACGCCGATTGCCATGCCGGGAGTCGCTTCGCTTCAGGCGGTTCTGAATCCGCCCACCACAGACAAATATTATTTCGTCGCCAGGGGCGACGGATCGAGCGAGTTTTCGCGAACGCTGGAAGAGCACAACCGCGCCGTGGCGCGCTACCAGAAACACACAGGGGAGCCGGGATGAGCAAGCGGGGCCGATTTATCACGCTGGAAGGCATTGACGGGGCAGGTAAGAGCACGCACCATGCCTGGCTGGCGAATCTTTTGCGATTGAACGGAAAGTCCGTGATTTTGACGCGCGAGCCGGGCGGTACGCAATTAGGTGAAAAACTCCGGACCCTTTTGCTTTCTGAACCGATGAACCTCGAGACGGAAGCCTTGCTGATGTTTGCAGCACGCCGCGAACATATTGCGGAAGTCATCCAACCAGCGCTTGAACGCGGCGACTGGGTCGTTTCCGACCGTTTTACAGATGCCTCGTTTGCTTATCAAGGGGGCGGGCGCGGTTTGGCCTGGGCCAAGTTGGAGCAACTGGAACAGTGGGTACAGGGTGATTTGCAACCGGATCTGACCTTTCTGTTTGAACTGGATGTCGTCACGGCCCGACAACGTTTAGCGAACACCGGAAATGCGCCAGACCGATTCGAATTGGAACAACAGGAATTCTTTGACCGGGTGCGCAATGCCTATTACCGCAGGGCTGAGGCATATCCCAGTCGATTTTGCGTGATCGACGCCAAACAGAGCATTAGCGCTATACAGAAAACACTTGAAGAAAAATTGTTAAGTGTCTAATTATAAACCTTACAAATGGACAGAACCTCAGTGGGCGTCACTGCTTGCAAAGCCTGAGGGGTTGCACCACGCAATGTTGCTTGCTGGGCCGGCAGGAGTCGGAAAGAGCGCGTTCGCCGAAGCGCTGGCGGCTCGCTTGCTATGCGAAAAAGTGGAATCGCCTATGGCCTTCGCTTGTGGACACTGCGATGCCTGTCACTGGTTTGCCACCAGCAACCACCCCGATTTCCGAAAAGTAAGTCTGGAAAGCGACGACGAAGCTGACACTGAAGCCGAAGGAAAGCGAACTGCTGACAGGAAAAAGACTGCCGCCAAAGCGACACGGATTCGCATTGATCAGATCCGTGAACTGGAAGAATTTGTTTTTGTCGGCAGTCATCGCCACGGGAATCGGGTAATTGTCATCGACCCAGCCGATTTAATGAATGTCTCAGCCGCCAACTCACTTCTTAAAATACTTGAGGAACCAACTTCAAATACATATTTTTTATTAGTTTCGTCAAGGTGGCGTGTCCTTCTTCCAACTTTGCGCAGCCGTTGCAGTCAGCTCCTTTTTGATCTTCCCGAACAGAATGCAGCGGTGGCTTGGCTGGCAGATCAAGGTGTTTCTGACCCAAAAACTAAGCTCAGTCTGGCTGGCGGTGCCCCGCTGAGAGTGTTAACACTTTCCGGTAAGGAAAATGGAAGCACCGTTGAACCAGTGCTCGCGCCACTTGACCAATCTGCAGTGGAACCACTGGGACTGGCAGCATCATGGGATAGCGTGCTGCGCAGCAACGACAGCCTGACGTTGGAAAGCCTGGTCGATACACTACAGAAATGGATCTACGACTTGATCCGGGTCAAGCTCAATGCCCCGCCCAAGTATATGATTAATAAAATGTCCTTATTGTCCAACATTACAAAAAAAGCCGACCTCTCAAAACTAACCAAGTGCTATGGTGATCTGTTGAAAATCCGCATGGTCGCCAATCACCCCTTGAATACGCTACTTTTCCTCGAAGACTTGGCGGCCCGCTATGCCGCCGCTGTAGCAGGGCCGCGGCCATGATGCTTGTTGATTCCCACTGCCATCTCGATTTTCCAGAGTTGCATGCGCAGCTTCCGCAACTCATTGAATCCATGAAGACGCAGGGCGTCGAATGGGTTTTGTGTCCGGGGGTTACCCTCGAAAGGCTTCCATCGGTACTGGCGGTCGCCGAGGCCAATCCACACATTTACGCGGCAGTAGGGGTTCATCCGGATACTCAGGAAGGCAAAGACCCAACAGTGGATGAACTGGTTGCGCTGGCGGCGCACCCCAAGATCGTCGCGATCGGCGAAACCGGACTGGATTATTACCGCCTCGAAGGTGATCTCGAATGGCAAAGGACGCGGTTTCGGAGGCATATCCAGGCAGCCCGGATCACAGACAAACCTCTGATTATTCACACCAGAGCCGCCAGCGCTGACACGCTCGCCATCCTGCATGAAGAAGGTGCCAACGAGGCACGTGGTGTGTTCCATTGTTTCACCGAAGACATGGAAGTGGCGCGCCAGGCACTGGATCTGGGCTTCTTCATATCGATTTCGGGAATCGTCACCTTCAAGAACGCAGTCGCACTGAAGGAGGTGGCGCGCATGATTCCCTTGGATCGCCTGCTGGTCGAGACCGATGCACCCTACCTGGCCCCGGTTCCCCATCGCGGCAAGCTTAATCAGCCGGCCTATGTCCGCTATGTCGCTGAAGAAATCGCCAAACTGCGCGGGATAACACTGGAAGCAATTGCGGAAGCTACTTCGCACAACTTTTTTTCTCTGTTTTTTCCTGACGGAATGCCTGCGTGATCCGGTTTCGTAAAGCGGTTATGGCCATTGTTCTCGCAACGATTGCATTTTCCTCGTTCGCAGGAAGCTATGACGCGATTATCAGAGCCAGCAAAGAGGATGATAACGCTGCAGTCATGTCGCTGTTGCAACGGGGCATGGACGTCAATACCTCCGATACGGATGGCAACACCCTGCTCATGCTTGCGGCCCGAAGTGGTAACGCGCAGTTGGTCGACTCACTGCTGAAAAACAATGCCGATTACCACAAGGCCAACAGATTTGGTGATGACGCCCTTTTGCTGGCGGCACTCAATGGGCATTTGAACTGCGTGCGCAGTCTGGTGACTGCCGGAGCACCTTTGGATCGGGAGCAACCAGGGTGGACGGCGCTGCTTTATGCAGCATTTGCCGGTCATACCGATATTGCTGCCTATCTGCTTGAGCAGGACGCTAATGTCGACGCCCAGTCGGCTAACGGCTTTACCGCATTGATGCTGGCAGCCCGAAATGGTCACAAGGATACTGTTGTCCTTTTGTTGAAAAACGAGGCGGACGTCAATCTGGAAAATGACGACGGCGCAACAGCCATGAAATTGGCGACTGCCAGCAATAATTCAGAAATCCTGCAACTGCTAAAAGCGGCAGGTGCGGTGCGGTAAGCCTGATGAACAGTGAACTACCTCATCGTATGGATTTTGGAACGGGGATAGCATCGGACTCTGATCCGGGCTGATGTGTGCAGACTTGCAGCTATGCTCAAAAAGCGCCCTGGCCTGTGCGAAAATGAAGATCTGCGGCTATCCTCCGCAAGGCATTGTTCGGGAAGTTCCCTGCAGCTAATATATGCAAGAAGGTGATTGTGTCGGCCTTTGGAGTCTGAAATAGTGCCCATGGACGTCGGGTCAATTGATGAGTCACATGAACTGGATCCAACCGGCGAGGTTGATCTACAGGATCCGCGTGCGGTTGAGCAAGCGATACATGCGATCCTCAGCCGTCTTTATGGCAAAGACTACGATTCGGCGTTGTTAAGTCAGGGAATCAATGACCTGGTGCGGGCTTTCCGCGGCGATTATCCCGGGCTGCTGCGCTGTGACACGCTCTACCATGACTTGCGCCACGCGCTAGAAACCGGGTTGACCATGACGCGGATTCTGGACGGGCATGTCCAGTCCCTGCCTCCCGGCAGCAAGGATCCAATCGACGCGCACCACGCACTGCTTGGCGTGTTACTGGCACTATTCCATGATATTGGATTACTTAGACGCGATACCGAAGCGGCAATATGGGGACCAACGCTGACGCCGATCCATGAAGAGCGGGGAGTGGACTTCATGACTCGATATCTGGCTGACACTGCACTGGCACCGCTGGCAGAATTGGCCAGGTTGATCATGTCGACCAAGCTTCTTTTCAAAATGCCGGATACTTGGTCGACACTGGATCAGAAACTCGCCAGCATGGTGGCATCAGCCGATCTGCTCAGTCAATTGGCTGATCGCTACTATCTCGAAAAGTGTCGCGACTTTCTGTTTGTCGAATTCAGTGCCTTCGGGCTTGCCGGGAAACCGGACAGCCCATATCCGGATAGAGAAACCTTGCTCGCCAAGACGCCGGGGTTTTTTGAGGGAATAATTCGCGAGCGCCTGGAACAGGAGTTTCACGGGGTATATCGCCTGCTGGAGTTCCATTGTTGCGGGCGCAATCCCTGGGAAGAGGCGATCTGGCGCAATCTGACATATCTTGGCGAAGTATTGTCGTCTAGGGATTTCGCGCGCCTGCGCCGCCAGCCGAAGCCCTTCATCGGCGAGACGATGCCGAATTGAATGCAAGTCCAGTCGGAGAGACAGCCATCCTCCGGATATACTGCGCGTACTGAAAGCCCTGTTCAGGAGTGTCAGCAGAAACCCCGGCGCCGTAAAATTTCCAAATCATGACCGATCCGTCAAGCCGAACTTTTGTTTGCAGCGTGCTATTCCTCGACATCGTGGAATACTCGAAAAAATCGGTCACGGAGCAATTGAAGCTCAAGCAGCGCTTCAATGCATTTTTGGTTTCGGCATTGCAGCACGTTGCTGTCAGCGAACGCATCGTGCTCGATACGGGAGACGGCGCCGCCGTCAGCTTCCTCGGCAGTCCTGAAGATTCATTGTTCATCGGTATCGCGCTGCGTGATGCAATCGCAGCAGAAAACCCCAACGAAACGCCGCCACTGCTGGTTCGCATTGGCATCAATCTTGGCCCGGTACGCTTGATCAAGGATATCAACGGACAGCTCAACATCATCGGCGACGGAATCAACGTCGCCCAAAGAGTCATGAGTTTCGGCGAACCTGGTGCCATTCTGGTGTCGCGTTCGTATTACGAGGTCGTGTCGCGGTTGTCCGACGATTACGGACAGATTTTTCAGGATGCCGGTACCCGCACCGACAAACATGTGCGAGAACATTCGGTGTATGCGGTGGGCGCGTTGCCACGCAATGCCGAGCAGCTTCAAAGCAATCCTGATATCCCACGCGAAAATCAGATTGCCGGGAGTCTGTTTGCCGGTAGCGGTTTCGGCGATACCTCGCCATTGCCTGAAAAACATGTGCGCATGAGTCCCAGCGTACTGCTTGGTGTGCCACTGATTGCAATTGCAATCATCGCCACCGGAGTATTGCTCCGGCTTGAATTGGGCAAGGATTCTGCGGTTGCGGCATTGCCAGTAAAGGGGGCAGCAGTATCACCACTTGCCCCGGCGTTGAAGTCTGCTGCAGCCCCTCTCGCCTTGAAAGAACAAGATAAACCCGTTGTTTCAGGAATCCAGAAACCGGAGGTTATTAAAGGCAAAATCAACCTTGCGATCGTGCCTTGGGGAGAGGTTCTCGTGGATGCACATGCGCGCGGAATCAGCCCGCCGCTCAAATCCCTGACTCTGGCTCCCGGCAGACATGTGATCGAGATCAAGAACACTACCTTTCCGGCGTATAAGGAAACGGTGGAGGTAAAAAGTGGCGCTACGCTGAAGGTTCAGCACAAGTTCTAGGCACGCAGTACGGAGAGCAATGGTGATGATCAAGTTAAGGATGTGGCTTTTGATACTGCTGAGCGGTGGCCTCCTGATGGCATGTGCTCCCATCAAGTCGATGAAGGAGGCCATGCACAGCAAGGGCGCAAGCAGCCTTTCGGCCGGGATATCCGAATATGAGGACGGCAAATATCCGGATGCGGCCAAAAATCTGCAAAGTGCTCTTGATCTGGGGCTTGACACTTCAGAACAGGTCACGGCGCACAAGTATCTGGCGTTCATTCAGTGCATCTCAGGCAAAGAACGCCTTTGTCGTGACGAATTCAAGAAAGCATTGGAACTCAATCCAAATATGGAACTGGATCCGGCGGAAGCGGGTCACCCGATCTGGGGTCCGGTGTTCAAAAGCGCCAAGGGAAAGAAGCCCGACGCCAAGAAATGATTCAGCATCAAACCGTCGGGTAATTCGGTAACACCGGATCCTCAATCATGGATCGTAATATGGAACCACAAAAATTTGGCCGCTACGAAGTGATCTCCGAGCTGGGGCGCGGCGCGATGGGGGTCGTCTACAAGGCGGCTGACCCGGTTCTTAATCGCGTTGTCGCCGTCAAGACGATCAACCTCCTGCTGGCCGACGATGAGCGTGAGGAATACGAGGCACGCTTCTATCAAGAGGCCAAAGCCGCCGGCGGCTTGAGCCATCCCAACATCGTCACCATCTACGATCTGGGCAATACCGGTGACATGGCGTACATGGCCATGGAATTTCTGGAAGGGCAGGAACTGCGCCAGTTGATGGGCGAGAACCGGCAATTGCCGATCAGAAAGGCGCTCTCAATTACTGCCCAGGTGGCGGACGGCTTGGCTTATGCGCACGAACGCGGCATCGTGCATCGCGATATCAAGCCGGCCAACATCATGATCCTGGGCGAGGATCTGGCCAAACTCACCGATTTCGGCATCGCACGCATGCGTACCTCGGAAGTCAAGACGCAGACCGGCATGCGGCTGGGCTCGCCGAAATATATGTCGCCCGAACAAGTCATCGGCAAACGTACCGACTACCGCTCTGACATTTTTTCGCTGGGCATCGTGTTGTACGAAATGTTGACAGGCAAAGCACCGTTCTCGGGGGGCAATCTCGAGTCCCTGATGTATCAGACCATCCATTTCACACCGCCGCCACCCAGCAGGATTAATCCGGATATCCCGGAAATGCTGGATCTGATTATTGCCAAGTTGCTGGAGAAATCCGCTGACGACCGATATCAAGGCGCCAGAGAAGTTGCCAGTGATTTGCGCGAATGCGAGAAGCACTATGGCTCCGAGTCGGTGCTTGGCAGAACCGGCAATGCAGTCGTGGCGACCGGGTTGCACGATCTTCCGCCGGCATTCGCCGCTGATTTCGGACCTGCCGTCGGTGTGGCGGCAATGGACGATTCAAGACGCGGAGATGTTGAGAAAGTCTCTGGAATCGGCGCCGGTGCTCTGGGAATCTCCCCAACTTTCGATTCCTTCGAAGCGACTCAGCGCTTGGCCAAGGAAGTGGGCATGGTGCGCGAGTTCGAGGATTACTCATCGACAATGAGATTAGCCACGACTGTACCCACCCCAAGTGCTGTGCCAATTGCAAATCCGCTAATCATTCCCACGGCAATTGCTCAGAATACAAAAGCGAGTTTGCATGGCTGGAGCGGCAAGGAGAAACTGTTCGCGTCGTCTTTGCTGTTGATCGCGATTCTTGTCGCGGCGCTCATCATTTTTTACTGATCGAGGCGACATGCGAGTCGGCTACAGCCAGCGACGCATCGAATAACCGCCGATCAAAGGGCGCTGCAAAGCAGAGGATACGATGTGGCGGCCCCAGTTGAATTCCTTGTAGAGCACCACGAAACGCCACATGTCGCGCAATACCTTGACGCGGTCGCGCCAGCCCAATGCCATGAGTGCCGCGGGGAAGTCGGCTTCATGCGGGCGGTCGAAGGCGATCTTGAGTGGATTCCATTGGTCGGAAGTGCGGCGGACTTCCGAGGCGATCATTCTGCGGTACATTTCCTGAACCGGCCGGTTGCGCAAGCGGGCTTCGACCACGGCTTCACCACTGATCGCTCCGGAATGGAGCGCACAACTCATCCCCTCGCCAATCATGTTGAGGAATCCGGCCGCCTGACCGGTGATCAGCACATTGCCCTTGCCGAATACGTAGCGGTTGATCAATGACGGACCGAAGTTCTCACCGCAGCCTTCATCGTCGGTGGCGGGTTGCAGTGTCACGCCATGCTTGTCGGTCAGATATTTAACGACGGTCTGATGTTTCTGTGCGAAGTTGTCACCACGTTTGAAGCCGACGCCGACAATCTGACGCCCATCACGCGCGTGACTCCATGTGTAATGACCCAACCCGGGGTGAAACCAAAAATGGAAATATTGTGGATCCAGCGGACACTCAACAATGTCATGAAACTTCTGTCCAACGAAGAACCACGGAATCGATTGCGGGTATTGCGGATAGATGGCCCGAGTGACCACCGAACTCGGACCATCGGCACCGATCACGTAACGGGCACGGTATTCGACCGGTTCGCCGTTTTTTCGGGCACGCACAATCACATCGTTGCCGTTGTCTTCCAGGCCCAAAAAAGCCGTGTGGTCGTGAATCTCGGCGCCGCTGCGCTGAATGGCCCAATGATCGGAGTATTTGCGGTGCAGGTGTGGTGTCGCGCCACCGAAAAAATCCATCGACATCGACACCATGCTCGGGAAGTGAAACGTCACACCCTGGCAGGATGTCGGTTCATGCAGCGCCTCACGCGGCAGGGGACCGAAATTCTCCAGCAGAAAGCGGTGGCCGCGCGGCGAAAGAATACCGCTGCAAATCTTGTGGCGCGGCAATTCCTTGCGCTCCAGGACGATGGTTTCCAGCCCCGCGTCGATCAGACGCTTGGCCGCCGCTGCCGCGGAAAGGCTGGCGCCGACAATGATGACATCAACATCACGCACTTCGACTCGCTCCCTTCAACATGCTACGGCTGCCGTTAAATCAGCCAAATACGTCACCGGAACATTGCTGACATTTTCAAATACAGTGCGATCTTCGAAGCGCTCCACCACGATGCGTAAAATCCTGCGCCCATGCAATATCCAGGAGGCTTGTCCGTCATTATCCTGTGGCTCAAGCCCCAGCCGTTGCAGCAGGTTGGGCGCACTGGCCGGTATGGCAATGCGCTGTAAATCGAGGTTGAAGGCGCACGCTCTTGCGGCGCGCAAATCATCATAATATTTGACCAGCCGCTGGTAATCGGCATGATAGGCGCATGGTTCGATGACGTACATGTCGGTCGCACGCAAGCTGTTGCGTACTTCAGGCAAGCTGCTCAATGCCTCTCCCAAGCTGACCAGCGGTACGCCCGGCAACCAGCGCGCCAAATGCCGCAACAACAGACCATCGGCCACGATCAACTTCGCGCTGCGGCGTAAGAATGTGAGGAAGCCTTCAAGTCGCTGCGGTGGAATATCAGCTCCAGCTTCAAGCGCCAGAGCAATATCCGAACCATCATCGCCTGCCATCATCACACCACCGAGCAAGGTTGCTGCGTGGTTCAGTACATCAGGATTGGCAGCCAATGCGCGATCAGGCAGCAACAACGGCGCGGAGGAGGGTAGCTGCAATCGCGTGCGCATTTGTCGCGTTTCGGTTGAGAAGCCTGGCGGCGGTCCCAAAGTGCGCCGCAGGTCCAACACCATCTCGGTGAGATTGATTCGCTCCGGGCACACCGGCTCACAGGCGCCGCATAGTGTGCAGGACTGGATCGATATCGCAATATCGGCGGGGGGTACGTCATTCTGCAGCGCCTTGCTGCGTCCGTGTGGCGTCAATTCAATATCGCGGGTACGCCGCCATACCGGACAAACCAGCAGGCACAGACTGCAGCCGCTGCAATCGGCATAGGTTTTGGAAATTGGAGAATTGCTGCGCAGAAGTCCCGCCATCAGAAAATTACATCCCGATTCAGGATCATGGCGGGATCGGCCGCTCGCTTCATCGCCAAGTGGCGATCCACCAGCGCATCACCAAAGATGCGGCGTATGTAGCCTTTCATCATGCCGCCGAAACGGTAGTAGCTACCGCCAAGATCAACACCGATATCGTAGATCTCGTTTTTGAAGGATTGCAGCGTATCGCGGCTATAGACGCCGTCGTCCATTACCGGTTCGAATTCACAACCATAGGCCCAACCTTCGGCGTCCGGCGGAATGCAGGACATCTCGTAATGTGGGCGGTGCTCGGGCCGCAGCTTGATACCGACACAGTAAAGAGTGTAGTGGGCGAAATACTTGCGGCAGACTTCATTACCACGTTCCACGGCTTCGATGAATTTTTCGCTCGAAGTTGCCAGATCGGGAATCACCATCTGCCGGCTGCCCCAGAACTTCCACACCGCACGGGAAAACACTACAGTGCGGTCGTACATCACACCATCGCGCATGTATTCGGAACGGCGGAATTCAGGAAACAGTTCACGCTTGCGTTGCAGCAGATACCACGCTTCAGCCAGCTTCCATGGACGCACGGCATAACGCGCCAGCGTGCGCAACCCGAACGCCAGTTCACCGTGGCCGCGCAGCTTCGACTGCCATGCCTTGTGGAACTCGGCTTCCCGCTTCAGGGAGTCGAACGCCACCAGCAGATTTACCGCACCATCCATGATGGTCAGGATGCCCGAATAATCGCTGGCGTCATTCCTGTCCAGCATCTGCAGATCTTCTACAGCAGTGCGCAAAGACCCGTAGTAAAAGTAATGCATCCGCAGCGGGGTGTAACGGCGTATCCGCAGCGTGGCTTCGGTAATGACACCGAACTGGCCGTAGCCGAGAATCACGCGCTGGAACAATTCGTTGTTGTGCGTATCGGAACATTCAACAATTTCGCCGGTCGGGGTCACGACCTGCAAAGCCAGCGCCTGATCCGCACTGCATCCCAGGCGCGGCGAGTTAACGTCAATCCCGCCTACGCCAAGTGTGCCGCCCACTGACGAAGTCAAATTCAGTGGTGCCGATAGGTAGTCCAGATCATGGCGGCGTAATTCTTCCGCCAGTGCATGCCAGAAAATACCGGCCTGGGTCCGCACCGTCAACCCATCGGGATCGACATTGAGTACCTGACTCATGCCGGTCATGTCGAGCAGCACACCGCCAAATGCGACCGACTCGCCTTCGGTTGTCAGCCCACCTCCGCGGACAGTCACCGGCACACGATACTCCTGCGCAACTTTGAGCAATTTCGATATCTGCCCGACACTTTGCGCGATCACCACCCCGTGCGGCAAACCATAGGCAGTGCCGCCGGCATCGGTGGCAAAGACGCCGCGCGCCGTCGTCGTCTCGCGTACGTTGATGTCGCGTTCCCGGACTGCGGCAACAAACTGCTGCCAATCGGGACCATCCCAGCGCGAAGGGTTGGTCTGCTGGCGCTTGATACCACGCAGGGAGTCGGTGCCCACCGGACACGGGACCAGGCTGCCAGGGATTGGATGAAAGTTGGGTTCTGCTGGAATCATGGAATAAGTTTGGTGCGCGGGTGGTTCGAATAGCAGCCTCGCTGCGAATTATCGCTTAACTGCGCTGCGATGCCCCCTGATTCAATCGGAACCAAAAAACCATCGCTTACATTTCGACCCAAAATCGCTATCATGCAAAGCGCTAAGGACAGTCTTGCTACAAATCCGATCCGGCATCATCATGCCGGATATTCAAAGGAGGAAAAAATGAGAAAACAAACTCTATTGGCTCTTGTGCTTTCAACCAGCAGTATTGGCCTTGCCGTCGCCGCTGATATCGTCCTGCCACCGAAGGCGGTGTATGCAACGGCGACAAAGGATGCGGCCGGTCGCTATGCCGATGACAAGAAACTCTGTGCCGAAGAATCAACTTCAAGCACGCGGATGCAGTGCCTGCGTGATGCCAAGATCGAGTACCGCAAGGCGCTGGCCGCCGCCAAGGTCAAACTCAGGGAGGCCTCGTCGACCAAGCCAGCGACTGCTATCGTATGCCAGGATTGCGGCAAGGTGACAGATGTCAAAGTGGTCGATAAGGAAGGCGAGAGCACGCCACTGGGACTGATCGCAGGCGGAGTCGCCGGAGCGGTTTTGGGCCATCAAGTTGGGCAGGGCAGGGGCAAGGATCTGGCCACCATTGCTGGTGCTGCGGGGGGTGCCTATGCCGGCCGCAAGGTTGAACAGAACGTGCGCTCGATCAAGTCCTGGGCAGTGACGGTTCACATGGACAACGGAGAAGATCGTAACTTCAGCTTTGACAAGGATCCCGGCTTTGCCGCCGGCGATCTGGTCAAGCAGGCTGGAGAAAGCATTGTCCGGCGCTAATTTCCTGGCGACTTGATTTAACCTTTGGAGATGACGACAAATGGCAATAAAAGCGGGTGACAAACTGCCTACGGGTACCCTGACTGAAATGATTTACGAAGCAGCGGAAAGCTGCCCCGTCGGCCCGACGCAAGTGAACGTCGCGGAAGCAAGCAAGGGCAAGCGAATTGTGATTCTTGCTGTTCCCGGCGCATTCACGCCAGGCTGCTCCAATGTCCATCTGCCCGGCTATCTGACCAATGCCGACAAGTTCAAGGGCAAAAAAGTGGATGAAATCTGGTGTCTGTCGGTCAATGACGCCTTCGTAATGGGCGCATGGGGCAAAGACCAGAAGACTGCGGGCAAGGTCAGAATGCTGGCCGATGGCAGTGCAACCTATACCAAAGCCCTGGGTCTGCAATTGGACGCCAATGCCTGGGGTATGGGCGAACGTTCGCAGCGTTATTCGATGCTGGTTGAAGATGGTGTAGTCAAGATTCTGAATCTCGATGAAGGCGGCAAGGTCGAAAACAGCACAGCGGAAAAATTGCTGAGCCAGATTTAGGACTACTGGAGAAGAGGGTGGTGGTCGATTGGACGGTCACTTTCCAGGGCCGGTCGGTTAGAATGCCGCCCTGTCACGCTGGGGCTTGCGCCAAGCAGCCCTGATCGTTCAGCCAGCTTGAAAGGCGAACCGGACAAGGTTCGCCTTTTTTACTTTATTCGGGTCCGCCATGTTTGATGCCATCAGAAACAACCGTCGTCTGGTTCAAGTATTCCTCGCGCTGATTACGTTGCCCTTCGCATTCTGGGGTGTCGAATCCTATGTTCGCAGCGCAGGAAACGCGGGCGAAGTCGCCAGTGTTGGCGGAAGCAAGATCACGGCACGGGATTTCCAGCAAGCGCTACAGGCGCAGCAGGAAAAAATGCGCGCGTCGATGGGGCCAGGCGCAACACCGGAAATGCTTGATACGCCGCAAGTCCGGCGCTCGGTACTGAACTCCCTGATCAACCAGCGGCTGATTATGCTGCAAGTAGCGAAAGCCAAGGTTGGCGTCAGTGACAGCCAGTTGTTGCAGTTCATTTCGTCCGTTCCGACCTTGCAGGAGAATGGAAAATTTTCCCGCGAGCGTTACGAAGCCGTTGTCGCAGCACAGGGGATGAGTAAAGAGTCGTTTGAAGCAAAACTGCGCCAGGATCTGGCCATACAGCAAGCGGTAGGCGCCATCGCGGAAGCTTCTTTCTCCGGTCAGCAGACTGGCGAGCATTGGCTGGCGGCAATGCTTGAAGAGCGTGAGGTCTCCGAAGCCACGCTGACCCCGGAACAATATCTTGGACAGGTGAAGCTCGCCGCTACTGCTGCAAAGAATCACTACGACGCCAACAAGGCCGCGTATGCAATTCCGGAACAGGTACGCGCCGAGTTTGTGGTTCTCAGTCAGTCGCAGCTGGAAGAGCAGGTGAGTGTCAGCGCTGAGGATGTACAGGCGTGGTATCGCGCGCACCAGGACCAGTACAAGCAGGCGGAACAACGACGTGCCAGCCATATTTTGATCTCCACACCAAAGAACGCGACCGAGGCGGACATTGCTTCGGCGAAAAATCGGGCCGAAGAAGTGCTCGCGCAGGCACAGGCGAAGCCCGCCACATTTGCCACCTTGGCGAAGCAAACCTCGCAGGATCCGGGATCGGCGCAAAAGGGCGGGGATCTGGACTGGTTTGGTCGCGGCGCAATGGTCAAGGCGTTCGAGGATGTGGCGTTCTCACTCAAGGAGGGTGAGCTCAGCGGCATCGTCCGTTCCGATTTCGGTTTCCACATCATCAAGCTGACCGGCATTCAGCCAGAAAAAATCAAGTCCCTGGATGAGGTTCGTGCTGACATTACACACGAATTGCGTAGCCAGGTCGCAGCAAAGAAATATGCGGAATTGGCAGAGAACTTCAGCAATACGGTCTATGAGCAGCCAGACAGCCTGAAACCTGCCGCGGACAAATTCAAATTGAAGATCGAACAAAGCGATTGGCTCGCCAAAGGCAATCCGGGCAAGGAGCTCATCAACAATCCAAAGCTTTTGTCTGCTTTGTTCTCGGACGATGCGATCAAGAACAAGCGCAATACCGAGGCGGTGGAAGTCTCACCTAAAACGCTGGTATCGGCCCACGTCATTGAGTATCGGCCTGCAAGCGTGCGACCTTTGGAGGAAGTCCGGGCAGATATCGAGAAAAAACTGGCGCGCGACGACGCGGGCAAGTTAAGCCGCAAGGATGGAGAGAACAAATTGGCGCATCTGGTAAAAGGTGAGGCTGCTGAATTGACTTGGGGTTCCGCCCGCAGCATTCCCCGCCTCGGCGCACAAGGTTTATCTGCCGCCGCAGCCAAAGCCATTTTTCAGACTGAAACGGCCAAGCTCCCCGCATACACGGGTATCCCGGCAACAACTGGTGGCTATATCTTGTACAGAATCAGTCAGGTGAAACCTTTCACTGGCGCGGATGATCCGCGCGCCAAAGCATTGCGCCAGCAATATGCGCGCATCGTGGCAGGGGAAGAATTCACTGCATGGCTGGCAGTATTGCGCAAACGCTATCCGATCGAGATCAACAACAAAGCATTCGAAGCCAAGGACCGCTGAGCCGGAACCTGATCGTCTTCATGGCGATCCGCTAAGATGGGACCATGAAGCTCCAGCAACTTCGTTTTCTCGTCGAAGTCGTCGATAGCGATCTCAACGTCACCATCGCCGCCCAACGCTTGTTCACCTCTCAGCCGGGTGTCAGCAAGCAACTGCGATTGCTCGAAGAGGAACTCGGTGTCACCATTTTCGAGCGCGCCGGGAAACGCTTCACTGGTCTGACACCGGCAGGAACCGCCATTGTTCGCTCGGCGCGGCGTGTCCTGCTGGAGGCAGACAATTTCAAGCGTGTTGGTGAAGAGGTTCGCGACGAATCGTCTGGAACCCTGACCGTGGTCACGACGCACACCCAGGCGCGTTATGTGCTGCCGCTTGTGGTGGCCGAATTCATTCGCCGCTTTCCCCAGGTTCGACTCTCGATCAGGGAAGGTCACCCGGCGAGTGTGGCCGAAGCGGTGCAGCGTGGTGAAGCTGAAATCGGGATTGCGACGGAATCTCTTTCAGGTGCGGCAGGCTTGATATCGTTGCCGGCTTACTCATGGAGCCATCTGGTGATCACGCCCACCAGCCATCCATTACTCTGCTCAAAGCATCTGACGCTCAAGTCATTGGCTGAATATCCATTAATCACCTATGACCCCGCCTACTCAGGCCGCTCGCGGATTGACGACGCGTTCCGGCGGGCCGAGATCACGCCCAATCTGGTGCTGACTGCGGTGGATTCGGACGTCATCAAGACCTACGTCAACCTTGGCCTTGGCGTCGGGATCATTGCGGAGCGGGCTTTCGACCCGCAGCGCGATGTGGGTCTGACAGGCATTGCCGCCAAACATCTGTTCGGCGCCAACGTCACGCGTGTGGCGTTGCGCCGGGGCATGCAGCCCCGGCGATTTGTTCTGGCTTTCCTTGAATTGCTTTCGCCCCAGCTTTCGCCAGAAGCAATCGTAGCTGCGAGTCGCGAAGACGGTGAATCCTACGACATCTGATCTTCAGCTTACCAAAGTCGCCACCACGGCTCGGGGCGGTCCAGCCCGCGTTCGTAATAAACGCTCTTGGGAAAGTTTTTGCGCATGACCCGTTCGCTGTCGTCGCGCAAGTCTTTCATGCCCATTGCGTCGTAGCCCTTGATCAACACGAACAGCGCTTCTTCATTGGCCGGAGCATCGCGATAAACCCGCAAGGTTTCCTGCGCCCGATTGACGGCTGCGACATACGCACCGCGGTGAAGGTAGTACTTCGCGACGTTCACTTCATGCGCGGCCAGAGAATTGAGAAGGTAGGTCATCCGCGCCGCCGCATCCGGCGTGTATTTGCTTTCGGGAAATTTGCTGGTCAATTCCTTGAATGCGAGAAATGAATCACGGGCAGCCTTCGGATCGCGCTCGGTCTGATCCTGGCTGCTGATCTTGTCGAATATACCAATTTCACCGTTGAAATTGGCCAGACCTTTCAGGTAGTAGGCATAGTCGACGTTGGGATGATTCGGGTGCAGACGAATGAATCGATCACAGGCGCCAATCGTGGAAGCCGGATCATTCTGCTTGTAGTAGGCGTAGGCCACTTCCAACTGGGCCTGTTGGGCGTAGCGTCCGTAGGGATAGCGCGATTCCAGCTTCTCGAAGTACTTGATCGCCTTGTCATACAAGCGGGCGGACATCGCATCGCGCGCCTCGGTGTATAGCTGGCTGGCGGACCACCCGGCAGTTTCGTCCTTGTCCTTGGACGCACCGCCGCAACCCGCAATGAGAAGGGAAAGCAGCACAGCAATTACCGCTAAACTACGCATGATGGAAACCCGGGAAACGAACGCTGCAAATTATAGCCCATCAACTTCGCCTTCCCGTCGCGTCCTGATTCCAGAGGACATGGCCGGGCTGCGCATCGACCTCATTCTTGCCCGCCTGTTTCCCGAAATTTCGCGCAGTCGGCTGCAAAGCTGGATCAAGGAAGGGAAGGTCAGGGTCAATGGCAAATCTGTAGACCTGCGGCACAAGGCATGGGGTGGCGAGACCGTCGAGCTTGATACGACACCAGACAATTCCACGACGACGGACGCTGCCGAAGCCATCGCGCTTCCCATTGTGTTCGAAGATGCGCAGTTGATCATCATCGACAAGCCGGTCGGTCTTGTCGTACATCCCGGCAATGGCAACCGTTCGGGAACTTTGCTGAATGCCTTGCTGCACCATGCGCCCGAACTGCAGGGATTGCCACGCGCCGGTATCGTGCATCGCCTCGACAAGGACACCAGCGGGCTGCTGGTCGTCGCCAAAACACTGGAAGCGCAAACCGATCTTGTCCGCCAGTTGCAGGCACGGACCGTCAAACGTCACTATCTCGCCCTGGTGCACGGTGTTGTCGCGCGGGACGGCGTCGTGGAAGCACCGATTGGACGCCACCCGGTGCAACGCACGCGCATGGCGGTGAATCCGCATGGACGGGAAGCCAGAACCTGGTATTCGGTCCAACAACGATTCGAAAAGTCGACTTTGATCGAATGCCGGCTTGATACCGGCCGCACTCACCAGATTCGTGTGCACATGGCTTCGGTCAACCACCCGCTGGTCGGCGATGCCACCTACGGCAAGCGCAAAAGCAGCAGCGCGCTGCTGGATGCATTTCCGCGTCAGGCACTGCACGCCCGGCGGCTGGGGCTGATCCATCCGGCAACGCGCGATGAATGTCAGTGGGAAAGTCCGTTACCAGGCGACTTTTCCCAACTGCTCGATGCGCTTGCACCACAGCAGTAATGAACAACTTCATTTTTCCCGAATGGACGGTCTCTGCACAAGTGCGCGCCGTCACCACGACGCGCGCGGGCGGCATCAGCACCGGTCCGTTCGCCAGCTTCAATCTCGCCGATCATGTCGGTGACAATGCGCAGTCAGTCGCCGCCAATCGCCTTCAGTTGAGGGCATTGCTGCCGCAATTGCCTGCCGAGCCATTGTGGCTGAGACAGGTGCATGGCTGTAGCGCGGTACTCGCCGAGAGTGTCGTGGCTGGCATCGAAGGGGACGCATCGATCTGTCGCGATGAACACCATGTCTGTGCGATTCTGAGCGCCGATTGTTTGCCGCTACTCTTGTGCGACGACAATGCGAACGTCGTGGCCGCAGCGCATGCCGGCTGGCGGGGCCTTGCCAGTGGCGTGATTGAAACCACCATTGCCGGGATGTGCGTTACCCCCGGCCGACTGCTGGCCTGGCTGGGACCAGCGATCGGTCCACAGGCATTTGAAGTCGGCGATGACGTTCGGACGATCTTTGTCATGCAAAACGCTGCCGCTGCATCCGCATTCGTTGCACTTAAACCCGGCAAGTGGTTATGCAACCTTTACCTGCTGGCCCGTCAGCGGCTTGCTGCCGCCGGTGTCACCAGAATATATGGCGGAAACTTTTGCACTTTCAATGATGCAGACCGGTTCTATTCCTATCGCCGCGATCGGCAGACAGGGCGCATGGCCACGCTGATCTGGCTTGATCGCAGTTACGCGCGCGTATAATCCGCCGCCCATGTCTGTCATTCAATGGATTGTCCTCACTTCCCTGGCCGGCGGCGCTTTGAGCGTCGTGGCAGCAGCTGTGTTCGCCTTCACCGCGCGCGCGGCCTGGGTGCCATTGCTGATCAGTTACGCCATTGGCGCACTGTTGGGCGCCGCATTTCTCGAAGTGTTACCCCACGCGATCATCGCCAGCGGCGACGCAAGCTCAACAGCAGCGATCATTCTCGCCGGCATCCTGGTGTTCTTTGTCCTCGAAAAACTTCTGCTTTGGCGCCATTGTCACGTCGAGGAATGCGAAGGCCACGTCAGCGTAGTTGATCATGGCGGCCATAATCATGACCATGGCCGCAGCGGACTGATGATCCTGGTCGGCGATACCTTTCACAACTTCGTGGATGGGGTATTGATTGCAGCCGCGTTTATGGAAGACATACGGCTCGGTGCGATTACCGCGTTGGCCATCATTGCCCACGAAATTCCACAGGAAGTCGGCGATTTCCTGATCCTGTTGCACTCGGGCTACACGCGAAGCCGCGCATTTGCCTACAATCTGCTCTCCAGTTTTGCCACGCTGATTGGCGGCTTGCTGGCTTTCTATGCGCTCTCGGCAGCGCAGGGCCTGGTACCGGTCATGCTTGCCTTGGCCGCAGCCAGCATGATCTATGTTGCGGTTGCCGACCTGATTCCCGGATTGCATAAACGTCCCGAAATATCCGCCACGATTCAGCAAGTTGTGCTGATCGTGCTCGGCATTGCATCGATCGCCGTCGCACACCGCATCGTCGATCACTTCGCGATCGCTTGATCTTCCGCTTGCCCCAGGCAACGGGGGACTTCGCCGAACCCGAAACTGCCTGACGAGTCCGGCTGGCGTATTGACCGAATCGATAGCGCCCGAACTTCCTTGACAGGCGCTTTGCTGCATTGCAAAATCCCGCGCCGACAGTCCTCGACGCATATCCTTGATTTGGAGTAACGATGTCCGCCACACCGGATCCAATCGCCGTATTGCAACAATTGCTTAAGGCCACTCAATCGGCCGCGCAGCAGTTTTCCCCGCAACCGACGTCGCCATCCGACCCGGCAACTGCGCTGGGCCAGCCGGTGGTGGCCTTGCAACAGGAGTGGACGGCGCGTCAAGCCCAATTGTGGCAAACCTTCCTGTCGCGGCAACCTGATCACAAGCCGGAAGCAGTAGTCGCTGCTGATGTATCAGACAAGAGGTTTTCCAACCCGGCATGGTCGGAAAGTCCGGTTTTCGATTATTTCCGTCAATCCTATCTGATCAACGCCGACTATCTGAAGCGGATTGGGGAATTCATTCCTGCTGAGGATGATCGCGCCAAAAGGCGTCAGCAGTTTCTGATCCAGCAATACATTGATGCCATAGCGCCGTCAAATTTTGCCGCGACCAATCCCGAGTTCATCAAGAGCGCGATTGACAGCGGCGGCGAAAGCATTCGGCGCGGTATCCTCAACATGCTCTCCGATATGGACAAGGGGCGCATCTCGATGACCGACGATGCGGCCTTTACCGTGGGAGTTAACCTCGCGACGACACCCGGCGCCGTGGTCTTCGAAAACGAAATATTTCAGCTGATCCAGTATTCGCCGATGACCGAACAGGTTGTGCACCGGCCTCTGCTGATCGTGCCGCCCTGCATCAACAAGTTCTACATACTTGATCTGCAGCCGCACAACTCGCTGGTGCGCTACGCAGTTGAGGAGGGTTTTACCGTATTCCTCATGTCGTGGCGCAATGTCAAAAGTGATCTTGGTCATTTGACTTGGGATGATTACGTCGAAAAGGGCGCTCTAAAGGCCTTGCAAGTCGTAAGCGACATTTGCGCAATCAAACAGGTCAACGCATTGGGGTTCTGTGTCGGCGGAACCATTCTCGGTTCTGCGCTTGCCGTTGCCAAAGCGCGTGGCGAAGATCCGGTAAAAGCTTTGACGCTGCTGACGTCTCTGCTCGACTTTTCCGAATCGGGTGAGCTCAACTGCTTTGTCGACAAGGCCTCGCTGATCAAGAGCGAAAAAGCCATCGGCAAAGGTGGAATCGTACCGGGAAAAGAATTTGCCGCGGTATTTTCCAGCCTGCGCGCCAACGACCTGATCTGGCAATACGTCATTCGCAATTACCTGATCGGCACCAGCCCCTCGGCCTTCGATCTGCTGTACTGGAATTCCGACAGTACCAATCTGCCGGGTCCGTTTCTGACCTGGTATCTGCGCAACATGTATCTGGAAAACAATCTGAGTTCGCCGGGCAAGCTGGAAATGTGCGGCGTAAAGGTCGATCTGGGCCGCTTGGACATGCCCGCCTTCATCCTCGCCACGCGCGAAGACCACATTGTTCCGTGGCATGGCGCATATCGCTCACGACAACTGTTGAACGGCGAAAGCACGTTCGTGCTCGGTGCCTCGGGGCATATCGCCGGGGTCGTCAATCCAGCCAAAGCCAACAAACGCAGCTATTGGACGGACGGCGACAGCGATGGCGATCCGGAACAGTGGCTGGCATCCGCGACCGAGTCAAAAGGCAGCTGGTGGCCGAAGTGGAGTGAGTGGCTCAAGGGATTCGGTGACAAAAAAATCAAGGCGCGATCAGATCTCGGCAACGATAATTACTCGCCGATAGAACCCGCGCCGGGCCGCTACGTCAAGGAACGCGCATAATCTCGCAGACCGGTGTTGTTTTCGACCGGAGACCATAAATGCGAGGAGGAATCAATCATGGGCCGAGTAGCGTTGGTAACAGGGGGTATGGGTGGTCTTGGAGAAGCGATCTGCGTCAAGCTTGCCGCATTGGGCTACCAGGTTGTCACCACTTACAGTCCCGGTAATACAAAAGCGCAGGAATGGCTGCGATCGATGTCCGCCAAAGGCTTTGGTTTCAAGGCCTATGCCTGCGATGTCGGTGATTATGATTCCTGTTGTGCCTGCGTCAATCTGGTCGCATCCGAAATTGGTCCGGTCGATGTGCTGGTCAACAATGCTGGCATCACGCGCGACATGACTTTCAAGAAAATGACCAAGAACGACTGGGACATGGTGATTCGCACCAATCTCGACTCCGTCTTCAACATGACCAAGCAGGTGTGCGACGGCATGATGGAACGCAACTGGGGCAGGGTCATCAACATTTCGTCAGTCAACGGCCAGAAGGGTGCATT
>JAYUFR010000157.1:0-14216 GCA_043738625.1 Sterolibacteriaceae bacterium
AGACCGAGTCGCTGCGCGACTGTTTGCGGGCGAACAGCATCACGAACGAAAACGCCACTGCCGCGACCGCCGCGCTGAGCATGCCGAGCAGCCGGGCGGCGCTCTTGCCGTCGAGGCTGCCGCGAAGCTCCGGCAGCAAAGAGATCGACACCCCCGCCAGGCCGAGTGTCAACGCGGCCCAGATCGATGGCGAAGGGCGCTCTTTCAGGATCGGTATCGCCAGCACCGAAACGAAGATCGGCGCGAGGTACGAGATCGTCACCGCGAGCGCCAGCTGCGTCAGTGCATGAAAGTCGCCGACCAGCGAGACCAGCAGAAACAGGCTGCGCACGCCATGCAGGCGCCACGCGGTGCGCTCGGGCAGCGCCGAGCGTTTCCAGGCCCAGGGCAGCACGGCGAAAACAGTGCCACCGGCGAAGCGAAAGAAGCTGAACTGGAGCGCATCGTAGCGTGGCGCCATCAGCTTGATGACGCTGTCCATGCTGACGAAGCTGGCGGCCGCGAGCACGCCCGCGAGAAGAGGCAGGGCATTGTCGCGGGTGCTGCTGTGTTTGGGTCGATCAAAAGCTATCGCCTGAGTCTGGAGCGGCGTGTGCGCAGGCCGGTTGCGTGAGAGCCGTGGTCTATAATTCAAAGGTTTACCCCTAACCCGCCCGCCCAGCGAAGCACACGCTGTTTCCAGAGGGAAATCAGCGTGTTTCCTCAAAGGGAAACCCCAGGTTTTCTCACCGGTTCAAGCTCCACGAGCCCGCGCTCGAATGGGCTGAGTTGGGCGCGCACAACACGGAGATTTCGGTGCCGCCGCAACTGCTGTTCCCCAAAGCCCAGGCAATCCTGGCACTTGCAGACGGCACGGTGTTTCAAGGCATTTCGATCGGTGCCGCCGGCCATGCGGTGGGCGAGGTGGTGTTCAACACCGCGCTCACGGGTTACCAGGAAATTTTGACCGATCCGAGCTACTGCCGCCAGATCGTCACGCTGACGTATCCGCACATCGGCAACTACGGCATCAGCACGGAGGATGCCGAATCGAAAAAGGTGTTTGCCGCCGGGCTCGTGATCAAGGACCTGCCGCTGCTGGCCTCGAACTTTCGCAGCAGCATGACGCTTGCCGAGTACCTTCAGCGGGAAAGCACGGTCGCCATCGCCAACATCGACACGCGCCGCCTGACGCGTGTGTTGCGAACCACGGGTGCGCAGAACGGCTGCATCCTGACCTTGTCAATGGGCGAGGCGATCACGCCGGCGCACATCGCCGACGCCATCACGAAGGCGCAGGCCGCGCCGAGCATGAACGGGCTCGATCTGGCCAAGGTCGTCAGCGAGCGCGAGCCCTACGAATGGACCGAGACCGAGTGGTCGCTCGAGACCGGCTACGGCACGCTGAAAGCGCCGAAGTTTCATGTGCTCGCTTACGACTTCGGCATCAAGCGCAACATCTTGCGCATGCTGGCGAGCCGCGGCTGCAAAGTTACGGTGGTACCGGCGCAGACGCCCGCGGCCGAGGTGCTGAAATACCGGCCCGACGGCATCTTCCTGAGCAACGGCCCGGGCGATCCGGAGCCTTGCGACTACGCCATAGAAGCGACGCGCGAGTTGATCGAAACCGGTATCCCGACCTTTGGCATTTGCCTTGGCCACCAGATCATGGCGCTGGCCTCGGGTGCCCAAACCTTCAAGATGAAATTCGGCCACCACGGTGCCAACCACCCGGTCAAAGACCTCGACGACGGGCGCGTCAGCATCACGAGCCAGAACCACGGTTTTGCGGTGGACGAGAAGAGTTTGCCGGCCAACCTGCGGCCCACGCACGTCTCGCTGTTCGACGGCACGCTGCAAGGACTGGCGCGCACCGACAAACCCGCGTTCTGCTTCCAGGGTCACCCGGAAGCGTCCCCCGGGCCGCACGACATTTCCTACCTGTTCGACCGATTCATCGCGCTGATGGCTACCCACACGGAGAAGAAGAATGCCCAAGCGCAGTGACCTCAAATCGATCCTCATCATCGGTGCCGGGCCGATCGTCATCGGCCAGGCCTGCGAGTTCGACTACTCCGGCGCGCAGGCCTGCAAGGCGCTGCGCGAAGAAGGCTACAAGGTCATTCTGGTCAACTCCAATCCGGCCACCATCATGACCGACCCGGGCATGGCCGACGTGACCTACATCGAACCAATCACCTGGCAGGTGGTGGAAAACATCATCGCCAAGGAGCGGCCGGATGCCTTGCTCCCCACGATGGGCGGACAAACTGCGCTCAACTGCGCGCTGGATCTGGCCAAACACGGGGTGCTGGAAAAGTATGGCGTCGAGATGATCGGTGCTTCGCGCGAAGCCATCGACAAGGCCGAGGACCGCGAGAAGTTCAAGCAGGCGATGACCAAAATCGGGCTCGGTTCGGCCCGCTCGACCATCGCCCACAGCCTTGAAGAGGCCTTGCAGGTTCAGGCCGCCATCGGCTATCCGGCCATCATCCGTCCGTCCTTTACCATGGGCGGAGCGGGCGGCGGCATTGCCTACAATCAGGAAGAGTTTGTCGAAATCTGCAAGCGTGGCCTTGAAGCCTCGCCGACCAGCGAACTGTTGATCGAAGAATCACTGCTCGGCTGGAAAGAGTTCGAGATGGAAGTGGTTCGCGACCGCAAGGACAACTGCATCATCATCTGCGCCATCGAGAATCTCGATCCGATGGGCGTGCACACCGGTGACTCCATCACTGTGGCGCCGGCACAGACGCTGACCGACAAGGAATACCAGATCATGCGCAACGCCAGCATCGCGGTGCTGCGCGAGATCGGCGTCGACACCGGTGGCTCGAACGTGCAGTTCGCGATCAATCCGGAAGATGGCCGCATGACCGTGATTGAGATGAATCCGCGCGTATCGCGTTCCTCGGCGCTGGCCTCCAAGGCGACCGGCTTTCCCATCGCCAAGGTCGCGGCCAAGCTGGCTGTGGGCTACACGCTGGACGAATTGCAAAATGAAATTACCGGTGGCGCGACGCCGGCATCATTCGAGCCATCGATTGACTATGTGGTCACCAAGGTGCCGCGCTTTGCCTTCGAAAAATTTCCGTTGGCCAATGATCGCCTGACGACGCAAATGAAGTCGGTGGGCGAAGTCATGGCGATGGGGCGTACTTTTCAGGAGTCGTTACAGAAAGCTCTGCGCGGTTTGGAGACCGGAATGTACGGCTTCGACGAAATTGCGGCCGAGCAGGAAGAAATCGAGCGCGAACTGGCCAACCCGGGGCCACAGCGTATCTGGTATGTCGGTCAGGCCTTCCGCAACGGCATGAGCCGCGAGGAAGTGTTCAACCTCAGCAAGATTGATCCCTGGTTCCTGGCGCAGATTCAGGACCTCATCGAGTCCGAAGGCTGGATCGCCAGTCAATTGCTGGAGGATTGGGATGCGGCAACCCTGCGCGGACTCAAGCGCAAGGGTTTCTCCGACCGGCGCCTGGCGTCGCTCTTGAATGTGACAGAAACCGTGCTGCGAGAACGCCGTCATGCGCTGGGCGTGAGGCCGGTGTACAAGCGGGTGGATACCTGCGCTGCCGAGTTCGCGACTGCCACCGCCTACCTCTATTCCAGCTATGAAGAAGAGTGCGAAGCGCAGCCCACCAACCGCAAAAAAATCATGGTGCTCGGCGGCGGGCCCAACCGTATCGGGCAGGGTATCGAGTTTGACTATTGCTGCGTCCATGCCGCCCTGGCGCTGCGCGAGGACGGCTTCGAGACCATCATGGTCAATTGCAATCCGGAAACCGTGTCCACCGACTACGACACTTCGGATCGCCTTTACTTCGAGCCGCTGACGCTGGAAGACGTGCTCGAAATCGTCGCCATCGAAAAGCCGATCGGTGTCATTGTTCAATTCGGCGGCCAGACACCCCTCAAGCTGGCACGCGATCTGGAAGCTTTTGGTGTGCCGATCATCGGCACCAGTCCCGACATGATCGACGCCGCCGAAGACCGCGAGCGTTTCCAGAAGCTGATTCACGATCTCAAGCTCAAGCAACCGCCCAATCGCACTGCGCGTACCGAAGCTGACGCGATTACCCTCGCCGCCGAGATTGGTTACCCGCTGGTGGTCCGACCAAGCTACGTGCTCGGTGGCCGCGCCATGGAAATCGTGCACGAGCAAAAGGATCTCGAACGTTACATGCGCGACGCGATCAAGGTGTCCAACGATTCGCCGGTGCTGCTCGACCGTTTTCTCAATGATGCAACCGAAGTCGATGTTGACGCGCTGTGCGACGGTACCCAGGTCATCATTGGCGGCATCATGGAACACATTGAGCAGGCCGGTGTTCACTCTGGCGACTCCGCCTGCTCATTGCCACCATTCACGCTCTCGAAGAAAATCCAGGATGAATTGCGCCAGCAGACCGAGCTGATGGCCCGTGGCCTTAATGTGGTTGGCCTGATGAACGTGCAGTTTGCCATCCAGAAAGACGCGGAAGGCGGGGGTGACGATGTGGTGTACGTGCTGGAAGTGAATCCGCGCGCCTCGCGCACCGTGCCTTTTGTGTCCAAGGCGACCGGCCTGCCGTTGGCCAAAATCGCCGCGCGCTGCATGGCAGGCATCACTCTTGCGCAACAAGGGGTGACACGCGAAGTGATCCCCCCTTATTATTCGGTGAAGGAAGCGGTTTTCCCGTTCATCAAGTTTCCGGGTGTGGATACCATCCTTGGCCCGGAAATGAAGTCTACGGGCGAAGTGATGGGGGTCGGCCGCAGTTTTGGCGAGGCCTTCGTCAAGTCGCAAATCGCGTCCGGAACGAAACTGCCCAAGTCAGGCAAGGCCTTCATCAGCGTCAAAGCGGGTGACAAGCCAAAGGCGGTGGACGTTGCCCGTGAGCTGCACGAATTGGGTTTTGCCTTGCTGGCTACGCGCGGCACCGCAGCCGCCATTGAAGCCGCGGGTTTGCCGGTGACGACGGTGAACAAGGTTGCCGAAGGGCGCCCCCATGTGGTCGACATGATCAAGAACAACGAAATCAGCTTTATTGTTAACACTGTCGAGGAAAAGCGGAATGCGATCATCGACTCGCGTTCGATCCGTACTTCGGCCCTGGCGCAGAAGGTCACCCTGTATACGACTGTCGAAGGCGGGCGGGCAGCCTGCGCCGGCATGCGCCACACAACGGAAATCGAAATCTACGCTTTGCAGGCGTTGCATGCGGAGTTGCCATGAGTAAAGTCACAGTAACGCTGCACGGCGCCGAGTTGCTGCGCAAGGAATTGCATCGTTTGAAGACGGCCGACCGGCCGGCGGTCATCGCCGCCATCGCCGAAGCACGCTCGCATGGCGATTTATCGGAAAACGCCGAGTACGATGCGGCCAAGGAACGCCAGGGTTTCATCGAAGGGCGTATCCAGGAAGTGGAGAGCAAGCTCGGCAATGCCCAGGTCATCGATCCCAAGTCGCTCGATGCCGACGGCCGCGTGGTGTTTGGCGCCACCGTTGAATTGGAAGACGTCGAAGGCAAGAAGACGGTGACCTACCAGATCGTCGGTGACGACGAGGCCGATCTCAAGCACAACAAAATCTCGCTCAATTCGCCGGTGGCCCGCGCCCTGATCGGCAAGTTCGGCGGTGATGTGGCCGAGGTGCAAACGCCGGGTGGGGTCAGGGAGTACGAGATTCTTGATGTCAGATACGAGTAGCCACGGCAGGTTTCCCTGAATGAACCGCCTGGCGGAATCTCTTTACTCGATCACCGTGACGCTGTGGGTAGGTGGTTTGTTCGCCATCGGTTTCATTGTTGCCCCGGTGCTGTTTGCCCAGCTCCCGGATCATGCACTGGCAGGTAATCTGGCCGGGACGCTGTTTACCCTGATCTCCATCATCGGTTTTGTCTGCGGCGGCTACCTGGTCTTGTTCCTGTTCATGCGGCATGGCCTGCGTGCCTTCAAGTCAGGCGTGCTCTGGATCGTGCTGCTAATGCTGGTGCTGGATGCAGCCAGTCATTTTGGTATCCAGCCGATCATCGCGCAGCTCAAGGCCGATGCATTGCCGCGGCAGGTGATGGAAAGTGCGCTACGGGATCGTTTTGCCGCGTGGCACGGTATTTCCAGCGTGCTTTATCTGGTGCAGACGTTGTTCGGCTTTGCCTTGGTCGTTATGCAGGAGCAGGGAAAGCGATAGTGCCTCCCCTGCTCCTGCGGAGAAAATAACCGGCTATCCCCCGGCCCCTTCCCGAGGAAGAGGGTGACGCGGTTAGGCAGGCTGCGCCTGCATTTGAACTAATTGGAGCTAGCGCGGAGCGCGGCGGCGGGGTTTGTCGACCAGTTCTCTCTTGGTCAGGCGTTTGGCGGCGGGGCGTGTCGTTGGCTTGGTCGGTGGCACTATTTCGGCGGGTTTTTCGCGCCACAGCACGAGTATGTTGCCTATTTGCTGCACGGACGCACAATCCAGGGTTGAACAGATCTGCTGGATGAGCGCATCGCGGTCATCGCGTTCGATGCCGTGAAGCTTGACCTTGATCAGTTCGTGGGCTTTGAGGCAGAGATCAACTTCCTTCAACACGGATTCCGAAAGACCGTTGTGGCTGATGCTGACCACGGGATGAAGATGGTGGGCCGCAGAGCGCAGTTCGCGGCGCCGGGCAGTTTTAAGTTCAGTCATGGGGGGATTGTAACCTGACGAACCTTGGCACCAGCGGAATTGCCGGGGCGAATGCAGACGATCTGGCGGAAAATGAAAAACCTGATTGATTGGTCAAACTCAGCATGAATGACGGGCAAAAAAAAACCACTCCAAAAAAAGACGTCAAGCGCAACAAGACGACCAAGGCGTGGATGATGGAACACGTCACCGATAGCTACGTCCAGCAAGCCAAGGCTGGCGGATGGCGTTCACGCGCAGTTTTCAAGCTCAAGGAGATTGACGAAAAGGACAGGTTGCTCAAGCCCGGCATGACGGTCGTGGATCTCGGCGCAGCGCCTGGCAGTTGGTGCCAGTATGCGGCGAAGCGGATTCAGCCCGGTGGCCGCATGGTGGCCATTGATCTGCTGGAAATGGAACCGGTGGCCGGGGTTACCTTCATACAGGGCGACTTCCGCGAAGCCGAACCCCTGCAAAAACTTGAATCATTGCTCGAAGGGCGGCTGGTGGACCTTGTTTTATCGGACATGGCACCCAACATGTCGGGCATAGAGATGGTTGATCAGACCCGCGTGATGTATCTGGCGGAGTTGACCCTGGAGTTTGCCCGGCAGCATTTGAAACCGGATGGCGATATGCTGGTCAAAGTATTTCAGGGTCCGGATTTCATGAACTATCGGGCGGCAATACGCGGGGTATTCGGAGTGACCCACATGCGCAAGCCGGCGGCTTCACGCGGCAGAAGCGCAGAAATTTTCCTCCTGGCAAGAAAAAAGCTTGCTTAGTAGTTCATGCCGTCTCGAAAGCGCCGTTATAGCAGGTTCGGGCAAGCTGCTAGAATGATATGAGATAGTCCCGAAAAACAGTGGGAAGTGAGGCATCAACGTGAATAACATGTTCAAGAATCTCGCCATCTGGCTGGTGATCGGCATTGTGCTGATGACCGTGTTCAACCAGTTCAATGCGCATCAGGCGGCGCTATCGTCAATGGAATATTCCGAGTTCCTTGACGAGGTCAAACAGGGACACATCGCCAAGGTCACGATCCAGGGCCGTCAACTGGAAGCCACTACCGTTGATGGCAAGAAGATCACTTCCTATTCGCCACCCGATCTGTGGATGGTTTCCGACCTGTTGAAGAATAACGTCAAGGTCGTGGCGAAACCGGAAGAAGAACAATCCTTCTGGATGAACATTTTTGTTTCCTGGTTCCCGATGCTGCTGCTGATCGGCGTCTGGGTGTTCTTCATGCGCCAGATGCAGGGCGGCGGGCGCGGTGGTGCCTTCTCGTTCGGCAAGAGCAAGGCGCGCATGATGGATGAAGCGACCAACAGCATTACCTTCGCCGACGTCGCCGGTTGCGACGAGGCCAAGGAAGATGTTGCCGAGCTGGTCGAATTCCTGCGCGACCCCACCAAGTTCCAGAAGCTCGGCGGGCGCATCCCGCGCGGCGTGCTGATGGTGGGCGCGCCGGGTACCGGCAAGACGTTGCTGGCCAAGGCCATCGCCGGCGAAGCCAAGGTGCCGTTCTTCTCGATCTCCGGCTCCGACTTCGTTGAAATGTTCGTCGGTGTCGGCGCCGCACGCGTGCGCGACATGTTCGAGAATGCCAAGAAGCAGGCGCCGTGCATCATCTTTATTGACGAAATCGATGCGGTCGGTCGCCAGCGTGGTGCTGGCTTGGGCGGCGGCAACGATGAGCGCGAACAGACATTGAACCAATTGCTGGTGGAAATGGATGGCTTTGAAGGCAATGCCGGCGTGATCGTGATCGCTGCCACCAATCGTCCCGACGTGCTCGATCCCGCCTTGCTGCGGCCGGGCCGCTTTGATCGCCAGGTGGTGGTGCCGCTGCCTGACGTCCGCGGCCGCGAGCAGATCCTGCTGGTGCACATGCGCAAAGTGCCGATCGCCCAGGACGTCAAGGCCGATATCATCGCCCGCGGTACGCCCGGCTTCTCCGGCGCCGATCTGGCCAACCTGGTCAATGAGGCTGCGCTGTTCGCCGCGCGCAGCAACAAGCGCGTGGTGGACATGGAGGACTTCGAACGCGCCAAAGATAAGATCATGATGGGCGCCGAACGCCGTTCCATGGTCATGCCCGAGGAAGAACGCCGCAATACCGCGTATCACGAGTCCGGCCATGCCGTTGTCGCCAGGCTGTTGCCGAAGACCGATCCGGTGCACAAGGTCACCATCATTCCGCGTGGCATGGCGCTGGGCCTGACCATGCAACTGCCTGAGGGTGATCGCTACAGCACCGACCGCGAACGCCTGTTGTCCACGATTGCCGTGCTGTTTGGCGGGCGTGTTGCCGAAGAAATTTTCATGAAGCAGATGACGACCGGTGCTTCCAACGACTTCCAGCGCGCCACCGACATCGCGCGGCGCATGGTGACGCAATGGGGTATGTCCGACACACTCGGTCCGATGGTCTATGGCGAAGAGGAAGGCGAAATTTTCCTTGGCCGTTCCGTCACCACGCACAAGAACATGTCCGAAACCACCATGCAGACGGTGGATAAGGAAATTCGTCGCATCATCGACCAGCAATATGCTCTGGCGCGAGGCCTGATCGAAGAGAATCGCGACAAGGTGGAGGCCATGACCGCTGCCTTGCTGGAACTGGAAACCATTGATGCCGACCAGGTCAACGACATCATGGAGGGCAAACCGCCACGCCCGCCCAAGCCCAGCAGCGCGAAGTTCAAGCCCGCACCCAATACCCCGCCGCCGGGTGCTGCGCCGACCGCGGCCGCGCCAGCCTGACGGCTGAATCAACCAAAGCATGGGCCGCGTTCGCGCGGCCTTTGTTTTTTCAAAATGGAAAATAATCTTCATTGCGGCCGCTTCGTCCTCAGCCTCAAAACTCCGCTGATCATGGGCATCGTCAATCTCACCGACGATTCCTTTTCCGGCGATGGGCTGGGCGCGGATGTCGCCAATGCCATTGCCCATGGCTGGCGCATGGTGGGGGAGGGCGCGCACATTCTCGATATTGGCGCCGAGTCTTCACGTCCCGCTGCTGTTCCGGTTTCGCTGCAACAGGAACTCGATCGCGTACTGCCAGTCATCGAAGGGTTGCGCAGTTGCGGCGTGCCATTGTCGGTCGATACCGTGAAGCCCGAAGTCATGAAGGCTGCACTGGACGCAGGAGCGGACATGATCAACGACATCAACGCACTTCAGGCGCCGGGCGCGCTGGAGGCTGTGGCAGGCAGCCACGCGGCGGTTTGTCTGATGCACATGCGGGGCGATCCGGCTACCATGCAGAGTGACCCCCGCTATGATGATGTTGTGGTGGAAGTGAGGGCGTTTCTGGCGGAGCGGGTGGCGACTGCCAAAGCGGCCGGAATTGCACTTGACCGTATCGTGATCGACCCCGGTTTTGGATTCGGCAAGACTTTCAAGCACAATCTCGTTTTGTTGCGGCAGCTCGATAAGCTGCATGTGGCGAGGTTGCCGTTGATGGTGGGCCTTTCGCGCAAATCGATGCTGGGTCTGCTCACCGGGCAGGTAGCAGACCAGCGGCTTTATGCCGGTATTGCGGCAGCGCTATTGGCCTTGCAGCGGGGTGCCTGCATCGTGCGCGTGCACGATGTGGCACCGCTGCGCGATGCATTGGCCGTATGGAATGCAGTGGAGAACATTGAACATGAGTCGTAAATATTTCGGCACCGACGGCGTGCGCGGTGAAGTGGGCAGTCTGCCCATCACGCCGGACTTCGTCATGCGTCTGGGCTATGCGGCCGGGACTACGCTGGTTGAGCGGGAGGATTTGCCGGCAGGAGAACACCCGGCGGTGTTGATCGGCAAGGACACCAGAATCTCCGGCTACATGCTGGAAGCCGCCATGGAAGCCGGCTTCGCCGCAGCCGGCGTCGATGTCTGCCTCGTTGGTCCGATGCCGACACCAGCGGTCGCTTATCTCACCCGTGCCCTGCGCCTGCAAGCTGGAGTGGTGATCTCTGCTTCGCACAATCCCTACCACGACAACGGCATCAAGTTCTTTTCGGCGCTGGGCGCCAAATTGCCTGATGCGATGGAAATCGAAATCGAGGCCAGACTGGAACAGCCGATGCACTGCATGGAATCGGCAAGGCTCGGCAAGGCGCGTCGCATCGATGATGCCGCCGGACGCTACATCGAATTCTGCAAAAGCACATTTCCCAACGAGCTCGACTTGCGCGGTATGCGCATCGCCGTCGATTGTGCTCACGGTGCCAGCTATCACATTGCCCCGAGTGTCTTTCATGAACTCGGCGCCGAAGTCGTGAGTATCGGCGTTTCGCCCAATGGCCTGAACATCAATGACGGCGTCGGCGCCACGTCACCGCAATCGCTGCGCAACGCCGTCCTCAAGAGCAAGGCAGATATCGGCTTGGCGTTGGACGGTGATGGCGACCGGTTGATCATGGTGGACAGCGAAGGCCGGCTCTACGATGGCGATCAGCTGCTTTACGTTATTACCCGGCAGCGTGCGAGTCAGGGTTCTGTAGCCGGTGTGGCCGGCACGTTGATGACCAATCTCGGTTTCGAGCATGCCGTGGCAAAACTCGGCATCGCCTTCGACCGCGCCAAAGTGGGTGACCGGTATGTGCTGGAGATGATGCAGGACAAGGGCTGGCAGCTTGGCGGCGAAAATTCGGGCCATATTATTTGTCTGGATCGCCACACGACTGGCGACGGCATTGTCTCCGCGCTGCAGGTGCTGGCGGCGTTGCGCGCGCGCGGTGAGACGTTGGCCCAAGCCTGTGCCGAACTGACCATGTACCCACAGCAGCTGATCAACGTGCGGTTGCCGGTAGATTTTGATTGGAAGTCTGACAAGATCATCAAGGCCGCTGCGACCGAGGCCGAGCGCCTGCTCGACGGCAAGGGGCGCATTTTGCTGCGGCCTTCGGGTACCGAGCCGTTGCTGCGCGTGATGGTGGAAGGGCAGGACGGTGCTGCCGTAGCCAGCCATGCAGAAGCCATTGCCGCCGCAGTGCGTCGCGCGATCGGGAGTTAGGCAATAAGGTCGGTGGTTATTATCTTCGAGGAGAGTTTCAATGAAACGTACAACATTTGCATCTGCCGTTTTCCCCCTTCTCTTTGGTGCAGCTGCACTCACTCCGACATTGACGCATGCCGCCGATTTCACGCTGTCCAGTCCTGAAATCAAGGCAGGCAGCTCGATTCCGAAAAGCTTCGAGTTCAATGGATTTGGCTGCCACGGCGACAACAAGTCCCCCGCCCTGAAGTGGAGCGGCGCGCCCAAGGCTGCGAAAAGCTTCGCTGTGACCATGTACGATCCCGATGCGCCTTCAGGCTCGGGCTGGTGGCACTGGATGGTGATCAACATTCCGGCGGCTGTGACCGAACTGCCCGCCGATGCGGGTGCGTTGAACAGTGTTTTGCTGCCCAAGGGTGCGATGCAAGGTCACAGTGATTTTGGTTCCAATGCCTGGGGCGGTGTCTGTCCGCCACAGGGCGATAAACCGCACCGCTACATTTTTACCGTATATGCATTGAAGACCGAAAAGCTGGAACTTCCCGCAGATGCCACGGCGGCGCTCACGGGTTATATGATCAACGGCAATGCGCTCGACAAAGCCAGCTTCACTGCAAAGTATGGGCGTAGCAAATAAAGAAAAATGAAAGAATAAAACGGCAGGCTTCGCTGGTTATCGGTGGCCAGGCTAAACAGCCAGCACCAATGCGCCTGCGATCATGAGGCCTCCGCCGACAATCAGCTTCAGGTTCACCGCTTCGCCAAGAAATATCACCGCCAGCACGATGGCAAAGACGACGCTGAGTTTGTCTATCGGCGCGACCAGTGAAACCGGCGCCATCTGTAGCGCCCGGTAGTAGCAAAGCCACGACAAGCCGGTTGCGATTCCCGAGAGAACCAGAAAGCTAACCGCGCGGCCGCTGGTTTCCTGCGGCCAGTGCCATTCATCACGGAAGCTGACTATCATGGCGGTCAGCGCCATGATGACGACAGTGCGCACCAGCGTCGCCAGGTTCGAGTTCAGTCCTTCGACCCCGAGCTTTCCGAGGATGGCTGTCAAGCCGGCAAAGAAGGCCGATCCGAATGCGAAGAGTTTCCAGGATGAGTTGAGCGGCATGATGAGTCCTTCCCCCAAAATTTTGCGCGGCCGAATGTTCTATGCGGCGGCCTGGACGCGGTAGTCATCGTATATGAACTTGCCAATAGAGGTGGTGACTCGGCGGTGCTCATCGCCCGAAAATGGTTTCGTTTCATTTAGGAGTTGACGCATGAAAGCCATACGTATTTCAAAAACCGGCGGACCGGAAGTTTTGATGCTTGAGGACATCGAGCTCCCGCCACCCGCCGCAGGCGAGGTCCGCGTGCGCCATAGCGTCATCGGCGTCAATTTTATCGACACCTATCATCGTTCCGGCTTGTATCCGCTGCCGCTGCCTTCGGTTCTGGGAGTCGAAGCGGCAGGCGTTGTCGAGGTGGTCGGCAAGAATGTCACGACGCTGAAGACCGGTGATCGTATTGGTTATTGCATGGTCATGGGTGCCTATGCCGAAGCCAATAATGTCGTCGCCGACCGGTTGGTGAAATTGCCCGTTGGAATCGGCGATGAAATTGCCGCCGCCGCTTTATCCAAGGGCATGACCGCGCAATACCTGTTGCAGCGTACCTTTGTCGTACAGCCCGGCCAAACCATTCTGCTGCACGCCGCGGCGGGCGGTGTTGGATTGATTGCGGGCCAGTGGGCAAAGCACTTGGGTGTTACCGTAATCGGCACAGTTGGTTCCGACGAGAAGATTGCACTCGCCAGGGAAAATGGTTGTACCCACGTGGTGAACACGCGCAAGGACGACTGGGTGAAGCGCGTATGCGAGATCACCGGCGGCGAAGGCGTGCCGGTGGTTTACGACAGCATCGGCAAGGATACCTTTGCCGGCTCTCTGGATTGCCTTGCCATGCGCGGCATGATGGTGAGCTTCGGAAATTCTTCGGGTGCTGTCCCACCATTCGAGCCGGGAATGCTGGCGGCGAAAGGTTCGCTTTACCTCACGCGACCCGGGCTGCCCCATTACATACGGACGGCCCGCGAGTTACAGGACACTGCGGACGACCTGTTCGCGGTGATTACATCGGGAGCGGTGAAGATCGCGGTCAATCAACGCTTCAAACTCGCCGATGCCCGCGCTGCACATGAAGCACTGCATTCGCGAAGCACAACCGGGGCGACCATATTGATGCCGTGATCGGCCGCTGACGTGGTTACGGTTCCGAATGCCAGCCCAGCCCCACAGCGACTATACCCAGCGGGTCAACGCGGTGGCGGATAGCCGGGTGGCGGGGGAGGCGGAGGTTGCGACGACGGTGCATTGGACGATTGTGATCCGCCTGTCGAGTATCCGGCCGCCGTAACAGGAACCCGATGTCCCTTGGCGTACATGCACTGAACATAGGCATTGTCGTAGTGCTGCTGGCTGCCATAAGCGGAGCTTTCCGCAGCACCCGCACCGGCCATGCTGCCCATCAACAACCCCACTCCGGCGCCCGCGCCCGCGCCTTCGTGCCCGCCTATCGCGGCACCGGCGACGGCCCCCACTGCGGTGCCGACGGCGGCACTGCGCA
>JAYUFR010000158.1:0-14177 GCA_043738625.1 Sterolibacteriaceae bacterium
CTGATGATCGGTATCGAACTCGATCGCTCCTGTGGCGATCTGGTGAAGTCCGCGCTGCATGCGGGGCTGTTGATCAACGTCACTGCCGACAGCGTCATCCGTCTGCTGCCGCCTTTGGTATTCACCGCTGATGAAGCAACGCAGCTCGTTGCCACGCTCTCATCCCTGATCTGCGAGTTCCTCGGAGCCTGATCGTGGCCGCGCCCCGGCACTTCCTGCAATTCAACGACCTTGAACGGGAAGAGTTCGAATACCTGTTTGAGCGCACGCGCTGGATCAAGCAGAAATTCAAGTCCTATCAGCAATACTGGCCGTTGTCAGATCGTACCCTGGTGATGATTTTCGAGAAAGCCAGTACGCGTACCCGTCTTTCGTTTGAAGCCGGCATACAGCAGCTCGGCGGCAGCGCCATCTACCTCAATACGCGCGATTCGCAGCTCGGCCGCGGCGAACCGGTGGAGGACGCAGCGCAGGTGATATCGCGCATGAGCGACATCGTCATGATCCGCACCTTCGAGCAGGAGATCATCGAGCGCTTTGCCGGTCACTCGCGGGTGCCGGTGATCAACGGCCTGACCAACGAATATCATCCCTGCCAGATACTCGCCGACATCTACACGTGGATCGAGCATCGTGGCCCGATCAAGGGCAAGACCGTCGCTTGGGTCGGCGATTCCAATAATGTCTGCAACACCTGGCTGCAGGCTGCCGAGGTGTTCGATTTCAATGTGCACGTGTCGACACCGCCCCGTTATGAGGTCGAGGCCGAGCGCGCCGGGCTCTATGGCACCGACCACTTCGAAGAATTCACCGATCCGATGGATGCCGCGCGCGATGCTGATCTCGTTACCACCGACGTGTGGACATCAATGGGCTTTGAGGCCGAGAACGAAGAACGCATGCGCGACTTCGCTGACTGGCAGGTCGATGCCGACATGATGAAGGTCGCTCGCCCTGATGCGCTGTTCATGCACTGCCTGCCCGCTCACCGCGGCGAGGAAGTGGCGGCCGAAGTCATCGACGGGCCACACAGCGTGGTCTGGGACGAGGCCGAGAACCGCCTGCACACGCAGAAGGCGTTGATGGAATTTTTGCTGCTTGGAAAAGTGGCGCTGAAGTAATCGAAGGAAACAGAGAATGAGTGAAGTAAAAAAAGCCGTGCTCGCCTATTCCGGCGGGCTCGACACCTCGGTGATCCTCAAGTGGTTGCAGGACACCTACCAGTGCGAAGTGGTGACCTTTACCGCTGACCTGGGGCAGGGCGAGGAATTGGAGCCGGCCCGCGCCAAAGCCCTGAAAATGGGCATCAAGAAAAAAAATATTTTCATCGATGACCTGCGCGAAGAGTTCGTGCGCGATTTCGTTTTCCCCATGTTTCGCGCCAATACCGTCTACGAGGGCGAGTATCTGCTGGGCACTTCGATTGCCCGCCCGTTGATTGCCAAACGCCTGGTGGAAATTGCACGCAAGACGGGCGCTGATGCGATTTCGCACGGTGCGACAGGCAAGGGTAACGACCAGGTGCGTTTCGAGCTGGGCGCCTATGCGCTGATGCCCAACGTCAGGATCATCGCGCCATGGCGCGAGTGGGATCTGCTGTCGCGTGAAAAGCTGCTGGCCTACGCTGCGAAGCACGGCATCCCGATCGAGATGAAGCACAAGAAGGGTGGCTCGCCCTACTCGATGGATGCCAACCTGCTGCATATCTCGTACGAAGGCCGTCATCTGGAAAATCCGGCGGCCGAGGCTGAGGCGTCGATGTGGCGCTGGACCGTGCCGCCCGAAAAGGCGCCAGCCAAACCGCTGCATCTCGAATTGAAATTCGAGCAGGGCGACCTCGTTGCCATCGACGGCAAGAAAATGAAGCCGCATCTGCTGCTCGCCAAATTGAATGAACTCGGCGGCCAGCATGGTATCGGTCGGCTCGACCTGGTCGAGAATCGCTATGTCGGCATGAAGTCGCGCGGCTGCTACGAAACACCCGGCGGCACCATCCTGCTCAAGGCACACCGCGCCATCGAGTCGGTGTGCCTCGACCGCGAAGTCGCCCACCTCAAGGACGATCTGATGCCGCGCTATGCCAGCATGATCTACAACGGCTATTGGTGGAGCCCCGAACGCCTTGCCCTGCAAGGGCTGATCGACGACACCCAAGCCAACGTGAACGGCTGGGTACGGGTCAAGCTCTACAAGGGGTGTGTTACCGTCGTCTCGCGCGATTCGAAGACGGATTCGCTGTTTGACCCGACCATCGCCACCTTCGAGGATGACGCCGGCGCCTACGACCAGAAGGATGCTGGCGGTTTCATCAAGCTCAACGCATTGCGGATGCGTATCGCCGAGAATGCCCGCATCAAGCGCAAACGCTGATTAACTGGAGTTGCAGATGTCTCAATTCGACAATGTTTCAGTGGTAAAAAAGGCCAACGTCTATTTCGACGGCAAGTGCGTCAGCCATACCGTGGTCCAAGCTGATGGCAGCAAAAAAAGCGTGGGTGTAATCCTGCCTTCTACACTGACCTTCAATACCGGCGTTCCCGAAATCATGGAATGCGTCTCCGGCACTTGCCGCGTCAGATTTAAGGGCCAAAGCGAATGGAAAACCTGCGGTGCCGGCCAATCATTCAATGCACCCGCCAATTCGAGCTTCGACATCGAGGTTGCCGGCGAGCCGTATCACTATGTATGTCACTTTGACTGATTGAGGAGTCGCCATGCCTTCTTTTGATATCTCGTCCGAAGCCGATATGGTGGCGTTGAGGAATGCGGTAGACGTGGCCGGCCGTCACATCGGCAACCGTTATGACTTCAAGGGCAGCAGCGCAAAGGTCGAACTTCAGGAGAAGGAAAAGCTCATCACCCTGCACGGCGATTCCGATTTCCAACTTAGCCAGATCAAGGACATCCTGTTTCCCGAGATGGAAAAAAAGGAACGCGAAAGCACCAAGCGCCTGGATGCGGGCGATGTGCAGGTGGTTTCCGGCAATAAGGCCAAGCAGGAACTGAAGATCAAGGTCGGCATTGAAAGTGAACTGGCCAAGAAACTGGTCAAGCTCATCAAGGACAGCAAACTCAAGGTTCAGGCCAGCATTCAGGGCGACGTGGTACGCGTTACCGGCGCCAAGCGCGACCTGCTGCAGGAGACCATTGCACTGGTCAAAAAATCAATCACCGACTTTCCGCTCAAGTACGGCAATTTCCGCGATTAATTAAAAGTCGGCGAGGAGAAAAATAATGCGCAGCGTTGAATCGACCATCGGTGAAGGAGGCGTTGCCACTCTCGTTCTGAATCGGCCAGACCGGCTCAATGCGCTCGACCTGGATCTGGTGAACAATCTTCGTACTGACCTGGCACGCTTTGCCAAGGCGGATGAAGTCAAAGCCATCATCATCACGGGTGCCGGTCGCGCTTTCAGTGCCGGTGCCGATCTCACCGCGTTGGCGCCCAAACTTCAGGCGAATGGTCATGTCGATATGGGACGTCAGGTGAGTGAAGCGGTATTGACGCACTTTGCGCCGTTGATGTCTGAGCTGATGGCTTTTCCCAAGCCCGTGGTAATTGCCATCAATGGCATCGCTGCCGGAGGCGGGGCGGGTATTGCTCTGTGCGGCGATGTGATCCTGGCCGGGCGTGAAGGCAAGATCAAATTTGTCCAAACCCAGCAGTTGGGTATCGTCGCTGACCTGGGTGCCAATTGGCTGTTGCAGCGCGCTGCCGGACGCCAGGCAGCACTGGCGGCATCACTGCTGGGTGAGACGATCAGCGCCGAACATGCCCAGCGTTTGGGGCTGGTATGGGAAGTGGTGGACGATGATCAACTGATCGCCAAAGCCCAGGCTGTGGCGCAGTCACTGGCCAAAGTGCCGGCCGCAGCAGTACGCGCGGCGCGCAACCTGGTCGACACCGCAGCGACGTCGACGTTCGAACAAATGCTTGAACTGGAGCGAATTCATCTGCGTGACTTGGCCGCAGCGCCGGAACTGCTGGCGCGGATCAATTTTTTTCTCAGCAAGCAGTAACCGCAAAACCTGTTCATTCAGGGAAGGGGAATCGATTCCGTCCCCCCTGGCACCCGCGCAAACTTTTCGTTGCGCCAATCGTCCCGCGCCTGATCGATAAATTCTCTGCGCGACGACACAAAATTCCAGTTGATGTAGCGCACACCGGGCAGCGGTTCGCCGCCAAGCAGCATCAGGTGTGACGGCCCGGTCGCCGGCTTGCAGCGTGCTGGCTGCGCCCGATTCGAGGGTGAGCAGATGATGCTCTGGCACAGCGGATCCATCGACGCGGAGACCTCCAGCGACGATGTATAGCGCAAGTTCCTGATCACTCGCCGGCATACGCCTGCCGACAAATGTAATTCGACGTAAGTGGTCGGCGTCGCGGTCTTTACGGGAGATGTTTTTCCGAAGGCCGTGCCGATCAGGGTCCGACACGCTGCTGCTGTGGCGACGGCAACAAGCGCTTTACCGGAAAGCCAATGTTTTTTTCGTGTGGGGCGATCAGCATCGTCGTATACCGTCCGTGCTCAGGCGACCGTGGTGCTGATAGTGATCTCGGTCTGCGTCATCAGCTTGTGGATGGGGCAGCGTGCCGCGATCTCGGTTAGCCGGATCTTGTCGTTTTCGCTGAGATTGCCGTTGAAGCCCAGCTTAACGTTGAGGCCGTAATGTCCCTTGCTCTCCTGGCTGCTGTCGCGATCAATCTCGATATCGACGCTCTCCAGCGGCATGGCTTTGCGTTGCGCATACAGCAACAGCGTCATGGCCTTGCAAGCCGCCAACGACGCATCGAAGAGGTCGTGCGGGCTGAGGCCTGAGTCGTCGCCACCGAGTTCAGACGATTCATCCGCGAAAAGCAGGTGGTCGCCGGATTGAATGCGCTGACGCAGTTTGCCAGTGGCGTCTTTTTGCAATCGGATAGTCATCAATGTTTCTCCGGTAACGCCAATGATCAGGCGTTCAAGCGCTGCAAGGTTTGCACAAGTTTGCTGGCCATCCGATCGAGGCTGACTTGCTGTTTTTCGTCGACCAGGGTTCCGTTGGCGGCGAATGCCTGATGCGCATGAGGTACCGCGAGCTGGTCCGCCAATACGATGACACCGAGATTGGCGAGCAGTTGCCGAATCAGGTTCAGGCTGCGCATGCCGCCGAAACCGCCCGGCGACGCGGCCAGCACCAGGGCTACTTTGTCGCGATAGAGCGCAAGGCCGTCTTCCTGCCCGTCCGGGCGCGAGATCCAGTCAAGCGTGTTTTTCAGCAGCGGCGTGATGAAGCCGTTGTACTCGGGCGAAGCGATGATCAAGCCCTGGTGAGAAGCCATCAGCTTGCGCAGTGCGCGCGCCTTTTCCGGAACGCCGGATTCAGCTTCCAGGTCGCCGTCATAAAGTGGGATCGGGTAGTCGCGCATGTCGACCAGTGTCACTTCTGCGCCAGCTTTACCCGCACTTTCAGAAGCTGCCTTGGCCAGTTTCTTGTTGAGCGATTCTTTGCGCGCGCTTGCGGCGAATACCAGTATTGCGGGTGTGTTGGCCATGCTCGATTTCCTTTTAGTTTTGTATCAATTCTGTGATCCAGCGTGCGTAGAGCTTGTCGGCAATGCGATGCAACGCCGCCACCTTTGCTGACATGTCTTCGACGATCTGTTCCGGCAATTGCACCGAAGGCCGCGGTCTGGCTTTTTCCAGTTCCCACTGGGAGCACCAGGTGCGGATCATTTCCTCGGTCATCTCGACGTGGCACTGCATGCCGAGGTGGGGACCCATGACAAATGCCTGATTGGGACAATACGCGCTTTCCAATATGCGGGTTGCGCCTTGCGGAATGGAAAATGTTTCGCCATGCCAGTGAAAGGATTCGAACCCGCTACCTTCCGCCAACCATTCATGCGCCATGGGGGATACCAATTGCACCTGACCCCAGCCGATTTCCTTCATCGGATTGCGACTTACCGTACCACCCAGTGCTTTGGACATCAACTGCCCGCCAAGGCAATGGCCGATGACGGGAATGTCCTGCTTTACTGCCTCACGAATCAGGTTGAGCACATGCGGAATCCACGGCAGCTCATCATTCACGCTCATCGGGCCGCCCATGAAGCAAAGACCGGCATAGGCTTCCGGCGAGGCGGGAACGGACTCGCCCTCATCGATGCGGATCAGCGCCCATGGAATCCTGTGGGTGTCGAGGAATGTGGCAAAATAGCCCGGTCCCTCGCTGGCGGAGTGACGAAAAATGGCGACGGGTTTGGTGTCTGCATTCATGCCGATGTGTTCCGTAATCGCGTCGTCGCATTTTAGCGCCGCCGCATTCTCCACAGGTTATCCGATGGAATTAACGCCTACCGCAGACTGGCTGCGCAGCCGTTTTTCAGCCGCTGCGGCACCCGGGCCAACGCCGGATATTGGCCATGTGCTGGAAGACTCGACGCATGCCTCGGTGTTGATTCCGCTGGTGTTGCGGCCAACGGGTATCACGGTCCTGCTGACGCAGCGCACCGCGCATCTGAACGATCATGCCGGTCAGGTCAGCTTTCCGGGCGGGCGTCGCGACGAATCCGATTTCGACCCGACAGCCACCGCATTGCGCGAAGCCAACGAGGAAGTCGGGCTGGATCTGGCGCAAGTGGAAGTCATTGGGGTCATGCCGGAGTATTGGACCAGCAGCCGGTTTCGCATTACTCCCGTGGTCGGACTCATTACCCCGCCGCTCAATCTCAAGCTCGACGATTTTGAAGTGGCCGATGTTTTTGAACCGCCCCTGGTGTTTTTGCTCGATCAGGCCAACTGGCGGCGAGACAGTCTCGAGCGCGACGGACAACGGCGCGAGTACTGGGCCATGCCATGGCAAGGACACTATATATGGGGTGTCACGGCAGGTATGATCGTTAATCTGCAGCGTTTCCTGCTCGGATAGCGGCACCTTGGCTGTGGTATCTTGATGGCCGCATTTTTCGCTTTTCCCCCACCCCTCAGCAATGACCCTGTTCGCCGTCATCGTCGCCCTCGCTCTTGAGCAATTGCGCCCGCTTTCCGTCAGGAAATGGGTAAGCGTGCCATTGAGCCGCTTGGCCGGTTTTCTTGAAGCCAAGCTCAATGATGGACAGCGGCGGCACGGAACCGTTGCCTGGGTGCTGGCGGTTGTCGTTCCGGTTATCATGCTGGGCGTGCTGTATGGCGCGCTGCATTGGTTGCAACCGGTTGCCGCTTTTCTGTTCGCTGTCGCGGTGCTCTATCTAACGATGGGTTTCCGCCAGTTCAGCCATTATTTTTCCGAATTGCACCTCGCTTTACGCATGGGTGAGCTGGATCAGGCGCGGCGTATCATGACCGAGTGGCGGGGCCGCTCCGGTGACCGGTTGAGTTCCGGCGAAATCGCCCGCTTGGCGATTGAGCAAGCACTGGTCGCTTCGCATCGTTGCGTATTTGCGCCGCTGTTCTGGTTTTATGTACTGGGTCCGGCGGGCGCTTTGTTGTATCGACTGGCGCTGTTTTTCAATACGCAATGGGGTGAGCGGTCGGACCAGGAGTTTGGCCGCTTCGGTGAGTTTTCCCGTCGCGCTTTTGCGGTGATCGACTGGCTACCGGTGCGCGTGACGGCCAGCGCCTTTGCGATCGTTGGCGATTTCGAGGATGCCGTGCTGTGCTGGCGTACCCAGGCGGCGCGATGGAGCGATCCGGCCGCCGGTATATTGCTGGCCAGCGGCGCCGGTGCGCTCGGCGTACGTCTTGGCATGCCGGTGCATGAGAGCCTCGATATTGATGATCGGCCGGAGATCGGGCTGGGCGAAGATGCGGATGCTGATTTCATGCAGAGTGCTGTTGGCCTGGTGTGGCGCGCAATGGTGCTGGGTTTGTTATTGATGGCCCTGCTGTGGGTCGCGAGCTGGGTAAGTTGAATTCTTCCTGTCGGCGCGGATCGAACTGCCGGCCGTTCATTTTTAGGAGAACTGTGATGTCGAAAGATGTGGTGGTATTGAGCGCGGCGCGTTCCGCGGTGGGTTCGTTCAATGGTTCGCTTTCCAGCATGGAACCGGCGGAGCTGGCGGGAACAGTGATGAAGGATGCCATTGCCCGCTCGGGCGTTGATCCCAAGCAGATCAACTATGTGACCGTCGGCAACTGTATTCCGACCGACTCGCGTTTCGCCTATGTCCCGCGCGTCGCGTCGATTCAGGCCGGCCTGTCGACCGACTCGGTGGCAATGCAGGTCAACCGCCTTTGTTCCTCGGGCCTGCAGGGCATCCTCAGCACCGCTCAGGCGATCATGCTCGGCGATGCCGAGTTCGGCATCGGCGGCGGCGTGGAAGTCATGTCGCGCGGCGTCTACATGAGCACCGCGATGCGCAGCGGTGCGCGCATGGGCGACACTACACTGATCGACTCGATGGTGGCTGTGCTCACCGACCCCTTCGAGAAGTACCACATGGGCATCACCGCCGAGAAGCTGGCCGAGAAGTGGCAACTGACGCGAGAGCAGCAGGATGCTTTCGCCGTGGAATCGCATCGTCGTGCCGCTGCGGCGCGCGAGGCCGGTTACTTCAAGAGCCAGATCGTGCCGATTACGCTGAAGAGCCGCAAGGGCGAGAGCATTTTCGATGCCGACGAGAACATCCGCCCCGAGACTACGCTGGAATCCCTGGCAAAAATGAAAGCCGCGTTCAAGAAAGACGGCGTGGTCACCGCCGGCAACGCGTCCAGCATCAACGACGGCGCATCGTTCTTCGTGCTCGCCAGCGCCGATGCCGCCGCAAGCTCGGGCTACAAGCCGATCGCGCGCCTCGTTTCCTACGCAGTTGCCGGCGTGCCGCCTGATGTCATGGGCGAAGGCCCGATTCCGGCCACCAAACTGGCGCTGAAGCGCGCCGGCATGACGCTGGACCAGCTTGACGTGATCGAATCGAATGAAGCCTTTGCCTCCCAGGCCCTGTCCGTGAACAAGGCGCTCGGCCTCGACCCCAAAAAGACCAACCCGAACGGCGGCGCCATCGCCATTGGCCACCCGGTTGGCGCCAGCGGCGCGGTGATCGCGACCAAGCTGCTCTATGAACTGCAACGTGTCAATGGCCGTTATGGGCTGGCAACGATGTGCATCGGCGGTGGACAAGGTATTGCCGTGATATTCGAGCGCTTGTAAAACATGACGTCAAGGCGGACGGGGGAAATCCAGTCCGCCGCACCAAGCCATGGCGCGATTGCGCTGACATGGTGCATGAGCGTAATGTGGGTGGGCAAGGAGCATTGGAAAACAGCGGTTCAAGCCGGGCATGCTTCATGCAATATCGGGTTCAGGTGCTGAAAACGCGGTAGACCCATGAAGCTTGCCTATGACGAAATGAACACCCCCGACGGGCAGACGCGCGGCCATTATGCGAGCTATGCCCATTGGCTGGAGTCGACTCCGCCGGATGTAATCGCGCGCAAACGCGAAGAAGCGGAGCTGGCCTTCCACAAGGTTGGCATCACCTTTGCCGTGTATGGCGAAGAGGCCGGCAAGGAACGGCTGATCCCGTTCGATATCGTGCCGCGCATTATTCCGGCGGACGAATGGCGCATGGTCGAAGCCGGCCTGCGGCAACGGGTCAAGGCGCTCAACGCCTTCCTGCACGACATCTATCATGACCAGGAAATCCTCAAGGCCGGTCGCATTCCAACCGAGCAGGTATTGGGCAACGCCCTGTTCCGTCGCGAGATGATGGGCGTCGATTTGCCGGGGCAGATATACGCCCACATTGCCGGCATCGATATTGTTCGCGCCGACAATGGGAATAAAAGCGGCGAGTACTACGTGCTGGAGGACAACCTGCGTACGCCGTCTGGTGTCTCCTACATGCTGGAAGACCGCAAAATGATGATGCGGCTTTTCCCTGAGCTTTTCGCACGGCAGGCGATTGCGCCGGTCGAGCATTATCCCGATCTGCTGCTGGAAAACCTGCGCGCCATGGCACCGCCTGGCGTGCCGGATCCAACGGTGGTGGTGCTGACGCCGGGTCAGTTCAACAGCGCCTATTTCGAGCACGCCTTTCTCGCCCAGCAGATGGGTGTGGAACTGGTCGACGGCAATGACCTGTTTGTTGCCGATCGCACGGTGTTCATGCGCACCACCCAGGGTCGGCGGCGCGTGGATGTGATCTACCGGCGCATTGATGACGATTATCTGGATCCGCAGGCCTTCAACAAGGATTCGATGCTGGGTGTGCCCGGTCTGTTCGAGTGCTACCGCAACGGCCGGGTCAATCTGGCGAATGCAGTCGGCACCGGTATCGCCGATGACAAGGCGATGTACATCCATGTGCCGGAGATGATCCGCTTCTACTGTGACGAGGAACCGATCCTGTCCAATGTGCCGACCTGGGAGTTGAGCAAGGGCAACGACCTCAAGTACGTGCTTGAGCACTTGGCGGACCTGGTGGTCAAAGAAGTGCAGGGGTCCGGCGGTTACGGCATGCTGGTAGGGCCCACTGCAAGCAAAAAGGAAATCGCGCAGTTCCGCGAAAAAATCATTGCCACCCCCAAAAAATACATTGCCCAGCCGACCCTGGCGCTGTCGACCTGCCCGACCTTCGTCGCCAGCGGCATTGCGCCGCGCCACATCGACCTGCGCCCCTTCGTCCTCTCCGGCAAAGTCGTTACCCTGGTGCCGGGCGGCCTGACACGGGTGGCGGTTAAGGAAGGTTCTCTGGTTGTCAATTCGTCCCAGGGTGGCGGCACCAAGGACACCTGGGTATTGGAAAGCTGATGCTGTCATCCACCGCAGATCACCTCTACTGGATGGGCCGCAGCATGGAGCGGGCCGAGAACGCGGCGCGCATGCTTGACGTCACCTATCGCATGTCGCTGCTCAAGCACGCCACTCTGGAGTCGTTCCAGGAGTGGAACGCCATGCTCACCATCAGCGGCCTGTACGACGAATTCGCCCGCCGCGACATCGAAATCACTGCCTCTAATGTGATGCGTTTCATGGCGCTGGACGACACCAATCCGTCCAGCATCTTTACCAGCCTGGAGTCGGCGCGAGAAAACGCCCGTGCCGTGCGCGGCAGCATCACTTCCGAAATGTGGGAAGCGCTGAATCACACCTGGATCCAGATCCAGGCGATACGCAAGAAAGGCATTCCCCCCGACGGGGTGACGGACTTCTTCGAGTGGGTGAAGGAACGCTCTCATCTTTCGCGTGGCATCACCTACGGCACGCTGCTGCGCGACGATGCCTTCCGCTTCATCCGCCTCGGGACATTCCTAGAGCGCGCCGACAATACGGCGCGGATCCTCGACGTCAAATACCACATTCTGCTGCCCAGCCTTGAGGACGTCGGTGGCGCCGCCGATTACTATCAATGGGGTGCCCTGCTGCGTTCGGTGAGCGCCTTCGAAACCTACCGCAAGGTCTATCGCGACGTGATCACGCCGCGCCGGGTGGCCGAACTGATGATTCTTCGCGCCGACATGCCGCGTTCGTTGCATGCCTGCATGAAGGAACTGGACCGTCTGGTCAATGAAATCGACGGCGCCAGTTCATGGGAACTTCAGCGTCAATCAGGCCTGTTGCATGCGGAGCTGCGTTTCGGGCAGATTGAAGACATCATCGAAGAAGAGGGACTGCATGAGTACCTCACCCGTTTTCTGGCTAGAATCTATGCCTTGGGCGATTGCATCAATACCAGCTACTTCTGGCCCGCGGAAAGCTGAGAGTTTCCGGTGTTAGTGGTGCTTACTCCGACTTTTCGGAATTGGCTGTTTCCGCTATGGTCGAAAGATGGGCAATGCCAGAACAGCCGGAGGATTCCTGATGACGTATTGCGCAGCAGCGATGCTTGACGCAGGTATCGTGTTTGCGTCCGACTCCCGCACCCATGCGGGAGTGGACAATATCGCCACATTTCGCAAGATGAAGGTGTTCGAGTATCCGGGAAACAGGGTGGTGGTGACGTTGGGCTCAGGCAACCTGGCGGTGACGCAGGCCACCCTCAATCTGATCGAGCAAAACATTCGCCGCAACGACGGTAGCCCGAATCTGGCGAATGTCAGTTCGATGTATGACGTGGCCGACCTGGTGGGCATTTCGCTGCGCGCGGTGCGCGAACGCGATGGCCCCTACCTGGAACAGAGCAATGTCGACAGCGGCGCCAGCTTCATTGTTGGCGGCCAGATTGCAGGCGAACAGCAGCGCTTGTTTCTGGTGTACTCCGAGGGAAATTTCATCGAGGCGACGCCAGAGACGCCGTTTTTCCAAATCGGCGAAACCAAATATGGCAAACCAATCCTCGATCGCGTAATCACACGGTCCACCAATCTGGACGATGCCATCAAGTGTGTGCTGGTGTCGTTTGACTCGACCATGAAATCAAATCTATCGGTGGGCATGCCCATCGATCTGCTGTGCTACGACCGTGACAGTCTGCAAGTCACCAAAGTTCGGCGCTTCGACGAGAAAGACGATTACATGCGCGGCCTGCGCCAGCAATGGGGTGAAGGATTGCGGCGTGCGTTCACCAACTTAGCGAATTTTGAATGGAGTTGAAAGTAGTGGGGAGGGAGGCGTAAGGAGTGAGGAGAGGGACTCAGCTTCTTTCAGCGGTTGGTGGCATGATCGTTGCACTGTAGGTTTTGCTCCTCACTCTTCACGCCTCACTCCAAAGATGACTATTCGCGTCGCCCTGAACCACCAAACCCGTTACCACTTCGACCGGCAGGTCAAGCTTTGGCCACACGAGATTCGATTGCGTCCGGCAGCGCACTGCCGCACGCCGATACTCAGCTATTCGCTCACTGTCGAACCGGGCGGGCATTTCCTCAACTGGCAACAGGATGCCTATGGCAACTGGCTGGCGCGGCTGGTATTTCCGGAACAGGCCGATCACATGGATGTCATCGTCGATCTGATTGCCGACATGACGGTCATTAACCCCTTCGATTTCTTTATGGAGGACTACGCCGAAAAGTTTCCCTTCGACTATCCGCCACAACTGAAGCGGGAACTGACGCCCTATCTGGATACGGATCCGCCGGGCGATCACCTCAAGGCTTGGATCGCCGCGGCGCGGCGCGAGTTGCTGCAGCCCGGGATGCGTACCATCGATTTCCTGGTGGCGCTCAATGGCCGCGCCCAGCGCGATGTTGGGTATATCGTGCGCATGGAGCATGGTGTGCAGACGCCGGAACAGACGCTCGAGTCCAAGCTGGGTTCGTGCCGCGACTCAGCCTGGCTGCTGGTGCAGGCCATGCGTCATTTTGGCCTGGCTGCGCGCTTTGCCTCCGGCTATTTGATCCAGCTGGCTGCCGACCTCAAAGCGCTCGACGGCCCTTCCGGGCCGGAAAAGGACTTCACCGATCTGCACGCGTGGACCGAAGTTTATGTTCCGGGTGCGGGCTGGATCGGTCTCGATCCGACCTCCGGGCTTCTCGCCGGCGAGGGTCATATCCCGCTGGCCTGTACCGCGTCGCCGTCTTCGGCGGCGCCGGTGATCGGCGCCACCGGAAAGTGTGAATCGCATATGGATTTTTCCATGACGGTGACGCGCATCCACGAAGACCCGCGCGTCACCAAGCCTTATAGCGAGGCGCAGTGGCAAAGCATTCTCGATCTCGGCTACAGCGTCGACAAGGAACTCGAAAAACATGATGTGAAGCTCACCATGGGCGGCGAGCCCACCTTCGTTTCGATTGACGACATGGAAGGCCCGGAATGGAATATCGCCGCCCTGTCGCCGAAAAAACGCGCACTGTCGGAGCAGTTGCTCAAACGCTTGCAGCAGCGCTTTGCACCGGGTGCGCTACTTCATTTCGGGCAGGGCAAGTGGTATCCGGGAGAGCCGCTGCCGCGCTGGGCGCTGGGCTGCTATTGGCGCGCTGACGGTCAGCCGCTGTGGCGCCAGGCGAGCCTGCTTGACCACGGCAATCCTGCCAGCCGGCGCGAGAGCGGCGATGCGGCCCGATTTCTCAATATATTGACGGTCCATTTGGGGCTGGACCCGCGTTACGTGGTCGACGCTTATGAAGATATCGTCAATGTCATCGACCAGGAGTCGCGCTGGCCGGAGAATCTCGATCTGCGCAGCACCGATTTGAAAGATCAGGACGAAAGACGCCGCATCGTCGGCCTGATTTCCGGTGACCTGGGTCAGCCGATCGGTTGTGTACTCCCCCTCAAGCCGATTCCGCGCGCCAGCATCAAGGGTA
>JAYUFR010000159.1:0-4822 GCA_043738625.1 Sterolibacteriaceae bacterium
TGCAGGCCATCAGCGAACTCGGCTTGCCCATTGCGGTGGATGCCTGGCTGGCCATCGCCCACAACCATCTGTCGCCGCACGCCTACAAGCAGAACGACATCGTCAGCGCATTGAATGGCACCACCATCGAGATCGTGCACACCGACGCCGAAGGTCGCATGGTGCTGGCCGATGCGCTGACCCTGGCGGCGCGTGCCAAACCGGATCTGATCGTGGATTTCGCCACCCTCACCGGCAGCATGCACGCCGCGTTGGGCAACCGCTATTCGGGCGTGTTCGCCAGCGACGATACGCTTGCGGCACAGGCCGTGGCAGCGGGTCACAGCAGCGGCGAGCGGGTCTGCGTGTTTCCGATGGATGCGGATTACGAGCCGGACCTTGAGTCCAAGGTCGCCGACATCAAGCAGTGCACGCTCGAAGGCGAAGCCGACCACATTCTGGCCGCACGTTTTCTGAAACACTTCGGCGGTGACCGGCCGTGGCTGCATGTCGATCTTTCCGCTTCCAGTTGCAAAGGCGGGCTCGGTGCCGTTGCTGGTGATCTGACCGGTTTCGGCGTCGGTTGGGGCCTGCATCTGCTGCGCGCCTGGATGGCTTAGGCGCGCTTAGGTTATCCTAGACATCTGACAATCAAAACGGGCGCATTTGACGATGGCCATTCTGGGTTTGTTTGCTGGCAAGGGAAACCATCCGTTGGCCGACGCGAAGGAAGCGCGTGCGGCTCTTTCGCCCCTGGCCTCCGCCCAGCCCCTTGCTGCGGTCGAGGATGTCTCGGCCTGGCTGGAGCCCCTGCCTGGCGCCGATGGACTCAAACTGGAACAACGCACGGAAATTGCGCTGCTGCTCGATGAAACCGGTGTTACGCATGCCCGTCGTCTGGCGCGTGATTACCTGACCACGCCGCGAACGGCCAGGACCAGGGAATTGCGCCTATGGCAGGCCGCGCACGGGTATTGGCAAAAGCTGACCGTGGCCTACGCGGATTGCATGACGCGCATGGTGGACACTCCGAAAGCACTGGCGCCGGCCCGCCTCGCGCTGCTCAGTGTGCGCCTGCTGCATGCTTATGGTGTTCGCCTCAAATGGGAGCAGTTCCGCTACGGGCCCATCGATGCTGCGCTGTGGGCCGATGCCGGACGTGTATACCTGCTGGCGACAGCCGGCAAACTTGCCGGCAACAAGGTTCGGCTGTATGCCAACGCGCCGGATGACACCAGCGCTGAACTGGAATATCTCAAATTACTGGTCTTCCAAGCGTCGTCGATGGACAAACTGCTGCCGTTGGAAATCGAGTTGGCGGAACGATTGATCGCCTGGTTCCTGCCCCATTTCGTGCTGACCAGCCAGGTCAGGCCGGAAAACGTCTACTGGGCCGATGCTGCAAAGGCGCTGCCGCCAACGCGACTGGCCAGGCTGCCGGAGATTGCCGCTTCGCTGCGTTTCTTCAGCACCGCCGAGGCACTGGCCGCGGTGGACGAACTGAAAGCGCGCATCAACCGCGGCAAGGAAGTCCCGGCTGATCTGCCGCTGGGCGGCCAGTATCCGCTTGCTACGGTGGTCACGGTGCTTGATCACCTTGCCGTGTGCTGGGCACCCAAGCCGCCGATGCGTAATTCCGATCGACACCAGGTCAAGTCACTGCTGGCGGTGATTCATGACATGGACGAAATTCGGTTGCGGCTGTCGGGTGGCGCCGCCAGCCAGCAAGGTGAAACCTGGATTGCGGAGAACGTCAGCCGCGGCGGCATGGCAGCGCGGATGCCGCTCGGCAGCAACGACTGGATCCAGGTTGGCGCCCTCATCGGCATGCGCCCCGAACGCAGCGAACAGTGGCTGATCGGGGTCGTGCGCCGCTTTGCCAAGGAGACCGACAGCCAGGGCGTGGTGGGTATCGAGACCATCGGCAAGTCGCCGCGCGGCGTTGAAATCCTGTGCGGCGGCATCAAGAGCGAAGCGATTCTGCTCGATCTGCCGCTGCGCCAGGGTGAAATGGTGACCATGGTGTTGCCCGAACGGGCGTGGGAAGATTTCATGCCGGTGACAGTCACGCTGGATAATCTGCCGGCACGATTACTGCCATTCGGCATCAGCTATCACGGCGCTGATTTCCTGGTGGGCAGGTATCGCGTGGATAGCGTCGGCTAGTGCCGTTGATTCTGTGGTGCTAGGCGGATTTGATCGCCGACTTGGGCCGGAAAGCTTTGACCACAGCCGCGCTGGTTTCGATATACGGCCCGCCGATCAGATCGATGCAATAAGGCACGGCGGCAAAAATGCCCGGCACTACCTGCGTACCTTCCGCGTCCGTGACACCTTCCAGCGTTTCCCGGATCGCTTTGGGCTGCCCCGGCAGATTGAGGATCAGGCTCTTGCCGCGGATCGCGCCGACCTGGCGCGAGAGGATGGCGGTGGCAACAAAGCGCAGCGATATCTGTCGCATTTGTTCGCCGAAACCGGGCATGACCTTGTGCGCCACGGCGAGGGTGGCTTCCGGAGTGACGTCGCGCAACGCCGGGCCGGTGCCGCCGGTAGTGAGTACCAGATGGCAGCCGGCGTTGTCGCACAATTCGATCAGGGTTTGTTCGATCAACGCCTGTTCGTCGGGGATCAGCCGCGTTTCCATGCGCCACGGCGAGGTCAGCGCGGTGGCGAACCATTCCTTCAGCGCAGGAATCCCCTTGTCTGCGTAGACGCCGGTTGAAGCGCGGTCGGAGATTGACACGAGGCCGATGACAAGTTCGTTGTCCATGTTGAAATTATTCGGGTAGGCGCGGCGCCCTCGCCGCGATTGAGGCGATCGCGGCGAGGGCGCCGCGCCTACAGAGTCGCCGCATCATCCTGGGGTTCCTCGGCTGGAGCATTTTGCATTTCCCGCAACACCCTGAACAATTCACGATATGAGCGCGGCGGCCTGTTCTGTTCTTTTTCCTTGAGCGCGTTGCGGCGCAATTGACGCAATATCCGCAAGTCGGCGCCGGGATATTCGTTGGCAATTTCGCTGATGACAGTCTCATCTTCCATCAGCCGCGTGCGCAATTGTTCGAGACGGTGCTGGCGCACATTGGCAGCAGCAGACAGGCCGTTGATTTCGTCCAGCGCAGCATGGATGGGCGCGGCGTCGATCTTGCGCATCAGCTTGCCGATGTACTGCATCTGTCGCCGCTTCGCCTCGTGCTGGTTGAAGCGCTGTGCGTCGCGCAGCGCAAGACGCAGGTTGTCGGGCAGCTCGATCTTTTTGAGTTGGTCGCTGGAAAGTGCCACCAGTTGCGCGCCCAGATCCTGCAGCGCGGTCATGTCGCGCTTCAATTGCGACTTGCTGGGGCCTGTGTATTCGTCTTCGTCTGCGGGTTCTTGAGTGTCCACGGGTATCATTATAGCTTCGCCATCATCATCACCGTCCCCAATGTCAGGTTCACAATTCAGCTACACCCAGCAGTCGTTGCGCGAGCTTGCCCAGCAAGTACTCGATCACGCCGCCACGTCGGGAGCAACCGCCTGCGAGGTCGACGTTTCCGAGGGCTTCGGCCAATCGGTTTCGGTGCGCCGTCAGGAAGTCGATACCATCGAGTACAACCGCGACAAGGGCATCAGCGTGTCGGCCTATGTTGGGCAGCGTCGTGGTTACGCCAGCACATCGGACTTTTCCCGCCAGGCCCTGCGCGACACCGTGGCGGCGGCTATCTCCATTGCCCGTTTTACCGCCGAGGACCCCTGCGCTGGCCTGGCCGAGGAGAAATTGCTGGCCAAGGCGCCAATGGAACTCGACATCTACCATCCGTGGCACCTGGCAGTGGAAAGTGCCATCGAACTGGCGCGAAAGTGCGAACAAGCAGCCTTCGATGTCAGCCCGATGATCAAGAACTCGGAGGGCGCGAGCGTTTCGTTGCAACAGTCACAATTTGTCTCCGCCAACAGCCTGGGTTTTGTCGGCGGCTATCCCACCACGCGTCATTACCTGTCCTGCTCGGTGATCGCCGGCGAAGGCAGCGACATGCAGCGCGATGACTGGTTCTCGGTGCGATGCAATGCGCAAGACCTGGCGGCGCCTGAAGCCATCGGCGACTATGCGGCGCGGCGCGCACTTTCGCGTTTGGGCGCGCGCAAGCTGAGGACTCGTCAGGTACCGGTCTTGTTCGAAGCACCACTGGCGGTGGCGCTGCTGGGCAGCTTTGTGCATGCAGTCAGCGGCGGCAGTCTCTATCGAAAATCCTCGTTCCTGATGGACAGCCTGGGCACGCAGGTGTTTCCGGATTTTGTTCAAATATCCGAACGACCGCATTTGAAAAAACAACTCGGCTCCACTCCCTTCGATGACGATGGCGTGGCCACGCATGATCGCGAAGTGGTGAAGGATGGCGTGCTGCAAGGCTACTTCCTGTCCACCTACACCGCGCGCAAGCTCGGCATGAAAACCACGGGCAACGCCGGCGGGGCGCACAACCTGATGGTCAATTGCGGCAAGCTCGACTTCAAGGGCATGCTCAAGAAAATGGGCCGCGGCCTGCTGGTGACTGAACTGCTCGGCCAGGGCGTGAACTACGTCACCGGCGATTATTCACGCGGTGCAGCGGGCTACTGGGTGGAGGGCGGCGAAATCGCCTATCCGGTACATGAGATCACCATTGCCGGCAATCTCAAGGACATGTTGCGCAACATCGTCGCCCTTGGCAACGATGTATTGGAAGCGCGTCCCAAGCAGATTGGATCGGTGTTGATCGACCGCATGACGGTGGCGGGAAATTGAAAAAACCGCTCACCGCAGAGGACGCAGAGTACACAGAGGAATACAAGACTTCTTCAAGAGCCTTTTGGTTTCCTCTGT
>JAYUFR010000160.1:0-4792 GCA_043738625.1 Sterolibacteriaceae bacterium
TGGCAATGAACAGGGTGGTGTCGGTATCGTCACAGAACCCGCCGACTACGCGCCGGTGCTCGAGGAACTGAAGCGCAATGGCTGCGCCTTGTCATACAAGACCCGTTTCGCCCTGGCGAAAAAAGCCTTTACTCATACGGCGCGCTACGACTCGGCCATCGCCAACTGGCTCACCAGCCTCGATGCCGACAACAAACCCGGCATCTTCCCCAATCACCTGCAACTGGCTTTCGACAAGGTCGAAGATCTGCGCTACGGCGAGAACCCGCACCAGCAGGCCGCGTTCTATCGCGAAACAACAACGCTACCGGGCAGCATCGCCAGCTATCAGCAGTTGCAGGGCAAGGAACTGTCCTACAACAATATCGCCGATGCCGATGCGGCGTGGGAGTGCGTCAAGGCCTTCGACACCACGGCATGTGTGATCGTCAAGCATGCCAACCCTTGTGGCGTTGCGCTGGCCGCGACAGCCGAAACTGCCTACCGCAAGGCGTTCTCGACCGATCCAAGCTCGGCCTTTGGCGGCATCATCGCCTTCAATGTCGCCATCGACAAAGCCGCGGCAGAAGCCGTCTCCGGTCAATTCGCCGAAGTCATCATCGCCCCGGAGATCAATGTCGAAGCGCGTGCCGTGTTTGCCACCAAGCAGAATCTGCGCGTGCTGATCGTTGCCGTATTGGCAAATAAGGGACGCGACGATGGCGCCCTCGATTTCAAACGTGTCGGCGGCGGGTTATTGGTCCAGTCGGCCGATGAAGCACGCATTGCCACGAGCGATCTCAAGGTCGTCACCAAGCGCGCGCCCACCGCACAGGAAATGCGCGATCTGCTGTTTGCCTGGCGTGTCGCCAAGTACGTCAAGTCCAACGCCATCGTGTATTGCAAGGATGGGGCGACGGTCGGTGTCGGCGCCGGCCAGATGAGCCGTGTCGATTCGGCACGCATCGCCGCGATCAAGGCCGAGAATGCCAAGCTGACGGTGAAGGGATCGGTCGTCGCGTCCGATGCCTTCTTCCCCTTCCGCGACGGCCTCGACGTATTGGCTCAGGCCGGTGCCACAGCGGTGATCCAGCCCGGCGGCTCGATGCGCGACGCCGAAGTCATTGCCGCCGCCGACGAGCAGAACATTGCCATGGTCGTCACCGGCTACCGGCACTTTAGACATTGATTTGAACCACAGAGACACAGAGGCGCAGAGAAATGCAAAAACCCATTTCTCTATTTTTTCTCTGTGTCTCTGTGCCTCTGTGGTGAGGTTTTTATGAAATTGCTCGTCATCGGTTCCGGCGGTCGCGAACACGCTCTCGCCTGGCGGCTGGCACAGGCGCCAGGCCTGCAAAAAGTTTATGTCGCGCCCGGCAACGCCGGCACGGCAAACGAACCGGAACTCGAAAACGTGCCGCTGACCGATCCCGCCACGCTGGCCGCTTTTGCTGAACGCGAAAAAGTGCATCTCACCGTCGTCGGTCCAGAAGCGCCGCTGGCCGCCGGCATCGTCGACCTGTTCCGGGCGCGCGGGCTGCGCGTTTTCGGACCCACCCAGGCGGCGGCACAACTGGAAAGCTCCAAGGATTTCGCCAAGCGTTTCATGACGCGCCACAAGATTCCGACCGCCGCCTTTGGAACTTTTTCCGATGCTGCACAGGCCCATGCCTACATCGACGTACAAGGCGCGCCGATCGTGATCAAAGCCGATGGCCTCGCCGCCGGCAAGGGCGTCGTCGTCGCCATGTCGCTGGAAGAAGCGCATCGCGCCGTCGACAACATGTTGTCCGGCAATTCGCTCGGTATTCACCACACTGAGGCCGGCCATCGCGTCGTCATCGAGGAATTCCTCGCAGGCGAGGAAGCCAGCTTCATCGTCATGGCCGATGGCAAACACGCGCTGGTGATGGCCACCAGCCAGGACCACAAACGCCTCAAGGATAACGACGAAGGGCCCAACACCGGCGGCATGGGCGCTTACTCGCCAGCACCGGTAGTGACGCCGGACATTCACGCCCGCGTGATGCGCGAAGTGATCATGCCAACCCTGCGCGGCATGGAACAGGACGGCATTCCCTATACCGGTTTCCTCTACGCCGGCCTGATGATCCGCGACGACGGCAATTTGAAGGTGCTCGAATTCAATTGCCGCATGGGCGACCCCGAAACACAGCCGATCATGATGCGACTGAAAAGCAACTTCGTCGCCCTGCTTGACGCCGCCATCGATGGCAGGCTGGATCAGGTCGACGCCGAGTGGGACCGCCGTGTCGCGCTTGGCGTGGTACTTGCCGCCGCCGGCTACCCGGAAAACCCGAAAAAGGGCGACGTCATTCACGGTTTGCCGCCACGCCCACTTGAGGATGCCCACGTGTTTCATGCCGGCACCGTCTTGCAGGACAAACAGGTTGTGACCGCTGGCGGCCGGGTGCTATGTGTCACGGCGCTGGGCGATACGGCGCGACTTGCGCAAAAGCTCGCCTACGAAGTCACCGAGCAGATCCACTTCGATGGCATGCAGTATCGGCAAGACATCGGACACCGCGCGATCAAGCGCTGATGGACAGCGGCAAACTAAAACCCTACTTCACCAATCTCCAGGATCGCATCGTCGCGGCGCTGGAGAAGTTCGACGGAAAACCTTTCCGGCGTGACGAATGGCAGCGCCCCGCTGGTGGAGGCGGAATCACGCGCGTCATAGAAGAAGGTAACTTCTTCGAACGTGGTGGCGTTGCCTTCTCGCATGTGATGGGCGAAGGCATGCCGCCGTCGGCCACCGCTCACCGCCCGGAACTGGCGGGGCGCCGCTTCGAAGCGCTCGGCGTATCGCTGGTACTGCATCCGCGCAACCCGTATTGCCCGACGGTGCATATGAACGTGCGCAGCTTCATCGCCGTGAAGGAGGGCGCCGACCCGGTATGGTGGTTCGGCGGCGGCATGGATCTGACGCCCTGCTACGGCTTTGAAGAAGATGCCCGCCATTTTCATGGCGTCTGCAAGAAAACACTCGCACCTTTTGGCAGCGAGGTGCATCCGCACTACAAGAAGTGGTGTGACGAATACTTCTTCCTCAAGCACCGTAACGAACCACGCGGCATCGGCGGCGTGTTCTACGACGATCTCAACGAAGGCGGCTTCGAACGCTGCTTCGCCCTGACCCGCGCCGTGGGCGACAGTTTCGTCGACGCCTACCTGCCGATTGGCGAGCGTCGCCGCGACTTGCCTTACACCGAACATGAGCGCGATTTCCAAGCCTATCGGCGCGGCCGCTACGTCGAGTTCAATCTGGTGTGGGATCGCGGCACCCTGTTCGGTCTGCAATCCGGCGGCCGCACCGAGTCCATCCTGATGTCGCTGCCCCCCATCGTCAAGTGGCGCTACGACTGGCATCCGGAACCGGGCAGTGCCGAGGAAAAACTGCATACAGAATTTCTCAGACAGCGCGACTGGGTATAAGGGCGGATTCAACTCGTATCTCGTCTCTTTGATTTTCATTACGACATACAGCGGTATGTTGTCGAGATGAATGCACGGGCGACGAGGTATGCCGAAATCGGAAATTAATTGTGTGCCTGGCCTCTTTAATTTGCTTTAATTTGGCCCCTTTAATTTCGTACGGGTTTCCGATGCACCAAGTCCGTGGGAATTCGATAGAGCGTCGACTGCGTCATGCCGCCGGTGTAACCAAGCGCTCGCGCTGCGCGCATCTGGGCGTGAACGACTTCTTCGTCGGCTCTCGGGTCAAAGACAACCTTGTCCCAAAGGGCGTTCGGGTCTATCGGGACTCGCAGTACGTCGGCTTCGTGCCCGACATGTCTGCTGTTGTAGTAGATCAGGCGGACTTCCCTCTCATGCCGGAACTCATTGCGCTTGAACAGCAGCGACTCTGCGATTGCAGGTCCAGCATCGGCTAGGACGCGAAGATTGCCGAGACTGCGGAGAATCTCGGCCTTCGTCTGGTACGTGACTCGTCCAATAAAGCAATGACTCGTGGCGAACTGCGGGTCGTGGTCCTGAAGCGCGCGAAGGAGCTTTCTGGGCGTCGATGAGACGCGGACGCCTTTCGCTGCAGCGGAGTAGATCCTCCACATAGCATCGGTCTCGCGGTGAAGCGTCCAGCACTGTCCGTAGACGTAGTTCTGGGCGACGAACGAATACCTTGAACCATCTTGCGTTCGAAATGCGCCCTTCAGGAGTGCGTTCTCGAAGGGATCGTCCCACAGCTTCGGTTTGGACAGGACGAGTTCGCGGGCAACCAGAGATTGGAGCAATCGGTCAAATGGCAGTACCCGATACACTGGCTTGTCGAGGTGCGCCTCGTCGAGGTTGATGAAACCACTGCAAGCTGCGATCGACACTGTGAGGCCTAACGAGGCTGTATAAAAAGTGTATTCATAGCCGCATTGCGCCGTAAACCAAAATGAATAAAAAGATCGAATTGATTTTGCATAATCTTTAAAAGCAATCCCTAGGCTGCATTGGAACGGGTGCTACAACAAAAAATCAAAAGGACAGGTTCATTTCTTTATTCCAAACCAGCTCAGTGTTACACGATGATCCCGCCACCCAGGCACACCTTTGATTCGTAGATCACCACTGACTGCCCTGGCGTAATCACCCACTGCGGCGCGGTGACATGGTCTTCACGGTTGTAGGAAAGAAAAATGTCGGGCATGGTCAAGCCGCCGTCAGTTCGGGCAGCCGCACGCCCACCACAATCTCGGCATAGGGCGTAAAAATCCGGCCCTGATCGTCCTTTTCCACGGCGCGCCACTCAATCAGTTTGCTGATGTCGTTATGGACATTC
>JAYUFR010000161.1:0-4786 GCA_043738625.1 Sterolibacteriaceae bacterium
GCTTTCGATGGGCGCGCTGGCCGGCGGCAGTTTACTCGGCACCAACCTGACCGCGGATCATCCGGTATCTTTCACGTACGACAGCGCGCTCGCACTCAAACGCGGCGACCTGGCCGACCCCAAGACGCTGCCGCGCGCCATTCGTCTGGATGACCGGGGGCAAATGCAATGCACCAGTTGCCACGATCCCCACGATGACCGGCAACCGAAGTTTTTGCGCATGGATAACCTTTCGGGGGCGCTTTGTGTTGCCTGCCATCGGCCGCGCAACTGGAGCGGTTCTGTGCACGCCACGGCGACCGCCACCTGGAACGGCACCGGCACCAACCCATGGGTCGATGGCGCCCCCCCGACGGTCGCGCAGAACGCCTGTCAAAGTTGCCATCGTCCGCACGCTGCCGGGCAGCCGCAGCGGTTGCTCGCACAGGCGACGGAGTCCGTGACCTGCACCGTCTGCCACAGCGGCACGGTGGCATCGAAGAACGTCGAGCTGGAATTCCAGAAGCCGTTGCACCATCCGATCGAAATCAATCAGGGAAGCCATGACCCCAGGGAAAATGCGCTGACGATGCCACGGCACGTCGGCTGCACGGATTGCCACAATCCTCACGCGGCGACCACGACACCGGGCGCTCCGCCCGCCGTTTCCGGGCGTTTGCGAGGCGTGTCCGGTGTCACTCTCAGCGGCGCATCGATCACCGAAGCGAATTTTGAACATGAGGTCTGCGCTAAATGCCACGGATTACGGGAGCCGAGCACGCCGGGCATCACGCGCCAAAGCGGCACCCGCAACATCCGCGTCAAGATTCAGCCGGGCAACCTGTCCTATCATCCGGTGGCGACATCGGGAATGAACCCGGCCATTCTTGGGCTGGAGCCGGGATACACCGCTTCCAGCGTAATCACCTGCAGCAGTTGCCATACCAACGACGATTCGACGCCGGGTGGCACAAGCCCGCGCGGGCCGCATGGTTCGCGCTATGAGCCGATACTGGGATGGCAATACGAGACCAACGACCCGACCATGGAGTCGTACCAGAATTTTGCGCTGTGTTACCAGTGTCACAACCGCAACTTCCTCCTGAACGATCAGGCCGGCACCTTCCCGCACAAGAGGCACGTTGCCGAGAAGCAGGTACCGTGCGCCGCCTGTCACGATGCCCACGGCTCGCGGCAGAATGCCCATCTGGTCGATTTCATGCTGCGCGATCGTAGCGGCAAAGCCGTCGTGACGCCGTCCAGCAGCCAGCGTCGCCTTGAATATATCTCGCTCGGTGCCGGCCGTGGTCAGTGCTATCTGCAATGTCATGGCGTGAATCACGAGCCTAAAAGCTATCCGTAGACGTCGGCCAGCGCCAGTAAATTTCCGCAAGCCGCGCCGGGGGCGATAGTGCTGAGGGCAAAATTCTTGTCATATGTCCCCGCGATGCCAAGGCGTGGCTGCCAATGCCCCAATCAGTTTGGCGGCCAATGCTTCAGCGTTTCGCGCTACGCCAATCCGAGGTCCGCGCCGCGTTGTTCAGCGCCGCCGCAGACTTCAAAATAGGCTGCCAAGGGGGAAGCGGATCATTCAGATGGCGCGGTAACACCAGTGTTTGCCCACAACCCTACAGATGCATTCTGACACCCGTGGGCAAACTACTGTGCCAACAGTTGACTCACATCAAATCGACAATTGGTGAACGTATCAGAATTGCTGTGTGAGAACTTGCACGCAATCAACTCGGATCAGGCAAGAGAGAGCTTGAGATGCCTAAGCTCGGGTCTCACGGGTGCTCGACAATTGTGCGTTTGCTTGCGTGTTGCCTGACGCTCTCGGCTTCGTCGGTCCTGGCGAGCCCGCTTTACTCGGTGCTCATCTTTGGTGCTGGCGCGGTCGAACAGGCGACGGTGGGCATCGCTGTTTCGGCGAATTTGTCGCTGCCAGGCGCAATATTGCTGCTTGGTGGGTTGGTTGTGCCCTTTGCCGTTGCGGTGGCTGTGAAAAATTCTCTGGATTGACGTTGTGAACCTATTCAAATATTCGTCCCCTCCCGCGTTTTACCCGTTGGCCGGCAAGCTGGTGCCATGGTTTGCCGCGTTGGCCGCGATCTTCGGCGTCATTGGGCTTTATCTGGGTTTGTTCGCGGCACCCGAAGACTTTCAGCAAGGTGAGGTTTACCGCATCATCTTCATTCATGTGCCGACCGCCTGGATGGCAATGTTCATTTATCTGGTGATGGCGATGTATGGCGTGATGGCGCTCAGCTTCAATGCACGGCTTTCGGCGATGATGATGGAAGCGCTGGCCCCGACGGGCGCGATGTTCACGGTCATCGCGCTGTGGACTGGTGCCTTGTGGGGCCGACCCACCTGGGGCACCTACTGGGCGTGGGACGCGCGCATGACCTCTACGTTGATCCTGTTGTTTCTCTACATTGGCTACTTGGCGCTCATCAACGCCATTGAGGATAAAAAACGTGCAGACAAGGCCGGGGCGCTGCTGGTCATTGTCGGTTCGGTGAATGTGCCGATCATTTATTTTTCCGTGAAATGGTGGAATACGCTGCATCAGGGTGCCTCCGTGTCGGTGACGGCATCGCCGAAAATGGCAGCCATCATGCTGTGGGCGATGCTGGCCATGGCTATTGCGTGCTGGATGTACGCAATTGCGGTTTCGCTGGTGCGCGTTCGTGCCATCATTCGTGAGCGGGAGCGCGTTCGAGGGCACGGCCTAGGTGCGGCCCGGATTGCGGGCGAACTGTCTGTCTCAAAAGCGGTGGTCGGATCATGAATTGGGCGGCATTTTTTTCGATGGATGTACGTGCATTCTATATTTGGGGCTCATTCGGTGCGTTCGCGATCGCGATCATTCTGGAAATCGCGTTGGTGCGGTTGCGCGGAAAACGTATCGATGCTGAGATCGAGGAAGAACCGATGGCTGACAAGGCAAATAGGCGCTGGCAATGAAGGCACGACATCGACGCTTCATGTGGATAGCACTGGGACTGTGCGTGATTGGCGTTGCCGTAACGCTGGTTTTGCGAGCCTTTAATTCGAACATGGTATTTTTCTTTACACCATCCGAGATCGCCGAAAACAAGGCACCGGTAGGTCGCACCTTCCGTATCGGCGGGCTGGTGACGGCCGGAAGCTTAAAGCGTCAACCCGACGGGCTCACGGTGACATTCGACGTAACCGATACTGCCAGAACCACTCCTGTGACCTACAAAGGCATCCTCCCGGACCTGTTCAAGGAGGGCAAAGGCGTGGTGGCGCAAGGCAAGATCGGACAAGACGGCGTATTTCGTGCAGCAGAAGTACTAGCCAAACACGATGAAAATTACATGCCGCCGGAGGCTGTAGAAGCGTTGAAAAACGCCGGTAAATCGATCGATGGCAGTATGTTCGCGGGACAAAAAGCGGTCACCACGCAAGCGCCAAAATTCAGATGATGCACATGTCAATGCCTGTTTGAGTCAATTAAATCGCGCCGCGTCGGTCACATTTACCATGAATATAGCCAGGCAACCGAGTGTGGTGAGAGACTCGGTTTTTCCGCGTCCGTACGGATTGGCCCACCGTAAAGCGCGGGGTGCTTCAGCAATACGTTCGGTTGTTCAACCCTTCGCCAAAGTGGCAGCCACATTGCCTGCAAGGAGCACGCGCGCGACGCTGCGTGCCGGATGAAGCATCCGGCCCTGGTCAATTTCTTCGGCATGAGCAAATCGGTGCTGTTCGAGCAAACGTTGCAGCCCTTGATACCAAATTTCGTAGTAGCTTATTCAAATTCGCAATAGAAAGTGCCATAATAGTGCCTTTAACTACTTTCAGGGGTGTCCTATGGCCAGAACCGCAGGCGGCGCGGGGGAGTTGGATTGGGCGCGGGATCAGGTAGCCAAGGCGCGTAGCGCTGCTGAGTTGCGCCAGGCACAAGCGATACTGTTGCCGCTCGAGCTGGGTTTGAGTCTTGCGGATACGGCGCTCGTGATCGGGCGATCAATAAGCTTGACTTGCAAGCTGCGCAATCGCAGGCGACGGGAACAGGCCAGGGAAATCCCCACCAGGAAGCCGAAGTCGGCGTTGCGCAATCGTGCCGTGAGTACCCTTGAGCGCGAGGCGGCACTCATTGATGAAGTGCTTGTCGAGGCCGTCAGCGGCGGCGTGGTGGTGATACCGAGCGTGAAACCCGCCTTCGAGCATGCACTGGGACGAGAGATTGCACTGTCTACGCTCTACCGGATGCTGGCGCGCCATGGTTGGCGAAAGCTCGCGCCGGATACCGCGCATCCACAGGGTGACCCATCCAAGCGCGCGCTATTCAAAAAAAACTCGGCGACGATGTGGCAGAAGCGCTGAACGCGTTTGCGATAAAACGGCCATTGCGGCTGATGTTTCAGGACGAAGCCCGCTTTGGTCGAATCAGCGATTGCCGCTATTGTTGGGCGAAGTTCCCGTTGCGACCGACCGTCAAGGCGATGCTCACCCATCAGTATGTTTACGCCTATGGCGCGGTGAGCATTCCCGAAGGCAACTTCGATTCACTGGTACTGCCGCACGTCAACAGCGAATGCATGGCGCTGTTTCTGGCCGAGGTTGCCGCGCGCTACCCCGAAAACAATATCGTCATGGTGCTCGATGGCGCGGGTTGGCATAAAAGTCTATCTATGCCGATCCCACATAACATCCGTCTACTGAGCCTGCCGCCGTACTCACCCGAACTCAATCCGGTTGAACACATCTGGGACGAACTGCGCGAGAAGTACTTCCACAACCGAGCCTTTGACAGCCTTGACGCGCTCGAAGA
>JAYUFR010000162.1:0-14008 GCA_043738625.1 Sterolibacteriaceae bacterium
AGAACCGACCAAGCCCGATGCCAACGCATTGGCGTCATGGTGGAAGCAGATCGATGAATGGCGTGGCAAGGACAGTCTCAGGTACACACAAAGCAAAGACTTGATCATGCCCCAGTACGTGGTCGAGAAACTCTACGAAGTCACGGGTGGAGACGCGTTTGTTACGTCGGATGTGGGTCAGCACCAGATGTTCGCCGCCCAATTCTACAAATTTGACAAGCCGCGGCGCTGGATCAACTCGGGGGGTTTGGGAACCATGGGCGTTGGCCTGCCCTACGCCATGGGCGTGCGCTTTGCCAATCCAAAGGCCACCGTCGCCTGTGTCACGGGCGAAGCGTCGATCCAGATGTGCATCCAGGAATTGTCCACCTGCAAGCAATACAATTTGCCGATCAAGATCGTCAATCTCAACAACCGCTATCTCGGCATGGTGCGCCAGTGGCAGGAGATGTTCCATGGCGATCGTCACTCCGAGTCCTATCTTGATTCTCTGCCCGACTTCGTCAAGCTGGCGGAAGCCTACGGCCATGTCGGGATGCGCATCGACCGACCGGCCGATGTCGAACCGGCCCTGCGCGAGGCGTTCACCAAGCACAAGAACGACCTTGTCTTCATGGACTTCATCACCGACCAGACCGCCAACGTGTATCCGATGATTGCCGCTGGCAAGGGCCTGTCGGAAATGATTCTGGCCGAAGTCGAAGACCTGTGAGGCGAAAGTGAATATGCGACACATTATTTCCATTCTTCTCGAAAACGAAGCCGGCGCCCTTTCCAGGGTGTCGGGTCTGTTTTCTGCCCGTGGCTACAACATCGAGTCGTTGACGGTGGCGCCAACCGAGGATCCATCGATGTCGCGGATGACGATCGTTACCAGCGGTTCCGACGAGGTCATCGAGCAGATCACCAAGCAGCTCAACAAGCTGGTGGACGTGGTCAAGGTGGTCGACTTGTCCGGGGCTTCGCATATCGAACGCGAATTGATGCTGGTAAAAGTGCGCGCCACCGGCAAGGACCGCGAGGAGATGAAGCGCATCTCCGACATTTTTCGCGGCCGCATCATTGACGTTAGTGACTCCGCTTATGTGATTGAGCTCACCGGTAATTCGGCCAAGTTGGACGCTTTTATCGAAGCCATCGACAAAGTGTTGATTCTGGAAACAGTGCGTACCGGCGTCAGTGGTATCGGGCGCGGCGACCGCATTCTTAAAATCTGATTGTTGAAAGGGTAGTCATGAAGGTTTATTACGACAAGGACGCCGACCTCTCCCTGATCAAGGGCAAGAAGGTCACCATCGTGGGCTATGGCTCGCAAGGCCATGCCCATGCCCAGAATCTCAAGGATTCCGGCGTCAAGGTTACCGTCGGCCTGCGCAAGGGCGGTGCCTCATGGAAGAAGGCTGTCGGTGCAGGGCTTAAGGTCGAAGAGGTCGCCAAGGCAGTCAATGGCGCCGATGTCATCATGATCCTGCTGCCGGATGAAAACATTCCTGCGGTGTATTACAACGATGTTGAGCCTAATCTGAAGAAAGGTGCGGTGCTGGCGTTCGCGCACGGTTTTAACATTCATTACAACCAGGTCATCCCGCGCGATGACCTTGATGTCATCATGATCGCCCCCAAGGGGCCCGGCCACACCGTCCGCTCCGAGTATCTGCGCGGCGGTGGCGTTCCCTCGCTGATCGCCATTTATCAGGACAAGTCGGGCAAGGCCAAGGATCTTGCGCTTTCATATGCCGCCGCCAACGGTGGTACCAAGGGTGGCGTGATCGAGACCAATTTCCGCGAGGAAACCGAGACTGATCTGTTCGGCGAACAGGCCGTGCTGTGCGGTGGCCTGGTGGAATTGATCAAGGCCGGCTACGAAACGCTGACCGATGCCGGCTATGCACCGGAAATGGCCTACTTCGAGTGCCTGCACGAGGTCAAGCTGATCGTTGACCTGATTTTTGAAGGCGGCATCGCCAACATGAATTACTCAATCTCCAACAACGCGGAATTTGGCGAATACGTCACTGGCCCCAAGATCATCGGCGAAGAGGCGCGCAAGGCCATGCGCGAAGCGCTGGAGAATATTCAAAACGGCAACTATGCCAAGCGCTTCATTCTTGAAGGCCGTACCAACTATCCGGAAATGACTTCGCATCGCCGGCTCACCGCCGAGCATCCGATCGAGCAGGTCGGCGAAAAGCTGCGCGCCATGATGCCCTGGATCAAGAAAAACAGGCTGGTCGACCAAACCAAAAACTAGCCAGCAGTTTCAGCGAAAACCACAAAGGGCACGGCGGAGCAGCTGTGCCCTTGCTTTATGAGGCGCGACCATGAACACTCATTATCCGCATCCGATCATTGCACGGGAAGGTTGGCCGTATCTCGGGGCAGCCCTTGGCGCAGCCCTGCTGGTATCCATATTTGCGGGATGGTGCTGGGCACTGCCGTTTTGGGTCGTCTTTTTATTTGTGCTCCAGTTTTTTCGCGACCCACCGCGCAATATTCCCGGTAACGACAAGAGCGTACTGTCACCGGCTGATGGCCGCATTGTTGCCATCGAACCGGTTCGCGACCCATGGCTTGACCGCGATGCATTGAAGATCAGCGTTTTCATGAATGTGTTCAACGTCCACTCCAACCGCAGTCCGGTGGATGGTGAGGTTGTTCAACGCTGGTATCACCCCGGCGCATTTGTCAATGCGGCTTTGGCCAAGGCTTCAACGGAGAACGAGCGTAATGCGCTGCATATCCGCATGCCTGGCGGGCAAGATGTAACGTGTGTCCAGGTCGCCGGATTGATTGCGCGCCGCATTCTTTGCTATGTCGAGGCTGGCGCCGCCCTGAAAAAAGGGCAGCGCTACGGCTTTATCCGCTTCGGCTCGCGCGTTGATGTTTATCTTCCAACCGATGTTCGGGTTAAGGTTGTCATTGGCGACAAAGTGAGTGCGACGTCGACGATCCTGGCCGAATTAGCATAGAGCGGCTCAAGGGCTACACTCAAGGGCTACAATAGGCCGGTTCCAATCACGTGTTTATTCCATGCCGGACCCCCGCCCCCATAAAGCACTGATGAATCCCGAGTTGCGCCGGCGCGGCATTTATCTCCTGCCCAATTTGTTTACCACGGCAGCCTTGTTTTCCGGGTTTTACGCCATTGTTCAGGCCATGAACCAGCAATTCGAGCAAGCAGCCGTGGCGATCTTCATTGCCATGGTGCTCGATGGTCTCGACGGCCGCGTCGCGCGCATGACGCGGACCCAAAGTGCCTTTGGCGCCGAATACGATTCGCTGTCCGACATGGTGTCGTTCGGCGCTGCGCCCGCATTGGTGGTCTACGAGTGGGCGCTCAAGGGCATGGGCAAGCTGGGCTGGGTTGCGGCCTTCATCTACTGTGCCGGGGCTGCCCTGCGTCTCGCCCGCTTCAACACCAATATCGACGTCGTGGATAAACGCTATTTTCAAGGATTGCCCAGTCCCGCGGCGGCAGCCTTGATTGCCGGATTGGTGTGGGTCATGATCGACAATGGCTGGAAAGGTGAGGACGCCCGTTGGTATGCATGTGTGCTGACCATCTTTGCGGGAATCACCATGGTCAGCAATGTTCTCTATTATTCCGGCAAGGACATCAACCTGCGCCGCAGCGTGCCATTTCTGGTGATTGCGGGAATCGCTCTCGGTTTTGCATTGGTATCGAGTTACCCTCCGGGGGTATTGTTTGCGTTGTTCCTTTGCTATGCGCTGTCGGGTTATGTGATGTTTGTATGGCGCTGGATAGCCGGCCGTAAGGCTATTGTGCGGGGCTCGTAGAGCGTTTCCCTGCCGCTGCTGCCTTCGCGCCCGCCAATTCGTCCCACCAAATTACTGCCGATAGTCTGTCTATCCGGCATTTCTGAATCCTGTTTGCAGCGGAGAACATCATGGCCAAAGAGCATTTGATCATTTTTGATACCACCTTGCGTGATGGCGAACAGAGCCCCGGCGCCTCGATGACGCGCGACGAAAAACTGCGCATTGCCCGCCAGCTTGAGAAGATGAAGGTCGATGTCATTGAGGCCGGTTTTCCGGCCGCCTCGAATGGCGACTTCGAAGCTGTCCGCGCTGTTGCCGAAGTTATCAAGGATTCGACGGTGGCCGCACTGGCCCGCGCTTTCGACAAGGATGTCGAGCGCGCATTGGAGGCCATCAAGCCTGCCAGGTCCGGGCGCATCCATACTTTCATCGCGACCAGTGCGATCCACATGGAGAAAAAGTTGCGCATGACCCCCGACGAGGTTCTCACCGATGCGCGCAGTGCCGTGCGTTTCGCCCGCAACGGCATCGACAACGTGGAGTTTTCCTGCGAAGACGCGGGTCGCTCCGACATTGACTTCCTCTGCCGCATCATCGAAGCCGTGATCAAGGAAGGTGCTTCGGTGATCAACATTCCCGATACCGTCGGCTATAACGTTCCCGAGCAGTTTGCCGATCGGATACATAAATTGCGCGAACGCATTCCGAACTCCGACAAGGTGACCTGGTCGGTGCATTGCCACAATGACCTCGGACTTGCCGTTGCCAACTCCCTTGCTGCCGTCATGGCCGGCGCACGACAGGTGGAATGCACCATCAATGGCCTCGGCGAACGGGCCGGCAATGCGTCGCTGGAAGAGATTGTCATGGCGGTGCGAACGCGGCAGGACATTTTCCCCTGCGAAACGCGTATTGATGCTACCCAAATTGTGCCGGCTTCCAGGCTGGTTTCAGGCATTACCGGTTTCCCGGTGCAGCCGAACAAGGCGATCGTTGGCGCCAACGCATTCGCCCATGAGGCAGGCATCCATCAGGACGGGGTACTGAAGCACCGCGAAACCTATGAAATCATGCGGGCGGAGGATGTCGGCTGGAACGCCAACAAGCTGGTGCTTGGCAAACACTCGGGACGTACCGCGTTCAAGGCACGATTGCATGAACTGGGCATTGAGGTTGAGTCGGAGCAGGTGTTGAATGCCGCGTTCACGCGATTCAAGGAGCTTGCCGACAAAAAGCACGACATTTTCGATGAGGATATTCATGCCTTGATGTCTGATGATGTGGTGACGCCCGAACATGAGTACTACCGCCTGATTTCGTCCGGGTTCAGTTCTGAAACCGGCGCGACTCCCTATGCCCAAGTTACGCTGGCAGTTGGTCCCGGCGCCGAGCAACATGCCGAAGCGCGCGGCAGTGGCCCGGTCGACGCCGTATTCAAAGCGATCGAGAGCATTAGTCACAGTGGTACGGATCTGCTGCTTTATTCGGTAAACGCGATTACGACTGGCACCGATGCTCAAGGCGAAGTTACCGTTCGGCTGGCGAAGGCAGGACGCGTTGTGAACGGGCAGGGTGCCGATACCGACATCATCGTTGCTTCGGCAAAAGCCTACCTCAATGCCTTGAACAAGCTCCACGCCGGACCCGGTCGGGTCAACCCGCAAGGCGGCATCTGAGCCGACGTCGAGTGGTCCAGTTCGCCGCAGAACTGCCATGCATCTGATACTGCTGCCGTTTCGGGTTGTGCGTCGTTTTCGTGGCGAGCGCTTGACGCAAACTGCCGCAGCATTGTCGTTTGCGACGCTGCTCGGACTAGTGCCCATGATTGCTGTAGCTGCCGCAATCCTCTCGCATTTTCCGCTCGCGGATACGCTGTCGGCAGCGATCCAGAGGTTCCTTCTGGCCAATATGCTGCCGGACAAGGCCGGCAGCATCATCGCCAAGTATGTGTCGCAGTTCGCGCACAAAGCGGATCGCCTGACCTGGATCAGCATCGCGACATTGGCCGTCACGGCGGTGGCGCAAATGCTCACGATCGAGCATGCATTCAACGCGATCTGGGCGGTTCGTGAGAATCGCCCATTCCTGCGCCGTGTCGTGATGCACGTGGTGGCGCTGCTGCTCGGCCCGGCGGTGTTCGGTGGCAGCATCGCTGCAACAACTTATCTGGCCAGTACTTCGCTCGGCTTGGTAGAAGAGTGGCGAACCGTGACAACCAGCGTGTTGCGTACCCTATCCTTCATCACCGTCGCAGGAGTATTTGCGCTGCTCTACTGGAAGGTACCCAATCGGCCCGTTGCGGGGTTGCATGCAATCCTGGGCGGAATAGCGGCAGCGTTGGGGTTCAGTGCCATGCAATGGTTGTTTGCAATTTACCTTGCCAGTGTTGCAGGCTATCGCATCATTTATGGCGCTTTCGCCGCCATCCCCATTTTTTTGTTGTGGCTTTACCTTTCGTGGAGCGTAATTTTGCTGGGAGCCTTGATTACCGCCGAACTGGAGAACAAAAAAATGAAGCGCAGGTCCTAGCCGGGTAATCGGGCGCGTTCAAACTCGAAAATCTCAACGCTGCTGGTCTGCTGGATGAGGGGGCCCGGGATACAGGTCGTTAACATCACCTTGCCCTTTTTCTCCATGACCAGATTGAAGTGTTGCTGCGCGTGCCTGCCGCGGGCGATCAACAATGCCTCTCGCCGCCCAATTTGGGGCAAGGCAGGCAGCAGCAAGCCAGGGACGGACTCCTCATCCGATGCACCGCCGATTACACGAACAGGCTGGGCATTCGGGGCTACGAACTCAATGCCGATTTCGACGCGTTCTGATGCGCCGCTGCGTATCCAGCGGACCAGACAAATGCTCCACGGGCCGTTTGGTGTTTCACGCATGCCCAATGCACTTCCCGCGATCAGTCCACTGATATTCCCGGAAATATGTTCGACCGAGCAACCATCGGGACTCTTGTTGATGACCATCCACTTCGATATTTCCTGATCGTTCGTCTGTTCTTCCTGCAACACGCGCCAGAGCTCACCCAGACGAATGCACATATGAACTTCGTGGCTTTGCCGCCGGCGCGGAAAGTGGCGCTTCGGCGGCTCCAACCAGAGCGTTTGCGCTCGACGCAGAACATTCAGGTAGTCGGGCTGGTTCGCCTCCCGCGGCAAACCAAGCTGTGCTGCCGGCGTACCGGTTTCGAGCTGCTCAAGCAATCCTGCAAGCGCGGAAAGCAGGGGAGAAAAGCTGATATACAGCAGCCCCGGTATAGGCGTTGGCCATTGCCGCGAAGAGGCCACAGGGGATTGATCATGTGCCGTATCGCACCAAAAAAACGGGTTGCTTCCCTGCGGTTGTTGCTGAGAGACACTGGCCATCTTTTGCAGTTGAATCAGCACTTCGCGCAGGAATGCGAGTTCGCGCGAGGTGAAACTTTCCGGTTGTGCGGACGCAAGCGCCAGCATCCGGCCAAAAATTCCGGCACATTCTGCATCGGCAGCTGCTTCGAAGAGACGATAAGCCGTATCGGTACGCAACCACAGCCCCCGCGCAGGTTGGCCAAAGGCCATCAAGGCCAGTGCCAGTTGCTGCTCCAGCTGGATAAGGGCACTGCGACAAATTTGTTCAATTGTGCGGTGTTGCCTGGCCGGTTGGTTTGCATCGTCCGCGGTGGCGGCTATCAGCAAGAGGTCCGCACAGAGGCTATGGATCTGGTTTATTGCGCGTGTGATGTCGCATAGCGGCCGTGACAGCGGCAACACCGCATCCAGCAGCAAGGGTATCACCGTCAAATGGGTCCTTCGTACTCTGGGTTCGAGTACCTCGAATATCCGCAGTTTGTGTGACGACGGAATTTCGGCTGCGACCAGGGTCCGCAAGCACTTGCGCAACGGCACCAGATCGCGCAGGGGGTCTTCGCCAGACGGCAAGGCGAGCCAAGCCAAAGCATCGTCGAGTGCAGTGGGCGGGCTGGGCGAGGGGGCTGTAGCTGACATTCACAAGTCTTTGAGCGGGATGGCCTGATTTTAGTGGAATTCGACGCGCGATCCGCCAAACCGGCAAATAGCTTATGGGCGCTTGTCCCGGGCAGGCTTTCCCACTATAATCGCGCACTTTTTCCGAATTTAAGGGAACGACATGGTTGTCATTCGTCTAGCCAGAAGCGGTGCCAAAAAGCGCCCTTTCTACAACATGGTAGTTACTGATTCGCGCAATCGCCGTGACGGTCGTTTCGTCGAGCGCATCGGTTTCTATAATCCGGTCGCATCCGCCAACGAGCAGGGCTTGTTGATCAATACCGAGCGCCTCGCCTATTGGCAGGGTCACGGCGCCCAGCTGTCGCCGACCGCCGCTCGTCTGGTCAAGCAGTTCGGCGCCAGCAAGGCGGCTTAATTGGTGTGATTGCCCTGGGGCGCATGGTGGCTCCTTACGGTGTGGGTGGCTGGTTGCATTTGCATCCTTTCGGTGACGATCCGGCGGCTTGGTCCAAAATTCCGCAATGGTGGCTGGGGCCGCAGGCGGAAGGCAGCAAGTGGACGGCGTATCAGCTCGTTGCACTGAAGCCACATAGTGACGGATGGGTGGTCAAGTTCGGCGGAGTCGATGACCGCAATGGGTCGGAAGCCTTGGTCGGGCTGTATTTCGCGGCACCGCGAGAAGACTTGCCGAAAACTGCAGCGCACGAATATTACTGGAATGATCTTGTTGGTTTGGATGTTGTCAACGAGCAAGGCGTAGCGCTGGGAGCAGTCGATAGTTTGATCGAAACCGGCGCCAATACAGTGTTGGTGGTTTGTGTGGGAGAGCAAAAACGGTTGCTGCCCTTCGTCGCGCAAGTGATAAAGAATGTGGATGTAGCCGCGGGCCAGATCGTGGTTGAGTGGGGGGCTGATTGGTGACGCTGCGCTTCGATGTCGTTACCTTGTTTCCCGAAATATTTACCGCAGTGACGGAAGCCGGCATCACCCGGCGCGCTTTGGCGCGTGATCTATGGGAGTTGCAGTGCTGGAATCCGCGCGATTGGACAAACGACAATCACCGTACTGTGGATGACCGGTCGTATGGTGGCGGTCCAGGCATGGTGATGTTGGCTGCGCCGCTGGAACAGGCAATTGACGCCGCTCAGGCGGCGCGTGGTTCGGCGGCGGGCACCGCGCAAGTGATTTACCTGTCGCCTCAGGGTGCGCCACTGACGCACCGTCGGGTGGCTGAATTGGCAAGTGGTGCGGGCGTGATTTTGGTGTGCGGGCGTTATGAAGGTATCGACGAACGCCTGATCGAGCGATGTGTGGATGAGGAAATATCGCTTGGCGATTTTGTCCTCTCCGGCGGCGAGATCGCGGCGATGGCTTTGATCGATGCTTGTGTCAGGCAGTTGCCGGGCGCGTTGAATGACGATGCGTCGGCAATTGAAGAGTCGTTCGTGGCGGGTTTGCTGGATTGCGCCCATTACACGCGGCCCGAGCAATATGAAGGAATGCGGGTGCCGGATGTGCTGCTTTCCGGCAACCACGAGCATATCCGGCGCTGGCGCCTTAAACAGGCGTTGGGGCGTACTTGGCTAAGACGCCCGGATATGCTGGAGTATCGTCGTTTAAGCAGCGAGGAAGCGCAACTGCTGGAAGAGTTCAAGCAGGAGCGTCATTAGAAACCGCGTGCATCAGGTCCGCCTGCTCTGCACGGAAGGCCACTGGCCGGATTTTGATTTGGAGAAAATTATGGATCTGATACAGCAACTCGAGCAGGAAGAAATAGCGCGTCTGGGCAAAACCATTCCCAGCTTCGCGCCCGGTGACACCGTGATTGTCAGTGTGAATGTGGTCGAAGGTGAGCGCAAGCGCGTTCAGGCTTTCGAAGGTGTCGTCATTGCCAAGCGCAATCGCGGCCTCAATTCCAGTTTCATCGTACGCAAGATTTCCTCGGGCGAGGGCGTCGAGCGGACTTTCCAGACCTATACGCCGCTGATCGCCAGCATCGAGGTGAAGCGCCGTGGCAATGTGCGCCGCGCCAAGCTGTATTATTTGCGCGACCGCTCCGGCAAGTCTGCCCGTATCAAGGAAAAGCTGGAAAGAAAAGTGAGCTGATCCCATCACGGATCAGTGAAGATGGGGCGTCTTGGGAAACCGGGCGCCCCATTTTTTTGGAGTTGAATCAGCATGCGATCCAATAGTTGTTGCCTCACGCCGGTTTTGTTGTTGGCGGCATGCAGCACGAATCCGATAACTGGCCGCAACCAGTTGCTGCTGGTATCAGAACAATCTGCCATTGCTCAATCGGCCCAAGCCTATCAGGGCGTGCTCAGTGATCTGAACAAGAAGGGCAAGCTCAGCAACGATGCGAAATTGATTGCCCGTGTTCGTTTGATCACGGATCGTCTGATCGATCAGGCTGTGACCTATCGATCGGAGACCCGTGACTGGGCCTGGAGCATCAATGTCATTGATGACCCGAAAACAGTCAATGCCTTGTGCACGGCCGGTGGCAGGATGACGCTCTACACCGGCCTGGCCGAAAAAATAAAGCCCACCGACGACGAATTGGCCCAAGTGTTGTTGGGCCACGAAATTTCCCATGCCCTGTTGCAGCACAGTCGCGAACAAATTTCCGAGCAGATGGCGGTAGGTGCGGGCGTTGCGCTCCTCGGTGTAACAGCGAACGATGCCTCCGACCAGAAAATGCGTCAGACGATCGCCGGTTTGGGCGCGGCTGCGTTCATCCTGCTTCCGCACAGCCGCGAGGCTGAGTCGGAAGCCGATCGTCTCGGCGGCCTGTTGGAAGCGCGCGCCGGCTACCATCCTCATGCGGCGGTGACTTTGTGGGAGAAAATGCTCAAGGAAGGGGGCGGCAACTCGCACACCGATTTTCTCAGCACCCGCCCCGCCCCGGCCAAACGGATTGATGATCTGGCATCGATGGAAGGCGGGATGATGCCGCTCTACGAAGCCGCATCGCGCAACAGGCCGCCATCAAGGGCATGGACCACTGCGCCGTCGAACGAACCGGCGCGTTGAGGCGGTTGGCCACGATTGCTATCATTCGAAGTGTAGTCCCCGCAAAACCGCCGAACTCCGCTCCGGCTGTCGGCAAGCATTGATAGAATGCATCAATAAAAGCATCGATAGCAGGTCCCTCCATGGCTGACATGCTTTCGCTGAACGATGAGACAGGAGGACGATGCCATGACCGAAAACGTTGTTCCCAGTATCTGTCGCAACTGCCTCGCCTATTGCCCTATCCTCGTTACCGTCAAAGACGGACGCGCGGTGAAGGTCACGGGCGATCCGCAAGCGTCGGCCTTCGACGGCTATAGCTGCCCCAAAGGGCGTGCCTTGCCGGCAATGCACAACGGTCCCGAACGACTGCTGAAGTGCCTGCAACGCGAGGCGGATGGCAGTCACGCCGTGATCGACTCCACTGCCGCGATGGACCAGATCGCGGCCAGGGTGCAGGACATTCTCGCCAAACACGGCCCACGCTCCATCGCGATGTATAACGGTTCCGGTCAGGTCTCGCACCCGGTTGGCGTGCCGATCGCAAGAGCCTGGTTGCGCGCGATCAAATCGCGCATGGCCTTTTCCGCCGCCAGTATCGACAAGCCGGCCGAGTACACGTCGGTGGCGATGCATGGCAACTGGCACGCAGGCCTGCATACCTTCGAGACCTCGGATACCTGGATCATCATTGGCGCCAATCCGATCATCGCCAAGTCCAACGGCGGACCGCTCAACAATCCCGGCGCGCGCCTGAAAGAAGCCGAGCAGCGCGGTATGAAGATGATTGTGATCGATCCGCGCCGCAGCGAAACCGCCAGGCGCGCTCACGTTCACCTGCAGCCGCGTCCGGGCCAGGATCCGGCCCTGCTCGCCGGCATCATCCACATCATCATTGAAGAGAGCCTGTACGACGCCGATTTCGTCGCATCGAACGCGGAAGGTTTCGAAGCGCTGAAGGCGAGTGTCGCCGCTTATACGCCAGCTTTCGTTGCGCAGCGTGCCGATGTTCCGGTCGATCAATTGCTTGCAGCCGCACGTACCTTCGGTCGGGGCAAGCGCGGCGGCGTGGTCTGCTCGACCGGACCGAGCTTCGCCACCCACAGCAATCTGACCTACTACCTCGCCTTGTGCCTCAATACCTTGTGCGCTCGCTGGGCTGGCGAGGGCGACAGGGCGCCCAATCCCAATGTTCTGCTGCCCGCCTTTACGCCGCGGGCCCAGCCCTATGCGCCATACCCGGTGATGAGCGATCGGCCGATGCGCGTGCATGGACTGATGGAAAACGCCAGCGGCGTGCCCACCGCAGCACTGGCCGACGAGATCCTGCTCGACGGCGAAGGTCAGATCAAAGTGTTGTTCTGTCTTGGTGGCAATCCGGTGACGGCATGGCCGGACCAGGTCACGACGGAAGCGGCGCTGAACAAGCTGGAGCTGCTAGTGGTGCTGGATTACCAGATGACGGCGACAGCGCAGTTTGCGCACTATGTGATCCCGCCGCCGCTGTCGCTCGAACTGCCCGGCACCACGCAAATGGTGGAGTCGCTGAAATATTATGGCGTGTCGCGCGGCTATGCCATCCCCTGGGCCCAGTATGCCCCTGCGGTAGCCCAAGTGCCGCCGCAGTCCGACCTGCTCGACGACGCAGCCTTCTTCTTCGGCTTGGCGCAACGCATGGGATTGCAGCTCGACTGGATCAACATGCGCGGCCAGGGTCCCAACCTCGAGGGGACGACGCAGACCATTCCACTCGACATGACACGGCTGCCAAGCACCGATGAATTGATCGAACTCGCCTGCTCCGATTCGCGTGTGCCGCTGGAGCAGGTCAAGGCGCGTCCCCACGGCAATGTGTACGACATCGACGTCCGGGTCCAGCCACGTGATCACGACTGTAGCGCCATGCTGCAGCTTGGCAACCCGATGATGATGGAGGAGTTGCGTACGCTGCACGCCGAGGGCGCCGAAAACAAAACCGACCCTGCGTTTCCATTTCGCCTGGTGTGCCGGCGCACCAACAACTTCATGAATTCGATGGGCCAGTCGTTACTCACCCTCAGCGGCGGCAAGACTCACACCCCGGCGTTCATGCATTCATCCGACCTGAACGTGCTGGGCATCGAAGACGGCGCCCTCATCACGGTTCGCTCCTGCCACGGTCACATGCTGGCGCGGGTCAAGATTGACGACAACCTGCGCGAAGGTCTTGTGTCGGTGGTCCATGGCTTCGGTGCGCCCATGTCGCAAGCTGCCGCCACAAGTGAACTTGCCCTTGGTTCGGTGACCCGGCTGATCAATATGGATGAGCGTGACCCCATCAGCGGCATTCCGCGCATGAGCGGCGTACCGGTTTCGGTGCAAGCGTTCGAACTGTCATGAAATTGCGTATCTCGAATAATAAGGAGAAGGGAAATGAAGATTGGCAACCGGTTGAGCGCAGTGTTGGCGGTGTTTGGTGTGGTCATGGCCGTCCCGGGGCATGGCTATGAAGCCCCGCCAGTAAACAGCAGGGACATAGCCGGCAAGGCCGCCTGGGTCACCACCCAGCGCATCGTGGCCAGCGACAATGAACCGCAAAACTGGCTCAGCCACGGACGCGGTTATGATGAAAAACGCCACAGCCCGCTCAAGCAGATCAGCGTCGGCAACGTCTCAAAACTGAAGCTCGCCTGGTTTCAGGATCTCGATACGAATCGTGGCCAGGAAGCGACACCGATCGTGGTGGACGGCCTCATGTTTACCACCAGTGCCTGGAGCCATGTGCAGGCCTTCGATGCCGTCAGCGGCCGCCCGCTTTGGACCTTCGATCCAAAAGTGCCAGGTGCAACCGGCATCAAGGCCTGTTGCGATGTGGTCAATCGCGGCGTCGCCGTTTGGGAAGGCAAGGTTTACGTCGGTGCATTGGATGGCAGACTGATCGCGCTCGATGCGAAGACCGGCAAGGTGTTGTGGTCCACGCTCACCGTGGACCCAACCAAGCCCTACACCATCACCGGTGCGCCGCGGGTGGTCAAAGCCAAGGTGCTGATCGGCAACGGTGGCGCCGAATTGGGCGTGCGTGGTTATCTCTCCGCCTACGACGCGGACACAGGCGCGCTGGTATGGCGCTTTTATACGGCGCCCAATCCCGACGGCAAACCTGACGGCGCCGCCTCCGACAAAGTCATGGCCGACTTCGCCGCCGCAACCTGGTTCGACGGCGAGTGGAAGCGTTCCGGCGGCGGCGGCACGATATGGGATTCGAT
>JAYUFR010000163.1:0-13998 GCA_043738625.1 Sterolibacteriaceae bacterium
CTGTGGTGGTGGTCGACGAAGCCTATGTGGATTTCGGCGGCACCACCATCCCCACTGCCATCCCGCTGACGCAGAAACATCCGAACCTGCTGGTGGTGCAGACCCTGTCCAAGGCGCGCAGTCTGGCTGGCCTGCGGGTTGGCTTCGCGATTGGCCATCCGGACCTGATCGAAGCGCTGGAGCGGGTCAAGGATAGCTTCAATTCTTATCCGCTTGACCGGCTTGCCAGCGCCGGTGCAGTGGCCGCTTTTGAGGACGAGGAACATTTCGACAAGACACGCACGGCGGTCATGCGCAGCCGGGAACAAGTGAGCACCGACCTTCGGACGCTGGAGTTCGACGTGCTGCCCTCCGCCGCCAATTTCATCTTTGTCCGCCACCCGAAGCATGATGCGGCAGAGTTGGACAAGGCGCTGCGGGAGCGTAGCGTCATCGTGCGTCATTTCAAACTGCCGCGCATTGAACAGTTCCTGCGCATCACGGTCGGCACCGATGCGCAGTGCGCGGCGCTGATGCAGGTACTACGGAAAATTATCGCAGGATAGAGTCTGACGGCTCTGATGGTCGGCGCGTGTTGGCACGTGTAGCGCGCCCCTCACGGCAGAGTGATTGCCACGGTTAATCCATGGGCGGCGGCATTCGCGGCGAGCACCTCGTCCAGGGTCGCGAAAGACGTGGCGCCAAGACGCCGCGCCATGGCCAGATGCAGCGCATCGCCGGCGCGCAGGCGCGAGGCGGCATGCTGGCACATTTCGCGCGCTTGTTGATGATCGGCTTCAGTCGGCACGGCAAGGGGCTCGAATTGCCGGGCGAAGGCGTCAATTTCGGTGATGGCCCTGGTCTGACCCGCCGCATCCAGTTCCTTGCGGCGTCGCTTGATGGACAGCGCGCTGTCGCATTCCACCAGCATCCACACCGAAAGTATCAGGCGGCTGCCGCCCTGGGCGGCAAGCCACACTTGGGCCAGGTCGGTATGCGGCTCGCGGGTGTGGGCGGCCACCAGGACACTGGTGTCCACATAAACCCTGAGCGGCTTAGTACCTTTCTTCTTCACGCAGCAGACGGGAAGCCGGCGTGGTCATCTTTTGATCGGCCAGCCGGGTATTGACGCGGGCGAAATGCTCCCGCAGCCACTTGGCGCGCGTTTTCTTGTCGGCGGGAATCAGTTCGAGCGTGCCGGTGGATGTGGTCTCGCATTCGACCACCGCACCCTCCTTCAAGGCCAGTTCGCGGGCCACTTCGGCGGGAATGCGCACCGCGAGGCTATTGCCCCATTTGGAAATGATCAGGTGCATGGCTGTCTCGATGGATATACAATTATGTTGAAATGTATAGTCAACGGGAACCAGATGCAAGTTTTTCTCATGCGGGTGTGCGAGAGGAACGTATCTGTGCTGTGCCTGATTGCCGCGGACGATCTCGGCTGATCTCGGCCCGGGATATGCATCGGAAGGAAAGGATTATTTATGACCAAGCAAACTAGGACGACGCTGCCGAAATTCAAGAACGAGGCAGCGGAGCGCGCCTTTTGGGAGGCCAAGGGCAGAGACTCGACGGAATATCTGGACTGGAGCAAAGCCCGGCGTACCGTGCTGCCAAACCTGAAACCCTCGACGAAGACGATTTCGCTCAGGTTGCCGCAACATCTGCTTGACGGCCTCAAAGCTGCCGCCAATTCGCGCGACGTTCCGTATCAATCCTTGATCAAGGTTTGGCTGCAAGAGAAGTTGCACACCCATTGAGCCGCGCAGGATTTGCAGCAACGGATCGGTTGCGGGATTGCCTGTGGCAACGGTCGGGTTGAAATTTAATTCGAACCTGGAACCTTAAATCCCTCAACAGCTTGAAGAATGAGCGGGTGCATGGCACTCGCTATCGTACGAAGGACGAAGCGAAGGCTGATTTGTTCGATTACATCGAACCGTTTTACGCCCCGCACCCGTTCGGGTGTCTCCATCGAAAGGAAGTCCCCTTGGGGGACAACAGGACACGAAAGCATTCCACGCTCGGCTATGCCTCGCCCATGAAATACTTGGATGACTGGTTCAGCACTCAGCATGCGCAAGAATTGGCGGCATAATGCCGATAGGTTGGCAGACGAAAAACAGAGGGAAGGTCACTGTCAACTATGCGTGAATACCAGCTACCTGGACATTGTGCATTGTGCTCGATTGACTACCTGAATACTTGAGCCACTAGCTCGATTGCCATGCACTTTGATAACAATGTCATCGCTATTTTCAGTTAGAAGTGTCAGCTTTTTTACACCGGGAAAACAACCGCCTAATTTAACTTCGGTTTCACTGTAAGTCTGCGCATTTGATAGCTCATTCAAGAAGAGAGCGATTAGTTTTGCAACACCCAATTCGCTTTCTTGGCGTAATGCAGATGTACCAGCTGCAAACCAGCCATCGGTTCCGATGAGCGATCTATCTGTTAGCACATTGTAGTAATACTCCTGACGCCACTTAGTGTCACCGCTTTTGTCCTTCCATTGGACTTCGAGTTTGATAACAAGCGTGCCTCTATCGCCAGCGCTTTTAATGAACATCCATCCACTCGGTGTAATTTCAAAGACCGATGTATTGTCTGTATTCGGTTGGCTATTTTTTGTTAGCTGAACTCCTACTAAATCGGCTAAGTCAACCAATGGCTGCTCTGATTGGTCAATTGTCTTTGAGGTTTCGCTTTTCCCGACCTCACCATGAATCAACACACCTAGCGGGCCAAACAATGCCCCATACATAGATGTTGCGTTGGCCTTCGTGGGATCAAGAATAACGAACGCAGAGTTTGGAATTAAGTAGGCCGTTGGCGGTAAATCAAGTGTGCTAGGTGAGTATTGTTTTACGGATATTTGACTCAATGCAGCACCCATTGGAATTGGTCCGCCTGACGGCAAAGCAAACGAATGAATGGGTGTGGCAAGGGAAAGACCGGTCAATAATAATTGAATTATTTTGTTGTTGATTGAGTACATAGGATTTCCCTAATTGCGGCCCAACGACGCTGTAGAAAAACTCTTTTCATTCCCGTATTCTGTGTGAACCAAATGGAATAACAAGAGTCGAAGCGAACCACCCGATCCTCGCGATCCGCCCTTTCCATGATCACCAAATCGGATGTCCGATTGCCATCGGGCAGATCGAACGTATGCAAGACACCATGACCAGCCACCGCCAGTTGCCGCGCCAGGCGGCGCGGCAACTGGGCGTCAACCAGAAACTTCATGCCGCCAGGATGTCGGTGCGCTTAACCTGACTCAGGCGCGCGGCGTAAGCCAGGACGGCCAGCACATCCTCGCGCGCCAGATACTCATAGTCGGCGAGAATCTGTTCAATGGTCATGTCGGCACTTAGCAGTTCAAGCAAGGTCTCGACCGGGTAACGCAAACCGCGCACCACCGGCTTGCCGTGACAGATCGCCGGATCAACAGTAATGCGTTCGAGCAAACTGGTCATTTGAAAGTCCCCCGCAAGTTACGCGCAGTATAGACGTCGACGATAAAAGCACGTGAGGCCATCTCCACATCGTGGCACAACAACGCTACTTCATCCGCATCTCCGCCGCCCGCGCGTGGGCCGTCAGCCCCTCACCGTGGGCCAGGGTCGAAGCAACAGGCCCCAGCGTCCGCGCACCGGCCGCCGAGACTTCGATCAGGCTGCTGCGTTTCTGAAAGTCATAGACCCCGAGCGGGCTGGAGAAGCGCGCGCTGCGTGAGGTGGGCAGCACGTGGTCGGGGCCGGCGCAGTAGTCACCGACAGCTTCCGACGAATAGGGGCCGATGAAAATGGCGCCGGCGTGGCGGATTTTTGCCACCAGCGGGCGCGCATCGCGTACTGAAAGTTCCAGATGTTCGGGGGCGATGCGGTTGGCGACGGTGCAGGCTTCGTCGAGATCGGCGACCTGAATCAGCGCGCCGCGCCCGCTGAGTGAAGCAGCGATCACCTCCTTACGCGACATTTGCGGCAGCAGTTTTTCGATGCTGGCGGCGACGCGTTCGATGTAGGCCGCAACGGGACAGAGCAGGATGGACTGGGCCAGTTCGTCGTGCTCGGCCTGGGCGAACAGGTCCATCGCCACCCAGTCGGGATCGGTGCTGCCGTCGGCGATGATCAGCACTTCGGACGGCCCGGCGATCATGTCGATGCCGACGGTGCCGAATACACGGCGCTTGGCGGCGGCGACGTAGGCGTTGCCGGGGCCGACAATCTTGTCAACTTGCGGAATGGTCGCAGTGCCATAGGCCAGCGCAGCCACGGCCTGGGCGCCGCCGATGGTGAACACGCGGTCGACGCCGGCGATATGGGCAGCGGCCAGCACCAGCGCATTCTTTTCGCCGCGCGGGGTGGGCACCACCATGATGAGTTCGCCGACGCCGGCCACCTTGGCGGGAATCGCGTTCATCAGCACCGACGACGGATAAGACGCCTTGCCGCCGGGTACATAAAGGCCGACGCGATCCAGCGGCGTGACCTTCTGGCCGAGGCGGGTGCCGTCGGCTTCGCTGTACTCCCAGGACTCGGCCTTCTGCCGCTCGTGGTAGATGCGAATGCGCTGTGCGGCGGTTTGCAACGCTTCTTTTTGTATTTGTGGAAGACCTTCGAAAGCCGCTGCCAGTGCGGCTTTTGGCAGTTCGAGTGCGGCCACGCTGGCGGCATCGAGCTGGTCGAAACGGCGCGTGCAGTCGAGCACTGCGGCGTCGCCGGTTTTGCGCACGCTGGCAAGTATCTCGGCTACCGCGCGTTCGATGGCTGCGTCGGTGGAATCATCGAAGGCCAATAGCGCATCGAGCTGCGCATAAAAGTCTGCGCTATTGGTCGACAAGCGACGAATGGTCAGCAGCGCAGTCATTTCACCGCTTTGGCAAAGGCATCTATCAGCGGTTGCAGCAGTTCGCGTTTCACTTTCAGCGCCGCCTGATTGACGATGAGTCGCGACGAGATCGCCATGATCTCCTCGACCTCGACCAGATTGTTGGCCTTGAGTGTGCTGCCGCTGGAGACCAGATCAACAATGGCATCAGCCAGACCGACCAGTGGTGCAAGTTCCATCGAACCGTAGAGCTTGATCAGGTCGACATGCACACCCTTGGCGCCGAAGTGTTCGCGGGCGGTTTGCAGATATTTGGTCGCCACCCGCACGCGCGCGCCACGCTGCACGGCTGCCTGATAGTCAAACCCCCTGGGCACGGCGACGCACATGCGGCACCTGGCAATCTTGAGGTCAAGCGGCTGGTACAACCCCTGCCCGCCGTGCTCGAGCAATACGTCCTTGCCGGCGATGCCGAGATCGGCGGCGCCGTATTGCACATAGGTCGGCACGTCGGAGGCGCGCACGATCACCACCTGCACATCCGGCCGGTTGGTGCCGATGATCAGCTTGCGTGATTGTTCAGGATTTTCCGACGGAGTGATGCCGGCTGCGGCCAGCAGCGGTAGGGTTTCGTCGAAGATGCGGCCCTTTGACAGGGCGATGGTTATTCCGTCCACGATCATCAAATATAAGCAGAAAAAACCATCTTACCGCAGAGGACGCGGAGGACACAGAGGAAACCCAAAGAACTGAAATTACAGAACCCAATCACGCGACTAACAGAACTTATTTTTTCTGTCTCGGTTTTGCCGTCCTCTGCGTCCTCTGTGTCCTCTGTGGTGAATACTTTTACTTGACCCGCCGTACCCGGGCGCCCAGTGCGGTGAGCTTCTGATCGAGATGCTCGTAGCCGCGATCGAGATGGTAGATGCGATCGATCAGGGTTTCGCCCTGTGCCACCAGACCCGCCACCACCAGGCTGGCCGAGGCGCGCAGGTCGGTGGCCATCACCGTGGCGCCTTGCAATCGGTCACCGCCGCGCACCACAGCGGTGTTGCCGTCGATCTTGATGTCGGCGCCGAGGCGGATCAGTTCCACCGCATGCATGAAACGGTTTTCGAATATGGTTTCGCGGATCACCGCGGTGCCATCGGCAATCGTGTTGATGGCCATGAACTGCGCCTGCATGTCGGTCGGAAAGGCCGGGTATGGCGCGGTGCGCAGGCTCACGGCGGTCAGCCGCGGCGGCGCCGTGAGGCGAATCGCGTCGCGGCCCGCTTCGATTTCGCAGCCGGCGTCCATCAATTTGTCCACCACCACATCGAGATAGCTGGTCGACGTACCGGTGAGGCGAATGTCGCCGCCGGTCGCCGCCGCGGCGCAGAGATAGGTGCCGGTCTCGATGCGGTCGGGCATGATGCGATGCGTTGTGCCGTGCAGCCGCTCGACGCCGCGAATGCGGATGACATCGGTGCCGGCGCCGGAAATTTGCGCACCCATTGCCACCAGACAGTTGGCCAGATCGACGACCTCGGGCTCACGCGCGGCGTTTTCGATGACGGTGTCGCCTTCGGCCAGACAGGCGGCCATCATCAGGTTTTCGGTGCCGGTAACCGTCACGATGTCAGTGAACAGTTTGGCCCCTTTGAGTTTGGGGACCTTGGCATGGACATAACCATGCTCGACGCTGATCTCCGCGCCCATGGCTTGCAGGCCCTTGATGTGCAAGTCCACCGGTCGGGCGCCGATGGCGCAGCCACCGGGCAGCGACACGCGGGCCTCACCGACGCGGGCAACCAGCGGCCCGAGTACCAGGATCGACGCGCGCATGGTCTTGACCATTTCGTAGGCAGCGACCGGATTGTCGATGACCGCCGCGTCCAGCGTCACGCTGCTGCCCTCGCGCGCGACCTTGACGCCCATCTGCGCCAACAGTTTGAGCATGGTGCCGATGTCGTTGAGATCCGGCACGTTGGTCAACGTCAGCGGTTCCCGCGTCAGCAGTGCCGCACAAAGCAGCGGCAGAGCGGCATTCTTTGCGCCCGAGATGGCGACTTCGCCGCGCAGCGCGGTACCGCCTTCGATCAGCAGCTTGTCCATTACTTGGCCGCTGCCCACTCTGCCGGCGTCAGCGTGCGCATTGAGAGCGCATGCAGTTCACCGGAATCGAGCCGGTCCTTGATGATCTGATAGACGCGTTGCTGGCGCTTGACCCGATTCATGCCTTCAAATTCACCGCTGACAATCACGGCTTCAAAATGCTGGCCGTCACCGGCGACCACAATGTGTTCGCACGGCAGTCCGGCGGCGATCCAGGTTTCAATCAGTTTTGGGTCTAGCATGGTTCAGGCTCTCAATCGGTAACCGCTGTGCAACAGGCGCAGCGTGATGGCGGACAGAACGATCAGACAGCCGCAGGCGACTGCCAGACTTTGCCACGGCGAAACGTCGGACAGTCCGAAGAAGCCGTGGCGAAAGCCGTCGATCAGGTAAAAGATCGGATTGTAGCGGGACACCCGCTGCCAGAACACCGGCAGCGAGTGAATCGAGTAGAACACGCCGGAGAGGAAGGTGAGCGGCATGATGAGGAAGTTCTGGAATGCGGCGATGTGGTCGAACTTTTCCGCCCACAGCGCGGCGAGAACACCCAGCGTGGCCATGATGGCGGCGCCGAGTAGGGCGAATGCCAGAATCCACAACGGCTGCACGAACTCCAGCGACGTGAACCACAAGGTCACCAGCAGCACGCCGAGGCCGACCGCCAAGCCGCGCAGCAACGCGGCAATGACATAGGCGGCAAAAAAGGCGGTGTAGGAAATCGGTGGTAGCAGCACGAACACGATGCTACCCGCGACCTTCGACTGAATCAGTGACGAGGACGAGTTGGCAAAGGCGTTCTGCAACATCGACATCATGATCAGGCCGGGAACCAGAAAGGCCGTGTAGGACACTGATTCATAGACGTGCACCTTGTTTTCTAGCACGTGGGAAAAAATCAGCAGATAAAGCATTGCCGTCAGCACCGGCGCGGCCACGGTCTGGAAAGCGACTTTCCAGAAACGCAGCATTTCCTTGTAGAGCAACGTGCTGAAGCCGGTCATGATTTCACGCCCTGATTCATCACCTTGACGAAAACATCTTCCAGATCGGGCTTCGCGATTTCCATGTCCTCAATGATGCAACCCGCATCGCGCACACGCGCCAGTATCGATTCAATATCAGCGAAGCGATCGAGCGGCAAATTCCAATAGCCGCCCTTGCTTTCGGATTGCCCGGCCACGCCAGCCGGCAACGCACTGTCGCCTTGCAGACGCAGACGCAGCGTATGCCTGGAAAAGCGTCGCAGCAGATTGGGGGTGGAATCGAGCGCGACAACGCGGCCGGCCTTGAGCATGGCGATGCGCGCGCAAAAGTTCTCGGCTTCTTCCAGATAGTGCGTGGTCAGCACGATGGTGTGGCCATCCTCGTTCAGGCGTCGCACGAAGCGCCACAACGTCTGGCGCAACTCCACATCCACGCCCGCAGTGGGTTCGTCGAGGATGATGACCGGTGGCCGATGCACCAGTGCCTGCGCCACCAGCACGCGCCGCTTCATGCCGCCGGACAGGGCGCGCATGCTGGCGTCGGCCCGGTCGGCTAAATCCAGGTTGGACAAGATCTCGTCGATCCAGGCATCGTTGTTGCGGATGCCGAAATAGCCCGACTGGATGCGCAGGGTTTCTCTGACAGTGAAGAATGGATCGAACACCAGTTCCTGCGGCACCACGCCGAGCTTGCGCCGGGCATTGCGGTAATCGGCGCGGACATCGTGGCCCATGACTTCGAGCGTTCCGCCATCAGCGCGTACCAGACCGGCGAGGGCCGAGATCAGCGTCGTTTTGCCAGCACCGTTGGGGCCGAGCAGGCCGAAGAATTCGCCCTGTTCGATGTCGAGATCGATGCCGGCCAGCGCTTGCAGGTCACCGAAAGACTTGGTGACCTGGCGGACTCGAATCGCCGGAATCATGAAGGAGAAGGCGCGGAACAGCGCCGGGTCAAACCAACGGCAGCAGGTCGCTGACGCCGTACACTTCCGCCAGGCTCAACAGATCTTTCGGTGGATTGCTGACTTTGATTGTCTTGCCCTGGCGCTTTGCCTCACGCACCCAGCCAAACAATACCGCCAGAGCGGAGGAATCGACCTCGGCCACGGCGGCAAGGTCAAAGGTGTCCGTCGTGCGCGAAATCAGCGCCACGCCTTCCGCCAACAAGGCGGTCGCGCCGGGCAAGGTCATCGCGCCATCGACCTCGGCACTGTTGCCGGTTTCCTTGATCATTTCCTGGCGGCGGATGCGTCGAGCGACGCGTTCTTGGCCTGCAGCGACTTGATCAAACCATCAACGCCATCGGCAGCAATCTGCTGCGAAAACTGGTCGCGGTAACTGGTGACCATGCTGATGCCGCCGATGGTAAAATCATAGACCTTCCAACCCGACTCGCCTTTTTCCAGAGCGTAGTCGATGTCGATCGACTTGGCGCCCGGCTGTTTGATGCTGCTGTGAACGGTGACATCGGTGTCGGTCGGCGTCATTTTCAGCGGCTTGAAGTCCACTGTCTGATTCTTGTAAGCCGTCAGTGCATTGGCATAGGTGCGCACCAACAGGGTTCTAAACTCCTCTGCCAGCGCCTTTTGCTGGGCTGCGGTGGCCTGACGCCAACTCTTGCCCACGGCCTGCGCGGTCATGCGTTGAAAATTGAAGTGGGGTATCACCTTGGTCTCGACCAGATCAATCGCCTTGCGGGTGTTGCCGTTCTGGATGTCCTTGTCTTTTTTAACAATCTCAAGCACCTCGTTGGTGACGTTCTTGACCATCACGTCCGGTGCAACCTCCTCGGCAGCTACGCTCGCGCAGATCACCAAGCCAGCCAAAAACCCCATAACCCATTTCATGACAATTCCTTTTTGCATCGCTGATGAGACTACTCGTCCGACTCGTCACGACGTGGCGGATTGCCGTCGTATACGAGACTGCGCCGACGTTGCAGATAGCCGTCGCGAATATAGGAGTACTTGTCCAGCGCGGCTTCCTCGATCACCTTGTCGGCCGGCAGCAATGCCGCGCGATCACTGACCAGACGCGTCACCAGCAATACATTGCGGGCCGGGATATCGTTGATTGCGCCAATCGGATCCGCCGCCAGATCAACCACCAGACCGGCCGAGTCGCGCACCGTGCGCGGGCCGAACAACGGCAAGACAACATAGCTGCCAGGACCTGCGCCCCAACGTCCGAAGGTTTGACCAAAGTCCTCGTTATGTTTTTCTACACCCAGATCGGAGGCTACATCCATGAAACCAAAGACGCCGAGCGTGGTGTTGACCAGTACCCGGCCGAAGTCGTTGATTCCGTCCGGCACCTTGCCTTGCAATACGTTATTCACACCAATGAAGACGTCTTCGATGTTTCCAAAGAAATTCGCTACGCCGTTACGCGCCGGCTGCGGCAGCGTAGCTTCATAGCCTTGGGCAACCGGCTTGATGACCGTCTTGTCCACACCTTCGTTGAAAGCGAACATGGCGCGGTTGAATCCTTCGATCGGATCTTTAGGATTACCCGACGTGGCGCACCCGGTTAGCGTGAACGCGAGCACGACAAGCGCGCTCAGTGGGGCCAGACGTTTGATGAGGGCAAACTTCACGATTGCATCCTTTTCATGGGTTGTTCCGAACATGACACTACTTACTTCTTGTCGACGCCTTCTGACGCCTTGTTGAACATGAACTGACTAATCAGCTTTTCCAGTACCACTGCAGACTGCGTCTTCTTGATCGTATCGCCGGCTTTCAGCATTTCAGTATCGCCACCGACCTCGAATCCGATGTATTGCTCGCCCAGCAATCCCGAGGTATTGATGGTGGCGAACGTATCGCGCGGAAACTTGTAGCGCGCATCCACATCCATCGACACCACGGCAACATACGCTTCCGGATCAAACCTGATGTCGCTGATACGGCCGACAACGACACCAGCACTCTTCACCGGCGCACGCACCTTGAGGCCACCGATGTTATCAAACTTGGCTTGCAGGTGATAGATCTCGCCAGCGCTGGAGGTGCTCATGTTGCCGACCTTGAGGGAAAGGAACCCCAGGGACACGATACCGATCGCGACAAAAATTCCGACCCAGAGGTCGAGCATGGTTTTATTCATTTAAGTACCCCGGAACATTAAGGCGGTAAGAATAAAGTCAGCGGCAAGGATCGCCAGCGACGAAGTTACGACTGTGCGTGTTGTTGCACCCGAAACACCTTCCGCCGTGGGCTCGCAATCATAGCCTTCGAATACGGCGATCCAGCTGACAATAACGCCGAAGACACAACTCTTGATGACGCCATTGACAACATCTTCGCGGAAATCGACGGAAGCCTGCATCTGCGACCAGAACGTGCCTTCGTCGACTCCGATCAACTGCACCCCGATCAAATAGCCACCGAACACGCCCAGCGCAGAAAACAGTGCGGCCAGCAATGGCATGGAAATGACCCCGGCCCAGAAGCGCGGTGCGACAACGCGGGCGATGGGATTGACCGCCATCATTTCCATTGCCGAGAGCTGTTCAGTAGCTTTCATCAAACCAATCTCGGCGGTGATCGCCGAACCGGCGCGGCTGGCAAATAGCAGCGCGGCCACCACCGGTCCGAGTTCACGCACCAGGGTCAGCGCCACGAGAGAGCCCAGGGCGGAGGCCGAACCAAAACGTTGCAGCGTTTCGTAGCCCTGCAGGCCCAGTACCATGCCGACGAAAAGGCCGGAAACCGCGATGATGATGAGGGACAACACCCCGGTGAAATAGAGTTCGCGGATGGTCAGGTTGAAACGCCGCAAGGCTGTCCCCGACTGCAGCAAGACCGCCAGAAAAAAACGGGCGGCAAAACCCAGACGCCAGACGCGGTCGGTGACCTGCTTGCCCAGGAAGCGAAATTTTGTCATCAGCTTCTCAAGCATGCGCAGCCTCTCCAAAAATTTCCGTACGATACGGCGCCGCAGGATACTGGAATGCCACGGGGCCATCAGCCTCGCCCCAGACGAACTGATGTACATAAGGCGCTGTGGAGTTTCTGATGTCATCCGCGCTGCCTTCGGCGACGATCTTGCCCTCAGACACGAAATAAACGTAATCGACGATCTTGAGCGACTCTTGTACGTCGTGGGTCACGATGATGGAACTCGCGCCCAGCGCATCATTCAGGGTACGGATCAACTGGCCGACGACGGCGAGCGATATCGGATCGAGCCCGGCGAAGGGTTCGTCATACATGATCAGCATCGGGTCCAGCGCGATGGCCCGCGCCAGTGCGACGCGGCGCGCCATGCCACCGGAAAGTTCCGATGGCATCATGTGACTGGCGCCGCGCAAACCGACCGCGTTGAGCTTCATCATCACCAGATCCTGGATCATGTCTTCCGGCAAATCGGTGTGCTCGCGCATCTGGAAGGCCACGTTGTCGAATACAGTCATGTCGGTGAACAGGGCGCCGAATTGGAACAACATGCCCATGCGGCGCCGCATCGAATAGAGTTCCTGATCGTCAAGTGCACTCACCAGCCGGCCATCCACGTGGACTTCGCCCGAAGTGGGTTTCAACTGTCCGCCGATCAAGCGCAATGTGGTTGTCTTGCCGCTACCGCTGATGCCCATGATGGCGACAACCTTCCCGCGCGGGATCTCCATATTGATCCCGCTAAGGATTGGACGGCTATCGTAGGCGAAGTTGACGTTACTGAGTTTGACCAGAGGGTCGGCGGACACGGGCTGAAGCTCTCTCTTTTATAGGTGTATTTTTGTGGACGGCGGATTTTAGCAGATGACCTCTGCCTGTCCCACCGCTTGTGGCGGCAAGCAGACAGGTATCACGGAATTCTTGCCCGAAGCAGGCCTGATGTTTGCGTTATGATGCCGCGCATGCGCCAAACCCCGCTCCCTTCCAGCGCCAAACCGGGACTATTGATCGTCGATGACGATCCGCTGATCGCAGATACTCTGGGCTACGTTCTGGGCGTCGACTTTTCTGTAGTTACTGCGGCCACGCGCACCGAAGGCATCGAAAAGCTGCGCACGATGATTCCGGCGCCAACATTGGCGCTGATTGATTTGGGCCTGCCGCCGCGACCACACCGCCCCGACGAAGGCTTCGCCCTGATCGGCGAACTGCTGGCACATTCCCCGGCAATGAAAATCATTGTGCTGTCGGGGCAAAACGACCAAAGCAATGCCCGCCATGCACGCACCCTGGGTGCTACCGATTTCGTTGCCAAACCGGCAGACCCTGCCAAACTAAGGCTTCTGCTACGCAATGCGCTGTCGTTCAGTTCTGCCGAAACCGTCAGCACTGCCAGCGCCTCACACACTTGTCAGTTGATCGGAGACAGTTTCCCCATCCAGAAGCTGCGCACCCAGATCCGGCAGTACGCCGATTCCCCATTTCCGGTGTTGATCGAAGGCGAATCCGGCAGCGGCAAGGAAATCATCGCCAATTGCTGCCTGCACCGGATGACCAGCCGGAAAGGCAAACCCTATTACGCGCTCAACTGTGCCGCCATCTCTCCCAACCTGGTCGAACCGACGTTATTTGGCTATGCGAAAGGCGCTTTCACCGGTGCAACAGGTCAAAAGTCGGGGTATTTCGAAGATGCGTCGGATGGAACCCTGTTCCTTGATGAAATTGGCGAACTACCGCTGGAGCTTCAGTCAAAGCTGCTGCGCGTGCTGGAAAACGGTGAATTCCAGCGCGTCGGTGAAACCCAGACGCATACCAGTCACGCGCGGGTAATCGCCGCGACCAATCGCGACTTGCGCCGCGAAGTGAGGGAGGGCAGATTTCGCGCCGATCTCTATCACCGCCTCTCGGTATTCACCATCAGCGTGCCGCCTTTGCGCGAAATGGAGCATGACCGGCTGTTGTTGCTGGAACATTTCAGAGCGCAATATTCCGCGCAGCTGGGCGCCGCTCCGTTCGCCCTCGCGCAGGAGGCTGAGCAGCGCTGGCTCGCCTACGCATTTCCCGGCAATGTCCGGGAATTGAGGAATATCGTGATCCGCCTGACCGCCAAGCATCCGGGAGAAACCGTTGGTACCGCGACGCTGGAGGCCGAATTCGACTCTGCGGATTTTGGTGCGACTGAAACGAGCGCTTCAAGCGGC
>JAYUFR010000164.1:0-4754 GCA_043738625.1 Sterolibacteriaceae bacterium
TGACATTACCGTTGAGTTGCTCAACGACATCATTGGCGAGATGAATCCCGGAACGCGTATTTTGTCGCTGAAGATGGTCGAAAAATTGGACTATGGCGCAGGCAATGTGTCGTTGTCGGTGCGCGCGACGTTCGATGTCGAGTTCGCAGCCGGGGCTTCGCACAACTTCGCGACGCGTCTGGTGATCAAGATGTCGATGCCAAACGATATCTGGCAGGCGAAGCTGTTTCCGCTCTACGAAGACGAAGTGAATTTCTACAGGCATGTGCGCCCCGGCCTTGATCTCGAAGCGCCGGTCGCGCTGGGCGCGCGCTACGACCCTATATCGAAGCGCTTCATGGTCATCATGGAGGATCTGGGCTTGCGCGGCGCGAAATTTGCGTTGCAGAGCGATGAACCGAATGTCAGTCATACGCAGGCGGTGCTGGATACACTTGCCAAATTGCATGCGATGTTTTGGGAAAGCCCGCGCTTCAAAACCGATTTGTTGTACCTGCCGACGCACGTCGAAGGCGCCATGGAAGATCTGATGCATACCACAGTGCGTAAGGGGATACAGGACGAACTGGGCAAGGTGGTTGTCAAGCGTGAGTTGCTGGGCCGCCTTGGCATGACGGAAGACGAAATGTTCTGGGCGACCGAGTCGGTGAAACTCCATCAGTCAAAGCTGCCCCAGACTTTGGTACACGGCGACACCCACTTCGGCAACACCTACTATTTGCCGGACGGCAAGCGCGGCCTTGCCGATTGGCAGATTTGCGTGCGTGGTTACGCGATGCACGATGTTTCTTATCTGATCAACACGTCGCTGTCGATTGAATTGCGCCGCCAGCATGAGCGCGAACTGATCGCCTTTTATCGCGATCGGCTTGGTCACTACGGCGTCGCCAATCCGCCTGACCTAGAAACGCTGTGGACCGAGTTTCGCATCGGCACCTTATGGACGTTCTACTATGGATGGCTCACCGCGGCGGTGCCCAGCTACGGGTGGGAACTCATGACTGTCGCGCTGCTGCGAACGTCGGCGGCATTTGAAGACCATGAAACGCGCAAACTCCTTAAGCATTTGATGTGAGGAAATAGGACGAACGCCACTGCAACCGAGCGTCGGTCGAAGGCCATTTAGCCATCGACCGGACTCATTGCCGCTATTTCTTCAACAGATTCCGTAACCTCCTCGCGATCAGTTCATATCGAAGTGACGACTAGGTCGGCTCCCCACGCTTCGTTCTTCTGGAGTCAGCTGCCCTGTTAAGCACCTGGCCCTGGAATGATCACTTTCTGCTCGTCCATCACTATCCAGCGCGTCGCGTCCATATCGATGAATTTGCTTTCATCGTCGATTACGTCCTTCAAGAAGAACGGCGACGAGAACAGTTCATCGCGAGCCTCCACGCTTGTGAACCAGACTTCGGAAAAGCCGTCGAACGCAATGCCGTCGGGAGTCGGGTACTGACTATCTGGGCTCAAATGGTGTTGCACATAGCGCACCAGATACTTTTCAATTCCCGGAATGGTCTTGATCAACGGCGCGTGACGTGTAAACCAGAGATGACTGAATTGGTCGTGCGTCAAACCCGCCTTGCGTTTATAGAAACCCAAAAGTACGACCATCGCGGTTCTCCTCTTTATCGTTATGAAAACTTCGGTTCTTGAGTCGAGTCTCAAATCATCATAGTGAAAGTGTCACGCTAGTTCAACATATAAGTTCTTACAAATCGTAGCCGTAGGATTTGATCACCGCTTTGGCCTTGTCGCCCTTGAGATATTTCATCAAGGCAGCGGCGGCGGCGCTGTCCTTGCCTTTGTCGAGAATCACTGCGTCCTGACGGATCGGGCTGTACAGATTGCTTGGCACAATCCAGGCCGATCCCGACTTGAGTTTGCCGTCTTCATACACCTGCGACATCGCGACGAATCCCAGCAGCGCATTGGCGGTGGAAATAAACTGGTAGGTCTGCGCGATGTTTTCGCCCTGGACGAATTTCGGCGCCAGAGCATCGGCCACGCCCAGCGCCTTCATTGCCTCCATCGCTGCGGCGCCATACGGCGCCTGTTTCGGATTGGCCAGCGCAATATGGTCGAAACCGCCGCGCTTCAACACGTCGCCCTTGCTGTCGACAATCGCTTCCCTGGTGCTCCACAGGACCAGCTTGCCGACGGCGTAGGTGAAGCGGCTTCCATTCGCTGTGGCACCTTCCTGTTCCAGCCTGGCGGATGTTTCCTGGTCGGCAGATAGCAGCACCTCGAAGGGAGCGCCATTCTTGATCTGGGCGTAGAACTTTCCCGTCGCGCCGAAGGTAAGCAGCGCTTTGTGTCCGGTGTCCTTTTCGAATTCGGCGGCGATCTTTTGCATCGGCGCAGTGAAATTGGCGGCGACGGCGACCTGGACTTCACCGGCGATAGCAACAGAAGCAAAACCAAGCAGCGCCGACATTGCAAGCAGGGATTGGGATACACGTTTCATTGGAACCCTCCATTCCGGGCACATGGATTTTCTCTGTAAGTCCTTAGTGCCAAGTATAGAGAAGACTGGCCCTGAACGACCGGGTGTTACTTGTCGAACTCCACCAGCTCAGCACCATCACCCACCTGGTCGCCGATGCCGAAATGGAATTGCTTCACCACCCCGGTTGCGGGCGCGACAATGGTGTGCTCCATCTTCATCGCTTCCAGAATCAGCAAGGGAGCGCCCTTCTCCACCTTGTCCCCTGCCTTGACCAGCAAGGCGATGACCTTGCCCGGCATCGGCGCAGTGAGGTGCCCTTCCGCACCACCCGCATCTCCTGCATGGAATAACGGATCGACAGCGGCGAATTCGAACGCCCGGCCGTCCAGGAAAACATGGCGTTTTTCGCCAGCCACGACCACTACAGCGTTCACGCGGCGGCCGTCGAGGTAGGCATGCAAGGTTCCGTCCGGCTTGAATTCACCGCTGACCGGCGTCGCGCGACCATCCAACGACAGCAAGAGCTCGTTGCCGACATAGGTAACCAGGACAGGCTTTTCGATTTCTGCGCTGCGAAATTGCAAGGCGCGTTGCGCCGAATTGTTGAGGCGCCAACCATCGCGCAAATGCCAGGGCGAATGCGGGTTGTGTTCGGATGCGGCGGCCTTCAAGGCAATGGCCTTTTCGCGCAACAGTTCGGCGAGTGCGGCCAGCAACCATGATTCACGCTGCGGCTCGGCAACTGGCGGGAAAAGGAAGTCCTGCTCGCGCGCGATCAGCCCGGTATCAAGATCGGCTTGGGCAAAGGCCGGACAGGCGACCAGCCGAGAAAGGAAGTCGACATTGTTGGCCACGCCGACGATGCGATATTGCGCCAGCGCTTGCAGCATGCGCGTGCGTGCGCCGCTGCGCGGATCGCCGACGCTGTCGTCCCAGACGATCAGCTTGGCGATCATCGGGTCGTAGTGCATGGAAATTTCATCGCCCTGTTCAACGCCGGTGTCGACGCGAACGTGATTCGATTGTTGCGCAGGCTTCAAATAAACCAGCTTGCCGATCGACGGCAGAAAGCCCTTGTCCGGGTCTTCCGCGTAAATACGGGCCTCGATCGCATGGCCGCGAATGATCACTTGTTCCTGCGCCAGCGGTAATGGCTCGCCAGCGGCAACCCTGAGCTGCCACTCAACCAGATCGAGGCCAGTGATCATCTCCGTCACCGGGTGCTCCACCTGAAGACGCGTGTTCATCTCCATGAAGTAGAAGCTGCCGTCCTGATTGACGATGAATTCGACGGTGCCGGCACCGACGTAGCCCACCGCCTTGGCCGCATCCACCGCCGCCTTGCCCATCGCGGCACGGCGCTCGGCGGTCATGCCCGGCGCGGGCGCTTCCTCCAGCACCTTCTGGTGGCGACGTTGCACCGAACAGTCGCGCTCGAACAGGTGAATGCAATTGCCGTGCGTGTCGGCGAATATCTGCATCTCGATGTGACGTGGTCGCAGCAGGTATTTTTCGATCAGGACGTGTTCGTCGCCGAAGGATGATGCGGCTTCACGTTTGCACGACGCCAGCGCATCCAGAAAGCTCGTCGATGTCTCGACCACGCGCATGCCCTTGCCGCCGCCGCCAGCAGCCGCCTTGATCAGCACCGGGTAGCCAATTTTGTTCGCCTGCTGATGCAGGAAGTCCGGCGCCTGGTTGTCGCCGTGATAACCCGGCGTGAGCGGGACGCCGGTCTTTTCCATCAGCTTCTTGGCTTCTGATTTGGAACCCATGGCGTGGATGGCGGCCACCGGCGGGCCGATGAAGACGACACCGGCCTGATCGCAGGCATGGCAGAAATCTTCATTCTCCGAAAGGAAACCATAGCCCGGATGAATGGCTTGGGCACCGGTCTGCTTGGCAGCGGCGATGATCCTGTCGATGACGAGATAGGATTCCCTTGCCGCTGCGGGACCGATCAACACTGCCTCATCCGCCAGGCGCACATGACGCGCGCCGGCATCCGCCTCGGAATACACGGCCACGGTCTTGATACCCATGCGGCGTACCGTCTTGATGACACGGCAGGCGATTTCTCCGCGATTGGCGATCAGAATTTTGTTGAACATGACTTGACCTCAGAACGCCTTACATGCGGAACACGCCAAAGCGTGTCGGTGGAATTGGTGCATTGAGCGAAGCCGAGAGACTGAGGCCGAGCACGCGCCGCGCCTGCGCCGGATCGACCACACCATCGTCCCACAGCCGCGCTGATGCGTAATAGGGATGGCCCTGGAGTTCGTACTGCTCGCGGATCGGTGTC
>JAYUFR010000165.1:0-4747 GCA_043738625.1 Sterolibacteriaceae bacterium
CACCATGAAAATGATGAGCAGCACCAGGATGACGTCAACAAAGGGTGTGACGTTCATTTCCGCATTTTGCGGATAGGCGTGGCGCTTGACGCCAAGGCCGTAGTCGCCGAGCTGTATCGCCATCAGCCCACCTCCTCAAGTTCGCGCGAAACGACGGCGGTGAACTCGGCGGTGAAATTGTCGAGCGAGCCGGTGATCTTGCTGATGTCGCGGGCAAACTTGTTGTAGATCATCACTGCCGGAATCGCCGCGAACAGACCGATGGCCGTCGCCAGCAAGGCTTCGGCGATACCCGGTGCCACCACCGTGAGGCTGGTGCTCTTCGAAGACGCGATCTGCGCGAAGCTGTGCAGGATGCCCCACACCGTACCGAACAGTCCGATGAAGGGCGAGGTGGAACCGATTGTCGCCAGAATTCCCATTGAGGTACCCAGCCGCGACAATTCACTTTCCTGAACAATGCCGGCCGCCAGCGCCATGCGCTGAATCAGGCGGTCGGCCTGGTGCGGCGTGATGGTTCGGCTCGCCCAGTTGGTGTGGAAAAGATCCCACTCATCCTTGGCCGCCAGCCACATGCGGCCCATCGGATTGTCATTGACCTCGGCTGTCTGCTCGATGATGCTTTCCACTTTTCTGGCCTGACGAAAGACAGTCAGAAAGCGGCGGGTGCTGCTATTCACACGGAATATCAACAGCGACTTCTCGATCAGGATTGCCCAAGTCAGTACCGAGCAGAAGCCGAGAAAAATTATCACCGCCTTTACGATGATGTCGGCATGCATGAACATCTGAAAGGCGTCCAGCTTGCCACTTGCATCGGCAAAATCACCATCGGCCGCCATTGCGCTGGTGGCCAGCCCGGCAAAAACAATCGCAGCGGGAATCATGCGCGCCAAACTTCGACGAAAACCTTGAAACATCTGCTTCTCCTCGTGTTGTCCAGTATTAATTGCGTTCCGTTCAATGGCTGGGATTATGCAAGTTTTCCGCTATGCGCGCTTGTCGATATGCCGGCGGAATACGCGGCACCAACGATGCTAGGCAACCAGGGTCTTTTCGATGCGACGATCCGGGACCAGCCACATGATCGCAACCACCACATAAATCGCCCCGGCGAACCACGCGTTGATAAACGCCAACGGAATCGCCAGCAGGTAGGCCACCAAGGATATCTTGCCCTTGAAATCGCGTCCCATCGCCTTCGCCAATACCGAATCGCTGCCGTGGAGATCGACCAGAATCCGCGTCAGAATAGTGTACGAAACAGCCGAACCAAGCAGCACGACGCCATACAGCGCCACCGGCCATGCGGCGAAATGATTCTCGCCCATCCACGCGGTGACAAAAGGAATCAGCGACAGCCAGAACAGCAAGTGCAGGTTCGCCCACAGCACGCGACCATCCACATGCTTGACCGCCTGCAACAGATGATGATGGTTGCTCCAGTAGATGCCGAGAAAGACAAAACTCAGCACGTAGCTGAAGAACGCCGGCAGCAGCGGCAGCAGGGCAGTCGGTTCGGGTTCGTGCGGTACCTTGAACTCCAGCACCATGATGGTGATGAAGATGGCGATCATGCCGTCGCTGAATGCTTCCAGCCGTCCCTTGTTCATTTATCCATCGGGCGTTGCGCCCATTTGTTGGCTGCGTAACCGATCCCCGCACAAAGCAGGCCGCTGCCGACCATTAATGACGCGCTGAGCAATCCCAGCACCCGGCCCGGCGGGATATTCGCCGCCATGGCAAAGAATGCGCCATAGGCTGCCGCCAACACGGCGGCGATGCCGATCACCGCAACGGCGATGGCAACAGGATTACGGTTCATGATCTTCGCTGAGTTTTGTGTTGATCACGTGCAATCAACGCAGCCTGTTGTTGTGCATGGTCGGGTTGAGTTTGTCCAGGTCGGCCTTGACCTGCTCACGGCTGCGCTCATACACAATCTCGCGTCCCATCACGCTGCCGGCGTAAGCGAGGCCGTTACGCGTCGGCGTGATTTCGCACTTGACGCTGTGAATGCCCTCACCGAGCACCACCTGGATGCGGTCGGCGCGTTTTTCGAGAACCACGACATCCATCGTCTTGCCGCTTTCGGTGATGCGTACCTTGATCTTTTCGATATTCATCGATCATCACCCCGGTTGACTGAACTGCTAAAGATGACTGAGAACGCAGCGTGACAAGCTGAAAGCCGGCGGCGACCCATCAGGAGTTGCCTTCACTTGCGCATGGATTGCTTCGCCGTCCGCCTCACGCTGCTCGCGGCGGACGGCTCATCGCAATGACGCGCCGCAATTAAAGGCAATTAGAACCCTTTCCCGCTGCGCCGGGAAAGGGATAAAACGCATGCACATGCGAACAGTGTCTACCGCGGCGGCGTGCAATTGCCCGGACGATCAATCCGGGAGCCGGAACAACGCTATCCGCATTTCAGTGCGCCGCGGCGCTCAGCAACGCCCTTGCCTTTGCGACACGTTCGCTATGACGCGATTCCTCTTTGCCGTTCTGGCGCAGCAGTCTTGCCACCTCGGCATTGGGTTCGTTGTCGGCCCAAGTTTGATAGTTCTTGTCGCCGCCGAGTTCACTCTGCTCAAGGTTGCCCAGAAAGTCGCTGTCGAGCGCGTCGAAGTGCAGTTCCGAGTGGTAAGGGTTCAGCTCAATCTGCGGTAACGAAAACGGCGCTCCCAGCAGACCCAGCGCCTTGATCAGACGATGCGCATGACCGCGCTCTTCATTGCCGTTACGCTGCAACAGGCCGGCCACTTCAGAATTGTCTGTCGCGCGGGCCAAGGCCATATAGAAACCTTCGGCAGTTTGTTCGATCAAGGCCATCACCTTCATGTCATCAGCGGAAAGCCGGGCGCGGGTTCCTAAAAGGTCAAATGCCTCGCTGGCAGTCGCCGGGTAGCCAGAGGGAAAATCGGTCATCGGGGTCTCCTCGTTCTTTGGTTTGGGGGTGGCCAAGGCCTGCAATTGCGCCTGCCCATAGCGTAGCAGCCTTCGATGCGCGCGACAACTGGTCGGTACGCCCCGCAACCGGCCGGTATCACCCGCCCAGCCTGCCCCGCCTTTGTTTTCTAACGTATTCCGGATGTCATCGCGACTTGAAGAAGCGGGCTTCGATCTCCAGACATGGATCGAAGCCCGTTGGATCATTTACAAAGTTGCAACAGGATCATCACTTCGCCAGCCACACCGGCGAAAAATACGATCGTCCGCAGATAGACGATGCCCATGGTGTAGCTCACCGCATGTGCGATCCGGGCATAAAAGAAGATGGTGGCACCCAACGCCGTCATCTCGTTGGCCTTGCCGGCGACATGCGCCACCAAAACCAAAATCGCAAACGGCGCAATATTCTCGATCAGATTCTGGTGCGCCCGGACGGCGCGCGAAACCCAGGCTGGCACTTCAATGGTCTTATCGCGATTGCCGATCCCAAAGCTCAACCCACCCGGCTGGATGGCTCGCGCGTTTGCGTAAAACAGTACCCACACCAGGGAAAACACCGCAGTTGCCACCAGCATCCAAAGATCAGTTGTCATCGTCATATCTCCTCTTTTTTGTTTTGATCCGAAAGACTACGGGTGCAGACTACCAAATCAGCGCAGGACCAGGTTCTATTTTCTCCGCGGACATAACGCCAACCCGATACTTTTGATTGTTTCGCCGGATCGTTGATACACGCACAGTCGCCCTGCTGACGCTGATGGTGGCCGCTATTGCATTGCCATTGTTTCGCCGGATTGAACGCGACCCACCGCCGATTCAAGCGCACGCATCGGGATTGAACCGCGATTCAACGCAAATCACGACGATCACGAGCAGCGCACATTCGCTACTGGTAAGTCTGGCCGTTATGCCTCAGCCATCCCGCAGCATGGCGCCCCGCCGGATCACGATGCGTCCAATGGATCACCCCTCCCTTCGGGTTCCACGCATACTCGCCGCTGAACTCGACGGCATCGCCCTCGCCAAGCGCATCTACCCGCGGCGCAAGATCAATGTTGTGGGCGATCAGGATGGTCTGGCCAGACTCCAGGCGGACAAGGAATCGTTGGTGGCGGCTGCCCTCGTTGTCGTCCGGCAGAACCCTGCTCACCCGGCCCCGGCCTTCAACCCGGACGTTGCTGGCATGGTTGTCAAAAGCACTGGCCAGCGCCGAGCCGTCTTTCCCGGCGTCCACCGCGGGCGCCTCCGCAGCCGGAGGTGCAGAAGCTGCCACCGGCATCGTGGAGGACGGCGGTTGATGCGGCGCAAATGCAACGTATACCGCAATGGCGACGACGACCATCGACAACAGTTTTTTCACTTGCCGACAATCACTCGCGGATTCCGGTATTCATGTGGCGTAATGGGCGAACGCCTTGGTGACTTTTCCATCGCGGCCGAAATGAAACACCTCGGCCGCGAGTCGGCCGCCCGCGCCCTTGTAGTAGACGGTAATGCTGCCGACGCCAACCAGCACCGACAGCAATTCGAATTTCAGGTCGGGGATCATCTGCAGGGCCTTGCTCCAATAGGCGCGTACCGCAGGCTTGCCGCACAGCGTGCCGGAAGGTTCGCCGGCAATCTGGATGATCACCGGAGACGACATTTCAAAGTCCTCCGTGTAGTGCGACAACACTTTTTCGAGATCATGTGCGTTCCACGCGGCGATCCAGTCGGTGGCAAAGTGCTCGGCAAATTTTGGATCCATTGGCATGCTCCGGTATTCAAATGTTAGCCAGGCAAGCACTGCCGCGCT
>JAYUFR010000166.1:0-13899 GCA_043738625.1 Sterolibacteriaceae bacterium
GTGCTCACCATGGGTGCCGGCTCCATCGGCGCGGTGGCATCGAAACTGGTTAAAGTCAGTGAGGAGTGAGCAGTGAGGAGTGAGGCGTTGCGTGGTGAATTGCGTTCAGCCGAGCCGATGGGCCGTCACGTCACGTGGCGTGCCAGTGGTGCGGCAGCGCATGCCTATTTCCCATCCGATCTCGATGACCTCGCCGTCTTCCTGCGTCAATTGCGCCATGACGAGCCCGTACTGATGGTCGGCCTTGGCAGCAATCTGCTGGTACGCGACAGCGGTTTCGATGGCACCGCGATATTCACCCATGGCGCGTTGAAAACGCTGCGCCTGGAACCACCCCCAGACGCCTCACTCCTCACTCCTCACTCCTCACTGGTATACGCCGAAGCCGGTGTCGCCAGTCCCCAGCTGGCGCGCTTTGCCGCCAATCACGGATTGGTCGGTGCCGAATTTCTGGCCGGGATTCCCGGTTGCGTGGGTGGCGCCCTGGCCATGAACGCCGGCTGCCACGGCAGCGAAACCTGGAACCATGTCGAACGGGTACTGATGCTGAATCGGCGTGGCGAGCGCATTGAACGTCGGCCGGAGGATTTCGAGATCGGCTATCGCCATGCTGGACTGAAGGCCGCAAACGATGAAGTTTTCGCCGCCGCCTGGCTGCGTTTTCCTGCGGGCGATGGCCATGCGTCGCGCGAGCGGATCCGCGAACTGCTGGAGAAGCGCGCCGCGACGCAGCCTTTGCAGTGGCCGAATGCCGGATCTGTGTTTCGCAATCCGCCCGGTGATCATGCCGCGCGTCTGATTGAGGCAGCCGGTTTGAAGGGCGCAAACCAAGGCGCAGCGCGGGTTTCTGAAAAGCATGCGAATTTCATCGTTAATCCGGAGGGCAAGGCGACAGCGTCTGAGATAGAAATGCTGATCGTCCGCGTGCAGTCCACGGTGCTTGAAAAATTCGGCGTGGAACTGGTCAGGGAAGTCAGGATCATGGGAGTGGCAGTGTAATGTCAGGCAAGGTGGCCGTCATGATGGGGGGCAAGTCCGCAGAGCGTGAGATATCGTTGAAAAGCGGTGCGGCGGTACTGTCGGCGCTGCAACGTGCAGGTGTCGACGCGCATGCTTTCGATCCATCCGTTGAAGATTTGTCGGCCTTGCGCGAACAAAGTATTGACCGTGTGTTCATTGCACTCCACGGTCGCGGCGGTGAAGATGGCACGCTGCAGGGTGCGCTGGAATTGATGGAGATTCCGTATACCGGCAGCGGCGTGCTGGCATCCGCACTCGCCATGGACAAGTGGCGTTCCAAATTGGTGTGGCAAGCCGCCGGCATTCCGGTGCCTGAATTTTCCGTCATCACGGCGGATAGTGATTTTGCGGCGGTCGAAAAAAAACTCGGGCTGCCGTTGTTCGTCAAGCCGGCCAATGAAGGGTCGAGCATCGGCATTTCCAAAGTCAAGCGGCGCAGCGATCTGCCCGCCGCTTTTGCGGCTGCGGCGAAATTCGACAGCGTGGTTTTGGCTGAGCGATTTCTTTCCGGCGGGGAGTACACCGTCGGCATTCTCGGTAGCCGCGCCTTGCCGGTAATACGCATTGTGCCGGCGACGGAGTTTTACGACTATGCGTCGAAGTACCTGCGTGACGATACCGAGTACAGGATTCCAAGCGGCCTTTCGAGTGATGAAGAACAGGCGCTTCAACAACTGGCACAGCGCGCTTTTGCCGTGCTCGGCGGCCGTGGTTGGGGACGCGTAGACATGATGCTCGACGCTGCGGGCAAACCCTATGTGCTGGAAATCAATACCTCGCCGGGCATGACGGACCATTCTTTGGTGCCGATGGCAGCGCGCGCTGCGGGCATGAGTTTCGAGCAGTTCGTGACCGGGGTGCTTGAGGGGGCCTGCTGTGGCTAAAAAGACCAAGCCATCTCCAGTACCGAGCGAGCGCTTCTGGGACAAACCGCCGCTGATGAATCTCGTGTCCGATGTGCTGCTGCTGTTGGGCAGTGCGGCGCTGGTATGGTCGGTGGCCATCGTGGCCCAGCGCCTGCCGGGTTTCTCGTTGCGGCAGGTCGTGGTCGAGAGTCGCCTGCAGCAGGTCACGCCGATGCAGATCGATTACGCCGTGCGGGATGCAGTGAGTGGGAATTTTTTTACCGTCAATCTCGATACGGTACGCGCTTCGTTCGAGAAATTGCCCTGGGTACGTCATGCCGATGTGCGCCGGCGCTGGCCGGATACGCTGGAGCTGACGATAGAGGAACACGTGGCCGCCGGTCGCTGGCAGCAACTGGATGGCGAATCGCGTTTGGTGAATGACAAGGGTGAAGTATTCGCCGCCGCCGCCGAAGGCAATCTGCCCGCGCTTGCCGGCCCGGAAGGCGCAGCGCTGGATGTGCTGAGTCGCTACCGCGAATTCAACCAGGCACTGGCAGCGTTGGGTCGCAGCCTGCAAAGCGTGGCGTTGTCGCCGCGCCAGGCGTGGCAACTGAAACTGGATGATGGGTTGGTGCTTGAACTGGGGCGCGAAGAACCGCAGCACCCGATCGCGAATCGCATGACGCGCTTCATCGCCAGTTATCACGAAGTTCAGCAAAAAGTCGGAGCACATCTCATATCAATCGATATGCGCTATCCAAACGGGTTCGCCGTCCGTGCGACCCAAACCGGGAAGAAGTCCTGATGGTAAACAAGGGATGAGCAAGGAAAGCAAAGATCTGATCGTCGGCCTCGACATCGGCACCTCCAAGATCGTGACACTGGTCGCGGAACTTGACGCTGAAGGGCGCCTGTCAGTGCTGGGCATCGGCAGCCAGGATTCGGTCGGCCTGAAGAAGGGCATGGTGGTCAACATCGAGGCGACCGTAAGTTCGATCTCGCGTGCCATCCAGGAGGTCGAGTTGATGACCGGTTGCAAGGTGACCGATGTCTATACCGGTATCGCCGGCAGCCATGTCAAGAGCAAGGATTCCAACGGCATGACGGTGGTGAAGGACAAGGAGGTCTCGCGCTACGACGTCGAGCGGGCGATTGAAGCCGCCAATGCCACGCCGATTTCGGCGGACGATCAAATTCTGCATACCCTGGTGCAGGAATTCATCGTCGACGGCCAGGATGGCGTCAAGGAGCCGATCGGCATGGACGCGCGCCGCCTTGAAGTGAAGGTGCATCTGGTCACCGGCGCGGTGACTGCGGTGCAGAACATCGTCAAATGTGTGCATCGTTGCGGCCTCGAAGTCGACGACCTGGTGCTGCAACCGCTCGCCTCGGGCTATGCGGTGCTGACCGAAGACGAGAAAGATGTCGGGGTGTGCCTGGTCGATATCGGCGGCGGCACCACGGATGTCGCCATCTTTGCCCAGGGCGCCATTCGCCACACCGCAGTGATTCCCATCGCCGGCGACCAGATCACCAGCGATATCGGCCACGCACTGCGGACGTCGACCCAGGACGCCGAGGAAATCAAGATCGCCTATGGCGTCGCCCTGCAACAACTCGCTGATGCCGACGAGATGATCGAAGTGCCGGGCGTCGGCGACCGGCCATCCACGTCGCTGTCGCGCCAGACCCTGGCCGGATTCATCCAGCCACGGGTAGAAGAAATCTTGCAGAAGGTGCAGGAGGAGCTGGTGCGAAGCGGCTATGAGCGACTGCTGCGTGCCGGCGTGGTGTTGACCGGCGGCGCGGCACAGATGCCGGGCATGATCGAACTCGGCGAAGAAGTTTTTCACAACACCGTGAAAATCGGCGTGCCGCATTACAGCGGCAATCTCAAGGACATGGTGCGCAATCCGCGCTACTCGACGGCCATGGGGCTGTTGCTGGAAGGCCAGGCACAGCGCCAGCGCGGCCTGAAAATGCGCGACCCGAAATCATTTCGACAAGTACTGGGACGCATGCGCGCCTGGTTCGAAAAGAATTTTTGATGTGTGAATTGACGTGTTGCCGGACTGGCGGATTGCACAGAGATAGGCGGTTTTTCTCCGTGTGTCTTCTGGGTTTCCGGCATCGGATCGGCTTTATGGTTGCAGTTATCGAAGGAGACGAATATGTTTGAAATTATCGAGAAAGACTCTTGCTCAACGGTGATCAAGGTTATCGGCGTCGGCGGCGCTGGCGGCAACGCCATCGAGCACATGATCCGTGAGAACGTGCAGGGGGTCGAATTCATCTGCGTCAACACCGATGCCCAGGCGCTGAAATCCAGCAGCGCGGATATCAAATTGCAGATCGGCCCGGGCCTCGGCGCTGGCGGCAAGCCGGAAAAGGCACGCGAATATGCCGAGCCGGAACGGGAAAAGATCGCTGATGCGCTGCACGGCGCACACATGGTTTTCATCACCGCTGGCATGGGTGGCGGTACCGGTACCGGCGCCGCGCCGGTGATCGCCGAAGTCGCAAAAGAGATGGGAATACTGACTGTAGCGGTGGTCACCAAGCCGTTCGACTTCGAGATGGGCAAGAAAATGCGCCTTGCCGAACTCGGGTTGGAGCAGCTTGCCGAACACGTGGATTCCCTGATCGTAATACTCAACGACAAACTGATCGAAGTGCTGGGCGAGGAAATCAGCGTGCTCGAAGCCTTCAAAGCGGCCGACGACGTGTTGAAAAATGCCGTCGGCGGTATTGCCGAAATCATCAACATCGAAGGTTTGGTCAATGTTGACTTCGAGGATGTGCGTACGGTGATGGGTGAGGTGGGCAAGGCGATGATGGGATCGGCGACGGCTGCCGGTGTCGACCGTGCCCGTCTCGCCGCCGAGCAGGCGGTTGCCAGCCCGCTGCTCGATGGTGTTGAACTGTCCGGCGCGCGCGGCGTGCTGGTCAATATTTCCGGCAGCAAACAGCTCAGCATGAAGGAAGTGAAAGAAGTCATGAATACCATCCGCAGCTATGCGGCCGATGATGCGCACATCATCTACGGCACGGTGTTCGACGAGGCGATGGAAGACCGGTTGCGGGTCACCGTTGTGGCGACCGGGCTGGGCGGCCCGACGGCGCGCAAGCAGCCGGTGCTGAGGACCGTGCAGATGTCGAACGAGGGCATGGGGTTGCGAACCGGTACCGACGACGTCAGTATGTCCAACGGCGACATGCCGCTACCCCAGGTATTCCATGGCCGCACTCGCAATGCCGCAGTCGAGGCGATGAGCGCCAGCGGCATGGAGAAATACGACATTCCTGCTTTCCTGCGCAAACAGGCGGATTGAGGTTTTCGGGACTGGCCGCGCTAGACGGAGACAACATCCGGGTACAAAGTCCCGTGATTCAGGCTTTTTCCGGGGCGTTCGGTACGGTAAAATCGCGTCATGCTTAAGCAGCGCACACTGAAAACGCTTATCACCGCCACCGGCGTCGGTCTTCATTCCGGCGTCAAGGTGACGCTGGTCCTGCGCCCGGCGCAACCGGGCACCGGCATCGTTTTTCGTCGCGTTGACCTTGAGCCGCCGGTCGATCTGAAGGCCGACTGCTTTGGCGTCGGCGATACGCGCATGGCCTCGTGCCTTGAACGCGATGGCGTCAAGGTAGCGACCGTCGAGCATCTGATGTCGGCGCTGGCCGGGCTGGGCATCGACAATCTCTATGTCGATGTCGATGCGGCCGAGCTTCCCATCATGGACGGTTCGGCGGGTCCCTTCGTGTTCCTGTTGCAGTCGGCAGGCATCGAGGAGCAGAACGCGCTCAAAAAATTCATCCGGGTGAAAAAAGCGGTCGAGGTGCGCGAGGGCGACAAATGGGCGCGGCTGGAACCCTATGATGGCTATCGCCTTTCCTTCTCCATTGTGTTCAATCATCCGGCCGTGGATCGGACTTCAAGTTCCGTCACCATCGACTTTGCCGAGAACTCCTACCTGCGCGAAGTGGCGCGTGCGCGCACGTTCGGCTTCACGCAGGAAGTCGAGTACCTGCGCGAACAGGGCCTGGCCTTGGGTGGCAGCATGGAAAACGCCATCGTGATGGACGAGTATCGTGTGCTGAATACCGACGGCTTGCGCTACGCGGACGAGTTCGTCAAGCACAAGGTGCTGGACGCCATCGGCGACCTCTATCTGGCTGGGCATCCCCTGCTGGCATCGTTCTCCGCCCACAAATCGGGCCATGCGCTCAACAACATGCTATTGCGGGCGTTGCTGTCGGATGCTTCCGCCTGGGAATTGGTGACTTTCGAGAAAGCCGAGACGACGCCGGTTGCGGTGGCAAACCTTTACCCGCAAGCGGCCTGACAGCCCATGCTGCTGCTGCGGATGGTCGGTGTACTTACGGCGATCGCCATCGGCAGCGGCATCGTCGCTTATCTGTTTACCCGCGACAAACTGTATTTGCGATTGGCCGGCCGCATCGCCAAATGGGCGCTGATTTTTGCGCTGGTCGTGTTGGCGCTGATGTTTCTGGAACGCGTCATCGTTTTGTAATTCGAAGTTCGGCCCGTTCCACAAATCGGTCCAGCGCCTGCCGCAAAGGCGAGCTTTGTGGCAGCTTCTGGGCCAGCGATGTAAGTCCCTGCTTCGTTTCTTCCCCAATGCTGGAGCGGACTTCGGATTTTTTCACATCTGCCGTGAAGGTGCTTGGTTGCACTCGGACCTGGATTTGGTTAAGGTCAACCCCCTCTCGATGGAATACCTCGGCGAGACGTGGAGCCAGTTGTCGGATTTTCGCCGCCACCGCGCCGTTTTGGGCGTGAATAACAACGCTGCCTGATTTCACATTGGCTACCCGGCCATGGCGTGCAAGCGCCGCAGGAATGGCCTGTTCGTAAAGTCGCTGAAGTTTCAACAGGCGCCCCGCCTGAGTTGATAGCCGGGCCATACCGGCATCGGCGTTTAAACAGTCGGCAAGGCTGCGAGGGCGCATAAAATTAACAGGGAAGCAAAGACGTGCATATTATTCTCGTCTCCAACCGTTTGGCAAAAGCCAGGACCCTAACAATTACACCCGTGATCGTGGTGGCGGCGGTCGTTGCTTTTGCGCTGCTGGTTTTGTGCCTGTCTTTCGTGTTTTCCTATTTCGCCGTTCGCCACGCTGCGGCAATCCGTCTGCCCTTTATAGAGGACCTGGTTCGCACCGTGGGTGCTGAAGATGCTGCACGCAGCAAGGAATTCGTTCGCGAAAACCTCAAGGCGATGGCGGTTCGCCTGGGTGAAATGCAGGCCCAACTGACGCGCCTGGATTCTCTCGGTGTTCGAATCGCCAAACTCACTGGCATCAAACCCCAGGAACTGGCTGTGCCGCAATCGCCAGTGCTCGATGGCCGCGGTGGGCCGTTGATCAGAGCTGCGGCGCCGTCGGAGGGCGAGTTGCAGCAGGCGCTGGCGGATCTTTCGAATCAGCTCGAATCACGTTCCGACACTTTGGCGTTGCTGGAGTCGCGGTTGTTTGACGAACGCGTGCGGCAGAACATGCTGCCGTCCTCGCTTCCCATTGAAGTGCAGTGGAACGCGTCGGGTTTCGGCTGGCGCGTTGATCCCTTTACTGGAGAGAACGCGCTGCACGAAGGTGTGGACTTTCCCGCCGAGGTGGGTACGCCAATCCGCGCAGCAGCAGCAGGTGTGGTGCTGGGCGCAGAAAGACATCCCGAATACGGCAACCTGATCGAAATTGATCACGGCAACGACATCACCACCCGTTATGCCCACGCTTCCAAAATACTGGTGATGCCTGGGGCGATCGTGAAGCGCGGCCAGATCATCGCCGAAGTCGGCACCACCGGCCGTTCCACCGGTCCTCATCTGCATTTCGAGGTCCGCTACAAGGGGGTCGCGCAGAATCCAAACCGGTTCCTGCTCCAGGCTACCAATAACACGCCGCATCTCGCCCGCAGCTCGCCATGAGTCGCTGAACCGTCATGGGTGGCCGCGGTCACCATGGTAAAATCGACGTTTTTCACGCTGCGGCGCATCCTGCATGATCACCGGTTTTCTCAAGAAAATATTTGGCAGTCGCAATGAGCGGCTCCTGCGCCAGTACCGAGTCACTGTTACCCGCATCAACGCGTTCGAATCCGGACTGCAGTCACTGTCGGACGAACAACTGACAGCCAAGACCGCCGAATTCAAGCAGCGTCTAGCCAACGACGAAGCGCTCGACGCGATTCTGCCCGAGGCCTTTGCCGTGGTGCGCGAAGCCAGCAAGCGCGTGCTGGGCATGCGCCACTTCGACATGCAGATGATCGGCGGCATGGTGTTGCATTACGGCAAGATCGCCGAAATGCGCACCGGCGAAGGCAAGACCCTGGTCGCCACGCTGCCGTCCTATCTCAATGCGCTCACCGGCAAGGGTGTGCACGTGGTGACGGTCAATGATTACCTCGCCAGTCGCGACGCCGCATGGATGGGCCGTCTGCATCGCTTTCTCGGACTCTCGGTAGGCTGCAACATGTCGCAGATGTCGCACGACGACAAGCAGGCCGCCTACGCTGCCGACATCACCTACGGCACCAACAACGAATTCGGTTTCGACTATCTGCGCGACAACATGGTCTACGCTGCTGCTGAGCGGGTGCAGCGCGGCTTGAGTTTTGCCATCGTCGATGAAGTGGATTCGATCCTGATCGACGAAGCGCGCACGCCGCTGATCATCTCCGGCCAGGCCGAAGACCACACCGATCTCTACGTCAAGATGAATGCGGTGGCGCCGTTGTTGACCAAGGGTGAAGCCGCGAAGCAGGAAGGTGACTCCGACAGCGGCGACTACACGGTGGATCTCAAGTCACACCAGGTGCTGTTGACAGAAGAGGGCCACGAACGGGCCGAGCAGATTCTGTCGCAGCAGGGACTGTTGCCGGAAGGCGGCAGTCTCTACGAGCCGGCCAACATCCTGCTGATGCATCATCTCTACGCTGCGTTGCGCGCCCACAATCTGTTCCATCGCGACCAGCAGTATGTTGTGCAGGAAGGTGAAATCATCATCGTCGATGAATTCACCGGCCGCCTGATGGCGGGACGGCGTTGGTCCGAAGGCCTGCATCAGGCCGTGGAAGCCAAGGAAGGCGTCAAGATCCAGTCTGAAAATCAGACCCTGGCGTCGATCACCTTCCAGAATTTTTTCCGCATGTACGGCAAGCTGGCCGGCATGACCGGTACCGCCGATACCGAGGCCTACGAATTCCACCAGATCTACGGCCTCGAAACGGTCGTGATCCCGACCAATCGGCCGATGGTTCGCAAAGACACCAACGACCAGATATACCGCACCGCCGCGGAAAAATATACCGCCATCATCGCCGACATCCGCGATTGCCACGAACGCGGCCAGCCGGTGCTGGTCGGCACCACTTCCATCGAGAACTCGGAACTGCTGTCAGATCTGCTGACCAAGGAAAAACTGCCGCATCAAGTCTTGAATGCCAAGCAGCATGCACGCGAAGCGGAGATCGTGGTGCAGGCTGGCAGCTCCGGCATCATCACCATCGCCACCAACATGGCCGGTCGCGGCACCGACATCGTGCTGGGTGGCAGCATTGAAAAACTGCTCGATGTGATTCGTGAAGATGAATCGCTGTCGCAGCAAGAAAAGAATCGTCGCACCACTGAACTCAGGGCTGACTGGCAGGTAAAGCACGACGCCGTGCTCGCCGCCGGCGGTCTGCACATCATCGGTTCCGAGCGTCACGAATCGCGCCGTATCGACAACCAGTTGCGCGGCCGCGCCGGTCGTCAGGGCGATCCCGGTTCCTCGCGTTTTTATCTCGCACTCGACGATCAACTGCTCAAGATCTTCGCTGGCGACCGCCTCAACACCATCATGGTTCGCCTCAAGATGCCCGAAGGCGAGGCGATTGAGCATCCGCTGGTCACGCGTTCGCTGGAATCGGCGCAACGCAAGGTCGAGCAGCGCAACTTCGACATGCGCAAGCAATTGCTGGAGTACGACGACGTCGCCAACGATCAGCGCAAGGTCATCTACCAGCAACGCAACGAACTGCTTGAGAGCGGCGACATTTCCGAAACCATCACCGCGATGCGCCAAGGGCTGATCCACGACATCTTCCGTGTCTACGTGCCGGCGGAAAGTGTCGAAGAACAGTGGGATATTCCCAGCCTTGAAAAAGCGCTGGAGGGCGAACTTCAGTTCGAGTTGCCGGTCGCCGAGTGGTTCAAGTCCGATCCCAACCTCAGCGATGAGGACTTGCTGCGTCGTCTCCTTGACGCCGCAGATGCCGCCTATGCGGGAAAGCTGGCGGCCGTCGATGCCGAGGCCTGGCACGGTTTCGAACGCAATGTCATGCTGCAAAGTCTCGACAGTCATTGGCGCGAGCATCTGGCAGGGCTTGATCACCTGCGTCAGGGCATCCACCTGCGCGGCTATGCGCAGAAAAATCCGAAGCAGGAATACAAGCGCGAAGCCTTCGAACTGTTCGAAACCTTGCTCACTGCGGTACGCACGGACGTGAGCAAACTGCTGATGACAGTGGAGATCCGTTCGCAGGAGCAGATCGAAGATGCAGAGCAGAACCATCCGCAGGTCGAGAACGTGCAATATCACCACGCCGATTATGATGAAGCGCTCGGCAGCGCGGACGACAAGGCAACTCCGCAACCCGAGCAGCGCGCTTTGCCCAAGGTGGGCCGCAATGATCCTTGCCCCTGCGGCAGCGGCAAGAAGTACAAGCAGTGCCATGGGAAGTTGAGCTAAAGGTCTGCACCGCAGAGGACACAGAGGTCGCAGGAAAATCCTTGAGGAAGTTTGATGCCGGTGTTCTCGTTTGTTGTCTTCCTTTGTGTCTTCCTCTGTGTCCTCTGTGGTGAATAAGCCTTTTCAAACCCTCGCTGAAGAAGATGGCGCCATTGTCATCCTCGACCAAACAAGATTGCCCGCCGAGACGCTATTCCAGCGCCTGGGCACCCTCGACCAGGTCGCTCACGCCATCCGCAGCATGCAAGTCCGCGGTGCCCCGTTGATCGGCGCCACCGCAGCCTACGGTGTGGCCATCGGCCTTGCCGACAAGGCCGACGACCTCACGCACATCATCGACCTCTTGTCGGCCACACGTCCCACTGCGGTCAACCTGAACTGGGCTCTGCGTCGCATGCAGCGCGTGCTGTCGACGCTAACGCCACAAGACCGGCGCGAAGCCGCATGGCAGGAAGCACGGGCAATTGCAGCCGAAGACAAAAACGCAAACGCCGCCATCGGCCAACACGGCTTGCAATTGCTGCAAGAGATGGCGCGGCCTGATAAGCCGGTCAACGTTATGACCCATTGCAATGCTGGCTGGCTCGCCACCGTGGCACACGGCACCGCGCTCTCCCCGATTTATGCCGCGCACGCCGCCGGCATCCAACTGCATGTCTGGGTCAGCGAAACACGGCCGCGCAACCAGGGTCTGTTGACGGCGTGGGAACTGAATCAGTCAGCCGTTCCGCATACGCTGATCGCCGACAACGCCGCCGGGTTGCTGCTGATGCAAGGCCGGGTAGATTGCATCGTGGTGGGTGCCGACCGCATCGCCGCCAACGGCGACACCGCCAACAAGGTGGGCACCTATCTCAAGGCGCTCGCCGCCAAGGCGCACGGTGTGCCGTTTTATATTGCCGCGCCGTTGTCCACCATCGATTTCGATTGCGCCAATGGCGCCGCGATTCCCATCGAAGAGCGTGCAGCCGCGGAACTTGGCGCAGGCAGCACGCCAGTCGCCAACCCGGCTTTCGATGTCACACCGGCGGCGCTGATTTCCGGCATCATCACCCAACGCGGCATTACCCTGCCCGGTGCACTGCACACACTGAGGCCATGAAAGAAAACCAACTGAAAACCAAAGTACTCGAAACCGCACAGGCCATGAACGCCAGCGGCATCAACCGCGGCGCGTCCGGCAACGTCAGCGCGCGCGGGGGCGAAGGCTTCATCATCACGCCGACCGGCATGCCCTACGAACGGTGCACGCCCGACGATATGGTGCATGTCGACTTCGACGGCACGCCGCACGGTGACCGCAAGCCCTCGTCCGAATGGCGCTTCCATCGCGACATCTATCAGGCCTATCCAAAAGCCGGCGCGGTGGTTCATACCCACGCATCCTTCGCCACCAGCCTGGCCTGCATGGATGTGGAGATTCCGCCGTTCCATTACATGATCGCCCGCTTCGGCGGCGACACCGTGCGTTGCGCCAGCTATGCCCTGTTCGGCACCCAGGGACTGTCGGACGCCATGATCGTCGCGCTGCGCGATCGCCGCGCCTGCCTCATGGCGCATCATGGCATGGTGGTGTTCGGCCGCAACCTGGAGCATGCGTTGGCACTCGCGGTGGAACTGGAAACGCTGTGCGAGCAATATTGGCGCACCTTGCAGATGGGGCAGCCGAAGCTCATCCCGGATGACGAGATGGTGCAGGTGCTGGAAAAATTCAGCAGCTACGGCCAGCAATAAGTCGAAGGTGAGTTGCGCCGTATTTGTACTTCATCTGTCAGTTGATCTTGCGCCCCAAATCCGGTTATCCTGAAGCCAAGGTTTGATAAATGGCGATGACAACAACTCCGCTCGAATATTGGGACCTGCTGGTGCGCGAAGATGCTTCGCTGCCCGTATTTGAGGCGGCGCTGGCGATTGCGCAGGACGAATATCCGGCGCTGGACATGCTGGCCTTGCTGCATCAGGTCGACGAATTCGGTTCGCGTCTGCGTAAACGCATCCCCGCCGATGCCCCCATGCAGCACCGCGTGCACAGCCTCAACCAGCTGTTCTTCAAGGAACTGGGGTTCCGTGGCAACGCCAATGACTACTACGATCCCGACAACAGCTACCTCAACCGCGTCATCGAGCGCCGCTGCGGCCTGCCGATCACGCTGTCGCTGCTCTACATGGAGATTGGCCAGCAGGCCGGCATTCCCTTGCAGGGTGTGGCTTTCCCCGGCCACTTCCTGGTCAAGGTCAAGATCGGCGGCGGCGAAGCGTTTCTCGATGTATTCAACAGCGGCACCAGCCTGACCTACGATGATCTCATCGGCCGCATCGAGCCCGATCTCGAAACCGCCCACTTGACCCCCGAAGCCATCGCCGCGTTTCTTCATCCGGCTAGCCCGCGCGAAACCCTGGCGCGCACCCTGCGCAACCTGAAAAACATCTACCGCTACGACAAGGACTGGAAGCGCCTGCTCAACGTGCAGCAGCGCATGGTGGTCCTGCTGCCCAAAGAGCCGACCGAGCTGCGTGACCGTGGCATCGCCTACGCCCAGCTCGATTGCCCGAGTGCGGCGATCGAAGATCTGGAGGCCTATCTCGCCGTACGTCCGGAGGCAGAAGATCGCGTTGCAATCAGCGCCCAGGTGGAAATTCTGCGTCAGGCGGTCGGGCGCCTGAACTAAAGTCAAAGTCGACTGGCAGGCGTCGTGTTCGTGTACGAGTGTCGTCTACCGGATCCCGGTTTTGGAAAAGTATCCAGTAACCGCAGCCGTATCCAGCCGAACCCCGCACAGCCCGACGTGCCCGTCCGGGCGCAGCAAATAGAACGCCGGTTCTGAAATCCCCACGCGGGCAAGCGCCTCTGCGTTGAGCGCATTGTCGGGAATCACGAGAGTGGTCAGCAGCTCACCAAGCCCCGTCGCTTCCATTGACGGCGCAGGCTGCCCGATGACGATCAGGTTGTAGCGCGTATCGTCGAGTTTCTGGAACAGGTCCTCGACCGGGCCCTTTGCCCGCAGTCTCAGTTGCAGCCACGGAAAGCGCTCGCCCGCCACTGGCGCGCCTTCGGGCAGTCCGGCGAGCGTCTGCGACAGCGGGCTGTTCGGGTAGGCGATGCCGGTCTGCGAGATCGTGCGGAAGGCAAGCTTCTTGGCCCGCTCGAAAGTCATCGCAAACGCCGCGAACCTGGCGATGATGCGGGTGCGAAAAATTTCCGCCAGCCAACTGTCGGAAACCAGCATCGTGAATGCCCGGTCGGTCGTGCTCAGCAAGCGCCGCGCCACCGGCAGGC
>JAYUFR010000167.1:0-4733 GCA_043738625.1 Sterolibacteriaceae bacterium
GTTTCCGCGACACCGTCAAACTCCGCAAACCCGTATTCAGCAAGGCATTCAGACGATTTCATGACGAAATTTACCCACACTCTTCCACGAAGACCCAAAAAAATATTGAGTTGCTGTATCCGTTTTAACCGGTCGGCAGCGATGGGGTAACTGAGGTAGGTCTACGGGGCAATTTTGTAATGTAAGAGGTCACCATGCAAACAGCCACAAAAGACCTCGGAGCAAAAACTCCGAGATCGACCCCCGCGAGTTCCAAAGTACCTGACATCGTTTCTGCGTCACTTTCGGAAACCCTCACAACGCTCGATGTAAAGCCGGAATCAGGTCTCACGCGCGCAGAGGTAAATGCTCGGCGCAAAAATGATGGTTACAACGAAGTTGCAGAAAAAAAAGGGCATCCGGTTCTTACATTCCTCGGCAAGTTCTGGGGTATTTCGGCGTGGATGCTAGAGCTGATCATGGTTCTTTCAGCAGTCCTTCATAAATATTCAGACCTTGCCGTGGTAAGCGCGCTACTGGTCGTGAATGCAGTGCTGAGTTTTATGCAGGAGCACCGGGCCGCCGGTGTGGTTGAGGCACTTCGGCAACGATTGCAGGTAAGTGCGCGTGCGTTGCGTGACTCGACATGGCAAAGCATCCCTGCCCGGGAACTGGTTCCGGGCGATATCCTCCGCGTTCGTTCCGGTGACATCATTCCCGCAGACGTGAAGCTCCTGACCGGAACCTTGAGCGTTGACCAGTCGGCGCTCACCGGCGAATCGAAGGAGGCGGACAAAGCACCTGGCGAAGTGGTTTCCTCGGGGTCTATCGTCCGCCGAGGGGAGAGTAACGGCGTGGTTATTCTGACCGGAGCGCAGACCTATTTCGGCCGCACCACACAACTTGTGCAAGAGGCACGTCCAAAACTCCACATTGAAGCAGTCGTGGGCAAGGTGGTTCGTTGGCTATTCGTTATCGTTGGTGCACTACTTGGCATGGTGATTGTGCCTTCTTTGATCCGCGGTGCGCCCCTGCTCGAAATGGTTCCGCTGATGCTTGTGTTGTTGATGAGTGCGGTGCCGGTTGCTCTGCCCGTGATGTTCACGGTCAGCATGGCCGTCGGTTCGAAAGAGCTTGCCAAGCGCGGCGTACTGGTCACTCGTCTCAGCGCTGCCGAGGATGCAGCGACGATGGACGTGCTCTGTGTGGACAAGACCGGCACGATTACGATGAACCAATTGGCGATCACGGATGTGATCCCGCTGGACGGTGCGAAAGAAACCGACGTATTAATCACTGGCGCACTCGCTTCGCAAGAAGCCAATCAGGACCCGATTGATCTGGCGTTCCTTGCGGCAGCAAAGGCACACCATGTTTTTGATGGTGGCCTGCCAACTGCTTCAATCTCCTTTACACCATTCGACGCAAAAAGCCGGCGGACTGAAGCCATTGTTGAACTGTATGGTCAGCGGCTGCGGGTAATGAAAGGTGCCGTGCGCACCATTGCCGAGGCCTGTGGACTACAACCCCCGGCCATCGAGGCATTGGAGGAACGCATCAGCGCATCGGCCGCGAAGGGATATCGGACGCTGGCGGTGGCACGCGGCCCCGAATCGGGTACGCCTGCCTTGATCGGATTGGTGTCCCTGTTTGATCCACCGCGACCGGATGCGAAGCAACTCATCGCAGCGCTACAGGATCGAGGTGTGGCAGTGAAGATGCTCACCGGTGATGCTCTTGCGGTCGCGAGCGAAATCGCTGGCGGTGTCGGGTTGCCGAACATTCGACGCATGGCGGACCTGAAGGCAGAGGGCACGAAGCCTGGTGGTGAGTCGGTTGATTTATTGGCCGGCGCCGATGGCTTCGCTGAAGTGTATCCGGAGGACAAATATATCGTGGTGCAGCACCTGCAGGCTGCGGGACACGTTACCGGCATGACGGGCGATGGGGTCAATGATGCACCTGCTCTGCGCCAGGCTGAAGTGGGTATCGCCGTCAGTACCGCGACCGATGTAGCCAAGGGTGCCGCGAGTGTCGTTCTGACCGAACCGGGGCTAACGAACATCGTGGCATTGGTCGAACAAGGGCGGACCATCTACCAGCGTATTCTGACCTGGATCATCAACAAGATCAGCCGGACGATTTTGAAGGCAGCCTTTGTGTCCATCGCGTTCATCGTGACCGGCAAGTTCGTCGTTTCAGCCTTTGCCATGCTGCTGCTGGTCTTTATGACGGACTTCGCCAAGATCGCCCTGGCCACTGACCATGTTCGCTCCTCCAGCAAACCGGAAACATGGAACATTGGTGGGTTCATTACGGTCTCCGTGGTGTTGGGGATCGTGATGGTTATCGAATCGCTTCTCCTGCTCTGGATTGGCTGGTCGCGCTTTGGTCTGGCGTCCAATGACAATGCCCTCTATACCTTCAGCTTCCTGACGCTGCTTTACTTTGCCGTGTTTTCAATCGTATCCGCACGGGAGCGCCACTGGTTCTGGGCGACGATGCCAAGCAAGTCTCTCATCTGGGCGCTGACTGCGGATGCAATTACCGGAACGGTACTTACGTTTGTCGGAATCCCAGGTCTACAGCCATTGCCATGGTGGCAGACGCTTGCGATTTTCGTCTACGCGATGGTGTCGTGCCTTATCGTCAATGATGCCCTGAAGGTTGAAATGATCAGGTGGCGTGTTCCCACGGCGGTTGCTTCCCCAACCAGTAAACCGTCAGCAACGTAGGAGATATCGAAATGAAAATTAATTGCAACGACTTTCGTGTGGCAGAAGGGGTAAAAGCCGAGATTGCTGCACGTCAGACAACAATCAAATCGTTCTACAAGTCACGCAAGCATTACCAATCCCTGATTGAAGCGCATATCGCTGAACTAACTGAGCAGCAGAGCCTGCTGTATGCCAGCAACAGCCATTCCCTGCTGCCGATCTTCCAAGCCATGGATGCGGCCGGCAAGTACAGCGCCATCAAACACGTGATGTCCGGCGTGAATCCGCAGGGCTATCAGGTGTTCAGTTTCAAGCACCCAAGCACGGCCGAACTTGCGCATGATTTCCTCTGGCGCACGACAAGCTGCCTACCTGAGCGAGGGCGGATTGGCATCTTTAACCGCTCTTACTACGAAGAGGTATTGATCGTTCGCGTGCAGCCCGAGATTCTTCGCAGCGAAGGGTTGCCAAGCGAAGCGTTGGAAAGGAAAGAGTTCTGGCAGCAACGCTACCAGTCCATAAATGATCTAGAGAGCCATTTGCACCGCAATGGAACCCGTATTATCAAATACTTCTTGCATCTATCGAAGGAGGAGCAACGGCTCCGTTTTCTGAGTCGAATCGACGAGCCGGACAAGAACTGGAAATTCAGTATGGCCGACATCGAGCAGAGAAAATTTTGGGCGCAGTATCAGGAGGCTTACGAGGCGTGCCTCGGTGCAACAAGCACCCGCACTCACCTTGGTATGCGGTCCCGGCTGCCGACAAGCAAAATGCTCACTTGATCATCTCGCAGATCATTCTTGATTCTCTTAAGTCACTGCGAATGTCGTATCCCAAGCCTGACGACGCAAGGCAACGGGAACTGAAGGTGATTCGAAAACAACTGAAGATATAGCCGCCACGCCGCGAATAGAATCTGGTTGACAAAGTCGGTTCTTCAAGCGATTGCCAGGTAAACAGCCAAAAGCAGCCCAACTATGGCAACCGTCAGTGACAGAAGCGATGACAGCCACGGTAAGGCCAGTTCGGGTCGATCTTCGGCCGGGAGAGATCGTACATACAACCGATGATTGTGTAATGCCCCCAGCGTAATTCCTGCGCCAATGGTGACAAGAGTAATACCCAAAACAATGGATGGCCAGTGGGAATGGTTGTTGTCACTTGATGAACCCAACAGCCGCAGAAACAGGCCGAACTTTGCGACAACGAAACCAAGAGCCATTACAGTAAGCCCCGATCGAACCCAGGCCAGCAGGGTTCGTTCTGCGGCAAAGAAAACGCGTGGATCTGACATTCCTAATCACCCAAAATCTGGCTTGAATCAGCTAAATTCCAAGCATACCGACAAACTTTGGATCAGGGAAACATCATTGTACACGCCGTTCCCGACACTGGCGGTCAGGTTGGCAGGAACGACGGCGGGCCACCGACAGGCCGTGCACCGCACTCAGTCGGCCACACCACCACCGATAATGCCGGTGCCAATGCGACGGGACGTTCATCCTTGCTGATGCGGAACCGACCTTGCCAGCGTCAGGACGCGCACCGGCGAAGCACCTGTGCGAGGGGGCCGGAGCCATGATGCTTTTCGGTGAGGATCGCACCCAAGAGCGGCCTTGACTTGTCGTGAATCCTGGCGATGCAGCGGCTGCGCCTCGGGCTTCCTGGCGGCAACCGTCCGGCCCAACAAATTTCCCCGCCTGCGGCTTCCTCGCGAGCCAAATTTCTCGTGCCTCCCGGTCCTCCACTGCGTTGCGGCCGCAAGCGGTGCAGCCCGCCCGACCCTCGCCCTTCGGATCACCGACAAGGCCGCGATGGGCGCGACCTTGCACCACCGAAAAGGAGATTCATCATGGCAAACATCGGCACCTTCACTGCACAGAACAACAGCTTCACCGGCACGGTTCGCACCCTGACGCTCAACGTCAAGGTCAAGCTGGTTCCGAACCCCAAGGAAAGCGAGAACGCCCCGGACTACCGCATCGTCGCCGGCAATAACTTCGAGATCGGCGCGGCATGGAAGAAACTCAGCAA
>JAYUFR010000168.1:0-4729 GCA_043738625.1 Sterolibacteriaceae bacterium
CTTTTTGTTTTTGCTCGGCTTCGACGGTCTTGAGTTTGTTTTCGGCGGCGAGGCGTAACTGTTCCTGCGTCACCTTGTCGTTGATGGCACGCATGTAGGAATCCGAGAATGCAAAATTGCGCATGTCGATATTGATGACCTGCGCGCCGTAGAGGGTGAGCTTTTCGCGCAGTGCCGAATTGATGTCGGCCGACACCTTGGCACGCTGAGAGATCAGGTCGGGCGCCGTGTATTTTGCCGTGACGGCCTTGAAAATTTCCTGGGTCGCGGTTTGGACATACGAGGAAAGGTCGCCGTCGTGGCTGTATTTCTCGAATACCTCGGCAACGCGATCCGTTGCAATGCTGTAGCGCACCGTCATGCTCACCTTGACCGGTTGCGTGTCGCTGGTGCTGCCCTCTGCGCCCTCAATATCCGCCTGCTCGGCGCGGATGCTGAAGTTGGAGAGTTTCTGCCAGGGCGGCAACACCGCGAGCCCCTCGCCTTCGATACCGACGATTTTTCCGAACTGCGTCACCACGCCGCGACTGCCGGTCGGCACTGAATAAAACGGCCACAGAATGTAAAGAACGATCACTGCAACAACACCAATGGCAATTCGCTTTTTCAGTGTCGGCAATGTATCTGATTCAAACGTGCTCATCTTGCGCCCCTTTTCAATGCCGCGTGTTGATCGGGCGCACGGCTACCCCGTTATTCTTGGCGCCTGTCTTTGGCAGTGCTTGGTTTGAATACTATCGCGGCAGTGCCGTGAAGCGATTATTTTTTCTTCGCCCGCGGATGCGCCGCGTCGTACACCTTCGCCAGGTGCTGAAAGTCAAGATGCGTATAAATCTGCGTGGTGCTGATATTGGCGTGGCCAAGCATTTCCTGCACGGCACGCAGGTCGCCGGAGGATTGCAGCACGTGGGAGGCGAAGGAGTGGCGCAGCATGTGGGGATGCACATGGATGCCCAGTCCCTGTTGCAGCGACCAGCGTTCCAGGCGGCGGGCGATCGAGCGTGACGAGAGGCGGCCACCGCGGTTGTTGACGAACAGGGCAGGCTCGCCTTCAGCAGCGACTTCGCCGCGCCGCGCCAGCCATTTCTCGATAGCGGTTCGCGCCTGCTCGCCGACAGGCACGATGCGGGTCTTGTTGCGCTTGCCGGTCACCCTGACTTCGCCATCGTTCAGTGCCAGCCCGCCGTTGCAGTCAAGACTCGCCAGTTCGGCGAGGCGCAGGCCGGAGGAGTAGAGCAACTCGAACATGGCCTTGTCGCGCAGTTCCAGCAGCACGTCGGTATCGGCATCGAGCAGGGCCGCTGCCTGATCAACCGCGAGCACTTTGGGCAGTGCACGCGACGCCTTGGGTGCGCGTACGCCTTCGCAGGGATTGCGGGTGATAGCACCACGCCGCGCCAGCCAGCGGTAGTAGGCGCGCCATGCTGCAAGCACGCGCGCCAGCGAACGGGCACCAAGGCCGCGACCATGCAGTTGCATGACATGGCGGCGCACGTGGGCTTGCTGGAGTTCGAGCAGATCTGCAGCACCCGCAAGCTCGGCAAGCAGGTTCAGATCATGGCGGTAGGCGGTGACCGTGTGGCGGCTCGCCAGCCGCTGATGGGCGAGTTCGGTGAGGAAGGTTTCTGTGGCGGTACTCACGGAAATCTCTTCATGGGTGTGACTTCACCCACCCCCGACCCGGAACAACACTGCCGCAGCCATTTCACCAATGCGCGAGAGATAGAGCACGCCCATGTCCGGATAGAAGCGTCTGCCTTCTTCGCTGGCCAGCACCAGCAGACCGAAACATTTGCCGTCACTCCACAGCGGAATCTGCGCCATCGAGCGGATGTGTCCGCTGCGCTCGCCGAACCATTCCATCGCTTCCTGCCCGCTACTGGAGCCGCAATAGGGATGCGCCAGACTTCCGGCCAGCGTCTTCACCGCATCGCTGACCGGCGCGAACTCGGGTTCCAGGCCCGGGATGATGTTCCACAAGCGCACCGCCACATGCGGCACGGCAAAGCTGCCGCCAAGGTGCGAATAGAGCGCGCGCGCCGCTCCACTAAAGCTGTTGGCGCCAATGATCGCCACGGCAAGCTCGTGCACCTTGCTGGCGATGGCGTCGTTTTCTTCGCCGAAGCGGATCAGCTCGGCGAGCTTGCCTTCGAGCAGCCGCAGCTTGTCGCGCAGCACACCCATTTGTCGTTCGCCGAGCGACACTACGGCGCCACCGTGGGGGCTGGACAGCGTGATCTGGCCGAGCAGTTCGGCCTGGCGTTGAAAGAACTCGGGATGCGCTTTCAGGTACTCCGCGACGTCGTCATCGTTCATGTCAGTTCCTCTGGAATTTCGATTTCACCGGAAAAAACGGATACCGCCGGGCCGGTCATCATCACCGGGTGATCCGGTCCGGCCCAGGCGATGGAAAGGTTGCCGCCGCGCGTGGTAACGCGCACCGGCGAGTCAAGCAACTGGCGGCGGATGCCGGTCACCACCGCGGCACAGGCACCGCTGCCGCAGGCCAGGGTCTCGCCGGCACCGCGTTCATACACGCGCAGCCTGATTCTGTGACGGTCAACAATTTGCATGAACCCGGCATTGACCCGCTGCGAAAAACGCGGATGGGATTCGATCAAGGGGCCGTCACCGGCCACAGCCGCGGTATCGACGTCATCCACCACCTGCACTGCGTGGGGGTTGCCCATCGACACCACGCTGATGTCGACGCGATGGCCGCCAACCTGCAATGGCTGCAGCGCGGCATCGGAATCACTTTGAAAGGGGATGTCCTCCGCCGCGAAACGCGGCGCGCCCATATCGACCGTCACATCGCCATTCGCTTCAAGGCGCGGGGTGATGATGCCGGAGCGGGTCTCGACACGAAACTCGCGTTTGGCCGAGAGACCCTGTTCGCTGACAAAGCGCGCGAAGCAGCGTGCACCATTGCCGCACTGTTCCACTTCGCCGCCATCGGCATTGAATATCCGGTAGCCGAAGTCGACACCGTCATGTGCGGGTTTTTCGACAATCAGGATCTGGTCGCAACCGACGCCGACATGACGGTCGGCGAGAAAGCGTGCCTGTGCCGGCGTCGGTATGAAGTTGTTGCGCACGGCATCAAGCACGACGAAGTCATTGCCGAGGCCGTGCATTTTGGTGAAGCGAATTTTCATGCCAGCAATGCCCGGTAGTCTTTCCAGATGCAGCGATCCATGACCACGCTAATGCCTGCCGCCTGCGCTCGTTCGGCAGCGACTTCATCGACCACGCCTTCCTGCAACCAAATAGCCTTGACCCCAAGTGCGATGCATTCATCGACGATGCCCGCCACGTGCTGCGGGGCGCGGAACACATCGACCAGATCGGGCACTTCGGGCAGGTCGGCCAAATGCGCATAAGCGCGCTCGCCCAGTCCTTCGCTGATGCCGGGTCGCACCGGGACGATGCGGTAACCCGCCTGTTGCATGGCGTAAGCCACACCGTGGCTGGGGCGCTGCGGCCGGTTTGAGAAGCCTACGACGGCGATAGTCTTGATCGCTTGCAGCAACTGGCGGATTTCAGCGGCGGGAGGATTGCGGAACATCACCCAATCTTACCCTGCGGGCAATCGGCCGATCCCCGGAAACACGGCTCAATAAAAGCCTTTTTCCTGCGCCGGGCGCGATTTGAAACGCTTGTGCACCCAGAAATATTGCTCCGGCATCTTCAGCACCTCGCCTTCGATGAAGGCATTCATGCGCAGCGTGTCGGCCTCTACGCTGGCGCCGGGATAATCTTCCCACGGTGGCATCAACGTGACTTCGTAGCCATCTGCCACCATGCGCGTGATGCACGGCACCACGCGCGCGCGCGACAGCCGCGCTAGGCGCGAGACGCCGGTGATGGTGGCGGCGGGCACGCCGAAGAAGGGCAGGAATAGCGCATCCCTGGCGCCGAAATCCATGTCGGGCAGGTAGTAGAACGGATAGCCATCCTTCAGCGCCTTCAGCGCGCGGCGCATGCCATCCTGGCGCGACAGCAGCAGCGGCGTGTTGAAGCGCATGCGGCCGGCCAGCAGGCGCGCGTCGAAGTGGCGATTCTTCTGTCGCGAATAGATGCTGACCAGCGGCGTCGCCATGGTCATCATTACGCCGCCGGCATCGAGCCCGACGAAGTGCGGCGCCAGCAATATCGTCGGCCGGCCTTCAGCGTCCTTGAGATGTTCGCGGCCGTGCAGGCGGATGATGCGCTCCAGCCTTGCTTGCGGCGCCCACCAGAACAGCGAACGATCCAGCAGCGTGCGGCTGAAAGCGATGATGTGACGACGCGTGATCATGCGTCGCCAGGCTTCGGGCTGGTCGGTGAAGCACAGCCGCAGATTGATCATCGCGATGCGGCGCCGCTCGAACGCCACCACATAGAGCACCAATCCCAACGCCCAGCCCAGCGCACGCAGCACACGCAGCGGCAAAAAATGCAGCAACCACAACAGGCCAAGAACTAGCCGCAACATGACCTGCGCCAAAGGAATTGCCGTTCACTCTTCACTCCTCACTCCTCACTCCCGGAGCGGAAGCTCCGGACGGTCTTTTATACCGGTTATAGCCCCACAGATATTGTTCCGGGCATTGCCGGATCAACCCTTCAAGCGCAGCGTTGATTTGCGCCACACGTTGTGCGGTCGTGCCTTGCAATGCAGCGGGCAAACCGAACAACTTGAGGTGATAGCCGCCGCCGTGCGGCAAACGTTCGGCATAAGCCAGCA
>JAYUFR010000169.1:0-13867 GCA_043738625.1 Sterolibacteriaceae bacterium
GACGGTGGAATTTGCTCTGCGCCACCACGAAGTGGCCGATGAATTCAGCCGCTATCTCGCCGCGCGCAAGTAGAGATGACGCGCGACGAAGCGCTGCGAATTCTGGAAAATGCGGAGCAGATTTGCTCTGCCGCCGAAGTCACCGCTGCGGTCAGTCGGGTGGCCAGCGAGGTTACGATGGCGTTTTCCGGATGCAATCCATTGGTACTCGCAGTCATGGGCGGGGCGACGATTTTCGCTGGGCATCTGCTTCCACAACTCGGGTTTCCTCTGGAGTACGACTATCTGCACGCCTCACGCTATGGTGATGCAACCATCGGTGGCGAACTAGCCTGGATCGTGGAACCGCGTAGCTCTGTGCATGGACGCACGGTATTGCTGGTGGATGACATCCTTGATGAGGGCATTACGCTGGCCGCGATCAAGGAGCGCCTGTTGGCCCAGGGCGCCCTGGCTTGTTATACCGTGGTCTTTACCGACAAGAACATCGGTCGCCCAAAGCCCATCGTGGCCGACTTTGTCGGACTCAAATTGCCGAACCGCTATGTGTTCGGGTTTGGCATGGATATCCGCGGCGCGTGGCGCAATTTGCCCGCGATTTACGCGCTCAAGAACAGCTAAAAACTGCGCGACGCCGGGTATTAGACGACCTGCTCGGCCCGATTGGCTTTCTTGCGGTCGTGTTCCTTGAGGTAGCGTTTGCGCAATCGAATCGATTTCGGCGTGATCTCCACGAGTTCATCATCCGCAATGAACTCGACGGCGGATTCCAGCGTAATCTGGATGGGCGGCACTAGCCGCACGGCTTCGTCAGTACCAGACGAACGCACGTTGGTCAATTGCTTGCCCTTGATCGGGTTTACCACGAGATCGTTGTCGCGGCTATGGATGCCGATGATGATGCCTTCGTACAGCGGGTCGCCGTGACTGACAAACATGCGGCCACGATCCTGCAGCTTCCAAAGCGCATAGGCGACGGCAGGGCCGTCCTCTGCTGAAATCAACACGCCGTTGCGGCGCTCGGCCATGGTGCCTGCCATGGGACCGTAATCGTCGAACACGTGACTGGCAAGCCCTGTACCACGGGTCAGGGTAAGGAATTCACCCTGAAAGCCGATCAGACCACGGGCCGGGATGCGATATTCGAGTCGGACGCGTCCCTTGGCATCCGATTGCATGTCCTGCAGATCGCCACGGCGACGGCCGAGTTCTTCCATCACGCCGCCCTGATTAGCCTCTTCTACGTCGACCGTGAGCAATTCATACGGCTCGCACTTCTCACCGTTGATCTCCTTGTAGAGTACGCGGGGACGTGACACTGCCAGTTCGTAACCCTCACGCCGCATGGTCTCCAACAGAATTGTCAAATGCAATTCACCCCGGCCTGAAACCAGAAACACATCGGCATCCGCGGTGTCTTCAACGCGCAGTGCGACGTTGGCGAGCAGTTCTTTTTGCAGGCGGTCGCGAATTTGACGGCTGGTGACAAACTTGCCTTCCTTGCCTGCCAGCGGCGAGGTATTGACCTGAAAGTTCATGGTCAAAGTGGGTTCATCCACGACCAGAGGTGGCATGCCGACAGGATTGATTGGGTCGCAGACGGTCACGCCGATTCCCACTTGCTCTACGCCCGTGACCAACACGATGTCACCGGCTTCGGCTGATTCCGCCGATTCGCGTTCCAGCCCTTTGAACATCAGAATCTGACCGACCTTGGCCTTGCCCTTTGGTTCGTCACCATACATCACCACGACTTCTTGACCCGGCTTCAGGCGGCCTTGCTTGATGCGGCCAATGCCGATGCGGCCGACATAGCTGGAGTAATCGAGCGAGCAAATCTGCAGTTGCAGCGGGCCGTCAGGATTGACATCAGGCTGCGGCGTGTATTTGAGGATTGCTTCATAGAGCGGGCGCATGTCGGTGCCCGGTTTGTCTGCATCGAGCATCGCATAGCCGTTCAGCGCCGAGGCGAAAATTACCGGGAAGTCGAGTTGCTCTTCAGTAGCGCCAAGTTTGTCGAAAAGATCAAACGTATGATTGATCACCCAGTCCGGGCGTGCACCCGGACGATCGATCTTGTTGACCACCACAATTGGTTTGAGGCCCAGCGCCAGCGCCTTGCGCGTCACGAAACGCGTCTGCGGCATGGGCCCTTCGACCGCGTCCACCAGCAGCAAAACGCCGTCCACCATGGACAGTACACGCTCTACTTCGCCGCCGAAATCGGCATGGCCCGGGGTGTCCACAATATTGATGTGGGTGCCTTCAAAATTGATGGCGCAGTTCTTCGCCAGAATGGTGATGCCGCGTTCCTTTTCCAGATCATTGGAATCCATCACCCGCTCGGTAATCTGCTGGTAAGCGGCGAAGGTGCCGGACTGCCGCAGCAGTTGGTCAACCAGCGTGGTTTTGCCGTGGTCGACGTGAGCGATGATGGCGATGTTTCTGAGGGAGCGCGACATGGTAGGTTTTGCAGTGCACAAAAGGGCGCGCATTGTATCACTTTCCTTGTTCTGCTTCTCCAAGGAGCGGCCGTGTCGTCGTTCGTCCGGTTTGACGGCAGCAGTGGTTCCCGTCCAGAAGCTGCCAAAAGACCACATGCTAGAATTCATGCGCCTTTTCAGGAGATTCATGAATGCTCGCAATCATTGGCGGCAGTGGTCTGACCCGGCTTGCCAACCTGGATGTTTCCCGTCGCGAAGTAGTACGAACACCATTTGGCGACCCTTCCGGGGCGCTGACCTTCGGTCGGCTGGGAGGAGCCGAGGTGGTATTTCTCGCCAGGCACGGGTATGGGCATACGATTCCTCCGCACCTGGTCAATTATCGCGCCAACTTGTGGGCTATTGCCAAGGTGGCCAAGGCTGATCGCATCATCTCGGTAGCTTCGGTCGGCGGGATTCGCGCACATCTCGGACCTGGAACCCTTGTCGTTCCTCATCAGATCATTGATTACACTTGGGGGCGATCCGCAACATTTTTTGAAGGGGGCGAAAGTCAGGTGATCCATGTGGACTTCACCCATCCATATGACACAGCATTGCGGGGAGAATTGATTGGAATCGCCCAAAATGTGGGTCAAACGATTGTCGATGGGGCTGTCTACGCAGCGACGCAGGGTCCCCGCCTGGAAACGGCTGCCGAAATCAATCGGCTTGAGCAAGATGGAGCCGACATCGTCGGCATGACCGGCATGCCCGAAGCTGTGCTCGCGCGCGAACTTGAAATTCCCTATGCCGCGCTGTGCGTAGTCGCGAACTGGGCTGCAGGTCGCGCCGACAGCAGCCAGGGCATCCACTTCGAAAGCATCGAAGAAGTCTTGCATGCTTCATTGGCTCAGGCGCGTTTGATCATTGAAGGCTTTTGCTCATCATGATCCGCCAGGTACTGCGCATGGGTGACCCGCATTTGCTGCGCATAGCGCGGCCAGTCACCACATTTGGCACTTCCGAGTTGAAGTCGTTGATACAGGACATGATGGATACCATGGCCGAAGAAAATGGTGTCGGCCTGGCTGCGCCACAGATCAACGTTGACTTGCGGGTCGTAATTTTCGGCTTTGAATCCAGCGAACGCTATCCAACTGCAGACGCCGTGCCGTTCACCATTCTCGTGAATCCGGAGTTGACACCCTTATCAAGCGACGAGGAAGAGGGCTGGGAAGGTTGCCTCTCGGTGCCGGGCCTGCGGGGCTGGGTGCCACGTTTTCAACATCTGAAATATGCAGGTTACGATATTGATGGAAACCGTATCGAGCGCAAAGTAGAGGGTTTCCATGCGCGCGTCGTGCAGCATGAGTGCGACCATCTTGACGGAATTCTTTATCCGATGCGGGTGCGCGACTTCCGCAAGTTTGGTTTCACCGAACAGTTGTTCCCAGACGGCAGTATGGCCGGCGACGACTGACCACTGCCACTTCAGTTTGCTCAGATTTGAAGCGTCGTCAATAACTCCTGCTCCAGCCGCACCAGCGTCGCAGCTTGCGCAAGCTCCGCACCGCTGATCAGGAAAGTATCTTCAGCCCGCTCTCCCAGTGTGTTGATCTTGGCAGTTTGCAGGTCGATGCCGTGCTGGCTAAGAATTCGCGCGATATCGAATAGCAGCCCCGGACGATCTGCAGCAGTGATGGACATTACGTATTGACTGCCTCTTTCATCCGCACGGATTTCCACCTCGGGAACGATTGGGAAATGCTTTACCTGCCGGGACAGCCTGCCTCGCGACGGTGGCGTCAGCGTGATACGGGACTTCAAAATTTCTGCCAGATCATGCTCGATCAGGGCAATCATGTCGCGATAGGGCACCGCGTCCTCGGCTCCCATGAGGGCGAAGCTATCGAGCGCGTAATGATGGCGTGTTGTGTGAATTTTTGCGTCCAGGATCGAATACCCTATTTGCGAAAAAAAGCCGCAAAGGCGCGCAAACAATTCAGGCTGGTCGGGACAGAACACCATCACCTGAAGCCCCTCGCCAACAGGATTCAGACGAGCCTTGACCACCGGCTTGTCCGACGCAGGACGGTGGTAGAGCATCCTCGTATGCCAGGCGATTTCTTCTGCGTCGTGGCGCATGAAATAAGGTGTGTCGAGTTGATCCCAAAGTGCCGTTTCGATGTCCTCGCCAAGACCATGGTAACGCAGCAGTCGGCGTGCCTCATCCTGCCTTTCGCTCACCCCATGCATCTGCGGCGGCGCGTCACCACGCAGTTGCAACATGGTCATGCGGAACAGATCCTCAAGCAGCTTGCCTTTCCAGGCATTCCATACCTTGGGGCTGGTACCGCGAATGTCTGCCACTGTCAGCAGGTACAGTGCAGTCAACCGACGCTCGGTTTTTACAATCTTTGCAAAGGCACATGGAACCTCCGGATCTGAAAGATCCTGTTTTTGCGCGACTGATGACATGGTGAGGTGGTACTCGACGAGGAACACCACGAGCTCGGTATCTTCGCTACCGATGCCGTGATCGAGGCAAAATCGGCGTGCATCGGTCGTGCCCAGTTTGGAGTGATCGCCGCCGCGTCCTTTGGCAATGTCGTGGAACAACGCGGAAACGTAGAGCACCCAGTAGCGCTCAAAACTGGAGCTGAGACGGGTACAAAAGGGGTACTCATGCGCAAACTCAATCATGGTGAACCGCCGCAGATTGCGGATCACCTGCATGATGTGTTGATCGACGGTATAGACGTGGAACAAATCATGCTGCATCTGTCCGACGATGCGGCCGAACGCGGGTAGATAACGACCGAGAATGTCGTACTGATTCATGCGCCGTAATGCATGAATCAGGTGTTTTTGCTGAAAGAGTTGCAGGAACAGTTGCCGATTTTTGGGGTCGCGGCGAAAACTGGCGTCGATCTGGGGTCGCGCCTGCCAAAGCGCGCGCAATGTACGAGCAGTCATACCGGCAAGCTCGGGGCGTTGTTCAAGCAGCAGGAAGCTCTTCAGGATGCAAGCGGGTTCCCGCTCAAAAACACTGTTGTCTCGAATGTCGAGCAGATTGCGAACCGACTGAAAATTCCGATCAATACGCAGTGGGGTTGTTGGTTGATCAGGGAACAGCCGTGCCCCGAGATTTTGCAGCACCAGAGTGTTCAACTGGGTGACGAGTTTGGCATTCCGGTAATACCGCTGCATCAGTACTTCTGAGGCCCGTTTGGCACTTGTGCTGGAAACTCCCATGACACGAGCCAATCCCTCCTGATAGTCGAACAGGAGCCGGTCTTCTTTCCGCTTTACAAAATAATGGAGCCGAATTCGCAGATGGCTTAAAAACTGCTCGGCGCGCTTGAGCTGAAGTGCTTCTTCGACCGTCACCAATCCCGGCGCAATCATGTCTGCCCAGCTTTTTCCGAAACCACCGGCGCGGGCAGTCCACATGATGACCTGAAGATCGCGCAATCCACCCGGGCTTTCCTTGCAGTTCGGTTCCAGGCTATATGGAGTGTCGTTGTGGCGGGCGTAACGCTCCGCCTGTTCAAGCTGTTTGGCCTTGAAGAAATCCTGCGCACCGGTAACCGTGGCAAGTCGACTGCCTAGCTCGGCAAACAATGAGCGGCTCCCTGCGAGGTAGCGGGACTCGAGCAGTGTGGTCTGAACCGTGATGTCGCGTATCGCTTGGTCAACACACTCGCTGGGGGTACGGACACTATGGCCGACATCAAGCCCGATATCCCACAGCAGGCCAATCAGTTGCTCCAGTTTCGGCTCGATCGCCGGATCGAAACCTTCAGGCACCAGTAACAGCAAATCCACATCAGAAGCTGGATACAACTCGCCCCGGCCATAACCGCCGACGGCCACCAGAGCCAGTCCGGGCGACATGCTTAGCTGCTTCCATAAATCGCACAGGGTTTGATCCACGAGGCGGGCAAGGGCATGCAACAACCCGCCGGCATTGGCATTCTTGGTGTATGCGGCTTGTAGATCGGCTCGTCCGCTTGTCAGACGCGAGCGGCAATTCCCGATCAGGGTGCGTGGGTTGTTCTCGGCCGGGGCCGTTCGTGGCATGGGTCAGGCGGCGACGGTCGGCATGGGAGGAGCACCGGCGGACAGCGTCAGTACCTCGTAGCCGCTTTCGGTGACCAGGATGGTGTGCTCCCACTGGGCCGAGAGACTTCGATCCTTGGTCACGATGGTCCAGCCATCCGGCAGTTCGGAGATGGCAGCTTTCCCCGCATTGATCATGGGCTCGATGGTGAATGTCATCCCGGGCAGCATTTCCACTCCTGTGCCGGCTTTGCCGTAGTGCAAGACTTGGGGTTCATCGTGGAAAGTGCGTCCAATACCGTGACCACAGAACTCCCTAACGACTGAAAACCCATTTTTCTCGGCATGTTTTTGTATGGCTGCGCCAATATCACCCAGACGCGCATTTGGCTTGACCTGTGCAATGCCCAACCAAAGGCACTCGTGAGTGATGGCGCAAAGCCTTTTTGCCAGAATCGAACCCTCTCCAACGACGAACATGCGACTGGTATCGCCATGAAACTCATCTTTGATGGTCGTGATATCAAGATTGACGATATCGCCTTTTTTCAAGGCTCGCTCGTTCGGCACCCCGTGGCAGACTTGGTGATTGACCGAAGCGCATATCGACTTCGGATAGGGTTTGTAGCCCGGCGGTGCGTAGTTGAGCGGTGCGGCAATGCAGCCTTGCACGTTGACCATGTAATCGTGGCACAGCCGATCCAGCTCTTCAGTGGTCACGCCGGGCCGCACATGGGGCTCGATGTAGTCAAGGACTTCCCCGGCCAATCGGCCGGCGACGCGCATTTTCTCGATTTCTTCCGGGGTCTTGAGGGTGATGCTCATCGCGATTCTTTGATTTGTCTTGGTTTGAAGCGCCACATTTTAACCGTCCCGAGTTCAATTGCCTTGATAGTCTTGATGAAAACCCTGTGAAAACGCTATAATCGGTGGATTGCTTTTTTCGACCATCGCAGCATAGGTCCAATAAAAAAGAAAAGCAAAATTCGCACGCCAGGCGCCGAGTGGGTGATCCCGAAAGGGTTGCATACGGCCAGGCGGAGGTTCCCAACCCATATCGGAGATCATTCGATGACTACTACCATGCGCCAAATGCTGGAGGCGGGCGTCCATTTTGGACACCAGACCCGTTTCTGGAACCCCAAGATGGCCCCGTATATTTTCGGCCACCGCAACAAAATTCATATCGTCAACCTGGAAACCACCCTGGTCAAGTACCAGGAAGCAATCAGTTTCCTCAAAAAAATGTCGGCCAAGAAGGGTACTGTCCTTTTTGTCAGCACCAAGCGTCAAGCCCGCGAAATCCTTGCTGAAGAAGCTCAACGTGCCGGCATGCCCTTCGTGGATGAACGTTGGCTTGGTGGCATGCTGACCAATTTCAAGACCGTCAAGCTTTCGATCAAGCGTCTCAAGGATCTTGAGCAGATGGCGCTGGATGGCAGCATGGAGCGCCTGAGCAAGAAAGAGGCGCTGGTGGCCAGCCGGGAACTTGAAAAGCTGCAGAAGAGCATCGGCGGCATCAAGGACATGGTCGGCCTGCCCGATGCTTTGTTCGTGATCGATGTCGGCTATCACAAAATCGCCATTACCGAAGCCAACAAGCTCGGGATTCCGGTGGTCGGCGTGGTCGATACCAACCACTCGCCGGAAGGCATTTCCTACGTGATTCCTGGCAACGACGACTCCAGTCGGGCGATTCGCCTGTACGCGCGCGGCGCGGCCGATGCCATCCTCGAAGGACGCGACCAGTCGTTGAACGAAGTGGTTCAAGCCATGGCCGGCGACGATGAGTTCGTCGAAGTCGAGGAAGAAGCAAAAGACTAGTAAAGGCATTTCTCCCGTCAGAAACACGTGAGGCATTTGGCGAACCTCGGTTTTACCCGGTTCCTCTGCTATCTCGGTGTTTCTGACAGCTCATTCGATTTTGATTTTGGAGTAGTTTCATGGCGGAAATCACCGCAAGCATGGTCAAGGAACTGCGCGAGAAGACTGACGCGCCCATGATGGAATGCAAGAAGGCATTGACCGAAACCGGCGGCGACCTGACAAAAGCCGAGGAAGTGCTGCGGGTAAAACTTGGCAACAAGGCATCCAAGGCCGCAAGCCGGGTTGCCGCTGAGGGTATTGTCGGGATTCACGTCTCTGCCGATGGCAAACTGGGCGCAATGATTGAGGTGAATTGCGAAACCGATTTTGTCGCCAAGAACGATGATTTTCTGGCCTTCACCAAGAATCTTGGTGAACTCGTTGCCGATGGCAATCCCACTGATGTCGTTGCATTGGCAGCAATGAGTATTGGCCCGTCAACGGTCGAAGTGACTCGCACTGCCTTGGTTGGAAAAATTGGTGAAAACGTCTCGATCCGCCGCTTCGTTCGCATCGCTGCCAAGGGCAAGTTGTCCACCTATATTCACGGCGGTGCCAAAATCGGCGTATTGATCGACGTTGTTGGCGGTGATGAGCAACTGGCCAAGGATTTGGCAATGCATATCGCCGCATCCAAACCCAAGTCACTGGATTCTTCCGGTGTCCCTGCCGAACTGTTGGAGACCGAGCGCCGCATTGCCATTGAAAAAGCCCGCGAAGCCGGCAAGCCTGAAGCCATGCTGGAGAAAATCGCTGAAGGCACGGTGCAGAAATTTCTCAAGGAAGTGACGCTATTGGGTCAGGTCTTCGTCAAAGCAGAAGACGGCAAGCAGACGATCGAACAACTGCTGAAAAGCAAAAATGCATCTGTCGCCAGCTTTACGTTGTACGTCGTTGGTGAAGGTATCGAGAAAAAGACCAGTGACTTTGCCGCCGAAGTTGCTGCACAGGCAGCTGCAGCTGCCAGCAGATAATTTCTTATGGCCGCCGACAAACCTGCTTTCCGGCGCATCCTGCTCAAGCTGTCGGGTGAGGCACTGATGGGTGATGACGCCTACGGCATCAACACCGTCATGCTCGGTAGCATCGTCGCCGAAATCAAGGCGGTGGTCGATCTCGGTGTGGAAATGGCGATTGTCATCGGCGGCGGCAATATTTTCCGGGGTGTAGCGGGCACTGCAACCGGCATGGATCGGGCGACTGCGGATTACATGGGCATGCTGGCGACGGTGATGAATGCGATGGCACTCTCTGATGCGATGCGTCAAGCAGGGCTCAACGCACGAGTCCAGTCCGCGCTGAATATTGAGCAGGTAATAGAGCCTTACATTCGTGGCAAGGCCATTCGCTACCTGGAAGAAGGCAAAGTCGTCATATTTGCCGCGGGCACCGGTAACCCATTCTTTACCACCGACACTGCAGCAGCCTTGCGAGGCTCGGAAATCGGTGCCGAAATTGTACTCAAGGCGACCAAGGTCGACGGTATTTACTCGGCTGATCCGAAAAAAGACAAATCTGCGACCAGGTTCTCGAAGATCAGTTTCGACGATGCAATCGGTCGTGATCTGAAGGTCATGGATGCCACTGCTTTTGCCTTGTGTCGTGACCAGAAGTTACCGATCAACGTTTTTTCCATCTTCACTCCGGGCGCATTGAAGCGGATCGTGATGGGTGAGGATGAAGGTACGCTGGTTCATTGTTAGTACCATGGAGTCAACAGCTGGCACTAGGAGTCTGCGATGATTGCCGAACTCAGGAAGTCCACCGAGCAGCGAATGCAAAAAAGCCTCGACGCACTCAAGAGCGACCTTGGCAAAGTGCGCACCGGTCGCGCCCATACGGGCATCCTTGACCATGTTCAGGTCGACTATTACGGTTCGATGATGCCGATCAATCAGGTTGCCAATATAACGCTGATCGATGCGCGCACGATCGGAGTTCAGCCTTGGGAAAAACCGATGGTCGCCAAGGTGGAAAAGGCGATTCGTGATGCCGACTTGGGATTGAACCCCGCGACGCAAGGTGATGTAATTCGGGTGCCCATGCCGGCGCTGACGGAAGAACGTCGCCGGGATCTGATCAAAGTGGTCAAGCAAGAAGGCGAGAATGCAAAAGTCGCCATTCGCAATCAGCGGCGCGATGCCAACAACCATCTCAAGGAAGCCCTCAAGAAAAAGGAGGTTGCCGAGGACGAAGAGCGCCGCACCCAGGACGATATTCAAAAGCTCACCGATCGGTATGTGGCAGAAGTTGACAAGTTGCTGGTCGACAAGGAAAAGGATCTGATGGCCGTCTGAGGCCATCTTTTCGCGACCGCCATGGCGTATGTCAGTTCTACGCGGAGCATCCCCGAAGCGCTCAAGGTGCCCCGCCATATAGCCATCATCATGGATGGCAATGGCCGCTGGGCCCGCCGTCACTTTCTGCCGCGGGTCGCAGGCCACAAACGTGGTGTGGAAACCGTGCGCAGCATGGTTAAAGCCTGCATTGCGCGTGGCATTGAATATCTTACCCTGTTTGCTTTCAGTTCCGAGAATTGGCGCCGTCCCGCTGAGGAAGTGTCTTTTCTGATGGGGCTGTTCGTCTCGTCATTGGAAAGTGAACTGAACAAGCTGAATAGCAATGGAGTCAGGCTCAAGGTGGTCGGTGACTTGTCCAGGTTTTCTCCGGGGTTGGTCGAAGTCATTCGCCAGGGCGAAGAGTTGACCGCCCAAAACTCGCGTCTGACGCTGACCATTGCGGCCAACTACGGTGGGCGCTGGGATATCGTGCAGGCACTAAACCGTCTTTGCTCGCAAAACCCTGAGAAGATTGGCGCTTATAGCGAGGACGACTTGGCCCCCCATTTGGCAATGGCCTACGCGCCGGAGCCGGACTTGTTCATACGGACCGGCGGCGAGCAGCGCATCAGCAATTTTTTGCTTTGGCAGCTTGCTTACACGGAGTTCTATTTCACCGATCAACTATGGCCGGAGTTTGACGACGCTGCGCTTGATGCAGCGATCGATTCGTATCGCTATCGTGAGCGGCGCTTTGGGCGCACCAGCGAACAATTGGCCGCTATCCTGGCTCCGGCGGCGACAGACGATGCTTAGGACGCGGATAATCACCGCGTTGCTGTTGGCTGGGGGCTGTCTGGGTGTATTGTTTTGGCTGCCAACTCCGTATCCCCCGCTTGCATTCGGTATGGTCGCCGCCATCGCTGCATGGGAGTGGGCGGGACTTATTAAAGCTGGGAAACTCGGACGTTGCGCATTTCCGCTGCTTACCGCGTTGTGCTGTTTCGCGCTCTTTAATTGGCCGGATTTGCAGTTTCCCGTGTGGTTGATAGCCGCCTTGTTTTGGCTGGGCTTGATTCCATTCTGGTTAAGCTTGCGCTGGCAACTGACATCACGTCTGCTAGGGTACTGCGTAGGTCTGCTGGTCATTGTTCCGGCCTGGGCTGCAATGACCATGCTCCAAAGTATCAGTCCGATGCTGCTACTACTGTGCATGGCTCTGGTTTGGGTCGCAGATATCGCTGCCTATGCCGCCGGCCGTCTGTGGGGTCGGCACAAGCTTGCCATCCATATCAGTCCTGGAAAAACCTGGGAAGGCGCGATTGGCGCTGGTATTGCGGTCAATATATTCGTTTTTGCGACGGCTTATGTTTACCCGACTCCAGACGATCCCATACAGCCATCACTCACATGGATACCCATCCTGATTTTGCTGACCGCCGTCAGCATCGTCGGCGATTTGTTCGAGTCGATGATCAAGCGGCAAGCCGGTGTCAAAGACAGCAGCAATCTTCTTCCCGGTCATGGCGGTGTGCTTGACCGGATCGACAGCCTGACATCAACATTGCCGATACTCGCGTTTGCTCTGGCCCTGGTTCAGTCATGACTCGCCAGCGCATCACCATTCTTGGCGCTACGGGATCGATTGGGGTCAGTACGCTTGACGTCGTTGACCGTCATCCGGATCGCTTTGAAATTTTCGCCTTGACCGGCAATTTGCAACTGGACAGGCTTGCGGCGCAATGCCGCCGTTTCAGCCCGAAATACGTGGTCGTAGGCTCTCTTCAGTCGGCACTGAGGCTCGCTGAATTGATTGGCCCGAACCATCCCACTGAAATTCTTGCGGGCCTCGAAGCGCTGGAAACTGTGGCGTCCTTACCCGAGGTTGACACGGTGATGGCGGCTATCGTTGGCGCCGCCGGACTCAAGCCAACCTTGGCCGCAGTGAAGGCAGGCAAGCGTGTCCTGCTTGCGAACAAGGAAGCGTTGGTCATGGCAGGGCATTTGTTCATGATCGAAGTAAAAAATTCTGGTGCCAAATTGCTTCCGATTGACAGCGAGCACAATGCCATTTTTCAATCGCTTCCGCATGCGTTTGAAAGCGATCTGGGAAAATCAGGCGTACGCCGGGTGCTACTGACCGGGTCCGGTGGCCCGTTTCGAACAATGCCACTCGATCAGCTGTCCACAGTTACCGTTGAGCAAGCCTGCGCTCATCCGAACTGGGTCATGGGCCGCAAAATTTCCGTTGATTCGGCAACCATGATGAACAAAGGGCTGGAGGTGATCGAGGCCCATTGGTTGTTTGGTGCAAGGCCTGATCAGATCGAAATCGTTATCCATCCGCAAAGCGTGATTCATTCGATGGTGGAATACATGGATGGCTCTGTCCTTGCCCAATTGGGTCATCCGGACATGCGTACGCCGATTGCACACGCCCTTGGATACCCTGATCGTATTGACTCAGGTGTCGAATCACTTGACCTGTTCCGCATAGCTCAACTGACTTTTGAGAAACCCGACCTTGCGCGTTTTCCTTGCATCGGTCTGGCCTATCGTGCCCTCAAGGCAGGGGGCACAGCCCCGGCAATTCTTAATGCGGCAAACGAAGTTGCGGTAGCGGCTTTTCTCGACGGGCGGCTGCCTTTCTTGCGGATTGCGGACCTCATCTCTGCGGTGCTTGACGAAGTCCCCCACTTGAACGTCAACGCACTCGAAGACGTTCTCCACGCCGACAGTTGTGGTCGCGATGCGGCACAGCGTCAGTTGGCCAGTGGGGCAACTGCATGAGCGGAGCCGGCGCACTGTGGACCTTCGGCGCGTTCATAGTAGCCATCGGAGTGCTGGTGGTCATCCACGAATTGGGACATTTCCTTGCCGCCCGCTGGTGCGGAGTCAAGGTACTGCGTTTCTCGGTCGGGTTCGGCAAGTCCCTCGGAGAATGGCGTCTTGGTCGTGACATGACAACATGGAGCATCGCGGCCATCCCGCTGGGTGGCTATGTCAAGATGCTGGATGAGCGCGAAGGTCCCGTAGCCCCTGAAGAGGTTGGGCGCACGTTCAATCGCCAATCGGTCATACGGCGGATGTTGATCGTGGTCGCAGGTCCTCTTGCCAATCTTTTGCTGGCGCTATTGCTCTACTGGATCATGTTCATGCACGGCGTCCAGGATCTCAAACCGATATTGGGAAATCCTCCTCCAACCAGCATTGCGGCAGCTTCGGGGATAACCG
>JAYUFR010000170.1:0-13843 GCA_043738625.1 Sterolibacteriaceae bacterium
GATTCGCAAAAGTTCGGATACGGCAAAGGCCTTCTTCGAAGAACTGTACGAGGAGCGCGTCAAAAATCTCGGCGACGATATTATTTCCACCCTCATCACGGCCGAAGTTGACGGAGAACGACTGTCACGCAGTGAGGTTTTATCAACCGCAATTTTGCTGCTGATTGGTGGTGTCGAAACAACGACCAATATTCTTGGCAACACTTTTCTGGAACTGCATCGCCACCCTGAGGTGTACGACCGTGTGCGCGCTGATCCGTCGCTCATTCCGGCATTGCTCGAAGAGGTGTTGCGCTTCAACCCGTCGGTCCATATCATCTTTCGGAATACCACGCGCGACACCGAACTTGCCGGCGTGAAAATTCCCAAAGGATCAGCCGTCATGCCGCTGGTTGCATGTGCGAACCGTGACGAAACCAAGTTCAGCGATCCGGAAACTTTCGATATTGATCGCAAGATCGACTTTCCGTTGATGACCTTCGGCCAAGGGCCGCATTTCTGTATCGGAAACTATCTGATGCGCATGGAAACCCGCGCGGCGATGGAAGTTGCAATGCAACGCTTTGAAATTCTGATGCCGGTTTCCTCCGACAACGTGGAATGGATCGACTCCTACTTTGCCCGCGGACCCCACCACCTGACGGTGCGTTACAAGGTGCGGTGAATGCCTGAAACTGCGCTGTCAGGTCATGATCTGACGTGAATGCAACCGGACTTTCCGCCGCAGTGGCGATCATGTTTCGTTGTAGATTGAGTTCAATGTGACGGATGGTGAATGGCTGGAGGAGGCAAAAACCCCCCGTGTGCTGATCCACTATGCGATGGGGGATGTCGCCTGGCCGTTAAAGGTCAGGGCTGAGAAAATAAAAATATAAGATAAGGCGGTACTTTAGGGCTCTGCTTGCCGGTTGTCCTGGTACTGCAAGGTTTTTTCGCCCGTGTCGCGATGTTAATATCAGCAAATACCTTGGAGATGTGCGCTACGTAAGGCAATGCCTTTTCGATGTTCCTAATTTGAGCAATAAAAATCTTGAGGGCCGCCGCTGACAACAGACGGTTGCCCCAACCGGAGGAGTTGTGAAGCCAACCGATATTCGCAATCCCGACTACTTTCACAAGGTCGTGGATTGTCAGTGGGCGTGTCCGGCCCATACCCCAGTGCCGGAATACATTCGTCTGATCGCGGCCGGGCGTTACGACGACGCCTACATGATCAACTGGGAATCCAATGTGTTTCCCGGCATTCTCGGTCGCACCTGCGACCGTCCCTGCGAACCGGCATGCCGCCGCGGGCGGGTGGAAGAACAGCCGGTGGCGATCTGTCGTCTCAAACGCGTTGCCGCCGATTACAAAGGCGCGATCGGCGAACGTCTGCCCAAGACCCCGGAAAAAAAGAATGGCAAGCGTGTCGCCTGCATCGGTGGTGGTCCAGCGTCGCTGACCGTCGCACGTGATCTGTTGCCGCTTGGATACAGCGTTACCGTGGTTGACGGAGCGCGCCAAGGTGGCGGCATGATCCGCAGCCAGATTCCGAAATTCCGCCTGCCCGAGGCGGTGATCGACGAGGAGGTTGGCTACATTCTGGGCATGGGCGTGGAAACCCGCTTCGGTATCTGGGTAAACAGCCTCAAGGAAATTCTTGCCGAGGGTTATGACGCAGTGTTCGTCGGCACTGGTGCGCCGCGCGGCCGCGAAGCGAATCTTCCCGGTCGCCAGGAAGCCGCTGCCCACATTCATATTGGTATCGATTGGCTCGCCAGCGTGGCCTTCGGGCACGTCACCAAAATTTCGAAGCGTGTCATCGTTCTTGGCGGTGGCAACACCGCGATGGACTGCTGCCGATCGTCCAAACGACTCGGTGGCGAAGACGTGCGTGTGGTAGTGCGCAGCGGCTTCGATGAAATGAAGGCTTCGCCGTGGGAGAAAGAAGATGCGATGCACGAAGGCATTCCGATCCATAATTTTCTTGTGCCGAAGGAGTTTGCGCACGACAAGGGACATCTGACCGGCGTTCTTTTCGAAAAAGTGCGCGCGGAAGTTGATGCCAAGGGTCGCCGCAACCTGGTTCCGACCGGCGAGCCGGATGTGCACATGGAATGTGATGAAGTGCTGGTGGCGATCGGCCAGGAGAATGCATTTCCCTGGATTGAGCGTGATCTTGGCCTGCAGTTCGACGACTCGGGCATGCCGGTGCTCAACAAGGCCACCTTGCAATCGACGCTGCCGCGGGTCTTCTTTGGTGGTGACTCGGCGTTGGGGCCGAAGAACATCATTACTGCTGTCGCCCAGGCGCACGACGCGGCAATTTCCATCGACAAGTATTGCCGCAGCGAGGACATGCTGCAGCGACCTGCGCCGCATGTGAAGGTGCTCAGCCAGAAGATGGGCATCCATGAGTGGAGCTACGATAACGGCATCACCATGGACCTGCGTCATCGCGTGCCGACGCAGGAGCTCAAGAAGACCCTTTCCAGTATCAAGACCGAATTCGAACTTGGTTTCGATCCGCAGCTGGCGCTGGCCGAGGCGCAGCGCTGCCTCAACTGCGACGTACAGACGGTTTTTGCCGACAAGGCCTGCATCGAATGCGACGGCTGCGTCGACATCTGCCCGGTTGACTGCATCACTTTCACCGCCGACGGCGAGGAGCAGGAACTGCGTGGCCGCCTCACCGCACCAGCGCTGAATGCCAGTCAGGACCTCTATGTCTCCGGCCGGCTCAAGACCGGACGCATCATGGTCAAGGATGAGGACGTGTGCCTGCATTGCGGCATGTGCGCCGAGCGCTGCCCTACCGGGGCGTGGGACATGCAAAAAATTCTGATCAATGTCTCTCACGCGGGACAGGTATGAGCGCGGCAAATACGCATCAGCAGACGGTTCGCAATAACGATTTCGTCATCAAGTTCGCCAACGTCAACGGCTCGGGCTCGGCTTCGGCGAATACTCTGTTCGCCCGCTCGATTTTGAGGATGGGCGTGCCGACCGGCTCACGCAACATCTTTCCGTCCAATATTCAGGGATTGCCGACCTGGTATGAAGTGCGTGTCTGCGAGCAGGGATGGATGGGCCGCCGCGGCGGCGTCGACATCATGGTGGCGATGAATCCGCAGACCTGGGACAAGGATGTGGCCGAGATCGATCCGGGCGGCTATCTGTTTTATGACAGCACACGGCCACTGCCCCATTCAAAGTTCCGCGACGACATCACCGTGCTGGGCATGCCGTTGACCGAGATCTGCAACCGCGAATACAGCATTCCGCGCGAGCGCCAGTTGTTCAAGAACATCATGTATGTCGGTGCGCTGGCGGCGCTGCTTGGAATAGACCTTGCAGAGATTGATGCGCTGATCGCCGAGCAGTATGGCAAAAAGCAGGCCTTGATCGAATCCAACTACAAGGCATTGCGCATCGGTCACGATCACGCCAAGCAGTATTTGCCGGCATTGATCGGTGTCGGCGTCACCCGTTCCGACAAGGTCGGCAAGCGCATTTTCATCGACGGCAACAACGCGGCCGGTCTCGGCTGTGTGTATGGCGGCGCCACCGTCGCGGCGTGGTATCCGATCACGCCATCGACGTCGCTGGTCGAGGCGTTCACTTCCCACTGCAAGACACTCCGCCACGATGCAGAAACCGGCGAAGCGAAATATGCCATCGTTCAGGCTGAGGATGAACTCGCCTCGATCGGCATGGTGATTGGTGCGGCATGGAATGGTGCGCGTGCCTTTACCGCCACTTCGGGCCCTGGTATTTCATTGATGCAGGAGTTTCTGGGGCTGGCCTATTTCGCCGAAATTCCTGCGGTGATTTTCGATGTACAGCGTGGCGGACCTTCCACCGGGATGCCGACGCGCACCCAGCAATCGGATCTGCTGGCCTGTGCCTACGCCTCCCACGGCGATACCAAGCATGTGCTGCTGTTTCCGCAGGATCCACACGAAAGCTTCGAGTTCGCCGCCAAGTCTTTCGATCTGGCGGATCGTTTGCAGACGCCGGTGTTCGTCATGCTCGATCTTGATATCGGCATGAACGAATGGCTGGTTGATCCGCTCGAGTGGGACGATACGCGCACCTATGACCGCGGCAAGGTGATGAGCCATGACGATCTTGAGGCCGGCAAGGATTTTGGCCGCTATCTGGATATCGATGGCGACGGCATCCCCTATCGCACGCTTCCCGGCACCCATCCGACGCGCGGCGCATTCTTCACCCGTGGCACCACGCGCGACTGCTACGCCAAGTACAGCGAAGTCGGTGCGGTGTATGTCGACAACATGGAACGCCTGCTGAAAAAATTTGATACCGCCAAAAAACTGGTTCCGTCGCCCATCATCGTCAAGGCCCGGCATGCTACTGAATATGGCGTTGCCTACATTGGTTCCACCAGCGAGCCGATGCGGGAGGCTGTGTCCCTGATCGAGAGTCAGGGTCTGCATGTCGATACGTTGCGGGTACGCGGTTTTCCGTTCAGCGATGAGGTGTTCCATTTCATCGAGACCCACCCTTATACGTTTGTCGTCGAGCAGAATCGCGACGCCCAGTTGAAAACGCTGCTGATGGTGGAAGGCCAGATCGATCCGGCGCGGCTCATTTCCGTGCTGCACTATGACGGCACGCCGATCACCGCCAAATACATCTGCCGTGAGATCGCCGTCCGCATGACGGCGGCCAATGTGACACCGATCAAGAAGGTGGGGACATGACCTATCTGGCCAAGCCAAAACTGCACCACCCGTCGCTGCAGCCCAATGCGCTGGGTTACACGCGGCGCGACTACGAAGGTGCGATGTCCACCATGTGCGCCGGATGCGGACATGACTCGATATCGGCGGCGATCATTCAGGCCTGCTACGAACTCGACATTCCGCCGCATCGTGTCGCCAAGCTGTCAGGAATCGGTTGCTCTTCCAAAACGCCGGATTATTTTCTCGGTAATTCGCACGGCTTCAACAGCGTGCATGGACGCATGCCCTCGGTGCTCACGGGAGCGTCGCTGGCCAATCGCGACCTGATTTATCTCGGTGTTTCGGGAGACGGTGATTCGGCTTCGATCGGTCTGGGTCAGTTCGCGCATGCCATGCGGCGCGGCGTCACGATGGTCTACATTGTGGAAAACAACGGGGTGTACGGGCTCACCAAAGGCCAGTTTTCGGCCACTGCGGATGCAGGTTCGCGCAGCAAGGCGGGTGGCATCAACGAAGACTCGGCCATCGACCTCGCCGCTCTGGCCTTGCAGATGGGCGCCACATTTGTCGGCCGCAGTTTTTCAGGCGACAAGGAGCAGTTGGTGCCACTGCTGCGGGCTGCATTCAGCCATGGTGGCACCGCCTTCATTGATGTCATCAGCCCATGCGTGACTTTCAACAATCACAGCGGTTCGACCAAGAGCTACGATTACGTGCGGGAACACAATGCCGCCCTGAACAGGATTGATTTCATCGTCGGACGGAACGAGATCACTACCGATTACGCGCCGGGCTCCCTGGTCGAAGTGCCGCAACACGACGGATCAATCCTGCGTCTGCGCAAGTTGCACGGTTCCTATTCCCCCACCGACCGTATCGCTGCCATCAGTTACATTGCGGAACGGCGTGCGCTGGGTGAAATCGTGACCGGCCTGCTTTATGTCGATGATCAACCGCGAACCATTCACGACCATCTGGGTACGGTTAAAGTACCGCTCAATCATCTCGGTGAAAACGCCCTCTGCCCCGGCAACGCGGCACTGGCGGCGATTAACGCTGCACTGCGCTGAGCCTTGGCGGGCCATTTATCCCGCGTTCCAGCTCCGCGGCTGCCACGACCGGACACATCTGCACGATTGACAGCTACTGCCCAAGCAGTTAATAATTGCTGCCTAAACAGTTACTGACCTGACAATTTACTGTCGCCATGTCCGCCCGAACTCCCAAATCTGTCGCGAAACCGATTTACGTAGCGAAGCGCTACGTGTCGCAGGACAGTCCGGTTTATCTGATGAACCAGCTGCGGACCAAATACATAGCGACCCTGGATTCGGCATTGTCCGAGCAGGACATCACCGCTGCGCAATGGGGCATCCTGCGCATGATTTTCGACGGCCGTGGGAATACGGCTGCGGTGCTGTGCCGGCATTACGGCTATGACACCGGATCCATGACGCGAATGATTGATCGCCTCGCCGACAAAGGGTTGATCCAGCGCGAACGATGTGCTCGTGACAGACGCCAGGTGCTTTTGGCGCTGACCAGGGATGGAGAAAAAATGGTCGCGGCGGGCGTATCCAAGGTGGTCGGGGCACTGAATCATTACCTCGCGGGCTTCAACAGCGATGAGGTTGAATTGTTGACCAGCTTTCTGCGCCGCATGCTGAGCAACGCCGATATCGAAGCGACATGAAGCTAAATTCACGCATGATGGTTCAATGTCGGTGATGCTGCGCAATTCAATCGCGCCGATCATGGTGGCACTGCTGGTTGCTGCATGCACCGGGGTTGGTGATCTGTCGCCCAGCGGCAAGTTGGTCGAGCCAGGCACGCTGGCGGTCGACAAGAGTTTTGCCAATGCTGCCATTGCCGCTCCTGATCCGGACTGGTGGCGGGCGTTCGGTGATCCGCAACTGACTTCCTTGATCGCGGAAGCGCTGAAGGCGAACCCCGGACTCAAGATTGCCGAAGCGCGATTGGCGGGTGCCCGTGCCGCCGCCAGCCTGGCGACGGCAAATCGATTGCCACAGATCGCGGCGAATTTTCAGGGTGACCGTGAGCGTTTTTCGGAAAACTATATTTATCCACCCGGTCTGGGCGGAGAACGTTTCACACCGGCGCGTGTGACGCTGGATTTCTCATACGAACTGGATTTTTGGGGCCGCACTCGTGCGTTGCTGGATGCCGCAGTTTCCGAAACCAGGGCTGCCGAAGTCGACCGCGATGCGGCACGCCTGCTGCTGGCAGTGGCGATGGCACGCAGTTATGTGGAACTGGACCGTCTGTATGCCCACCGCGATCTGGTCGAAAAGTTGCTGACAGCACGGCGTGAGGCACTGGCGCTTTCGACCGCGCGCGGTAAAGCCGGACTGGATGAGACCTCGGTCGCTGCGCGCTCATCAGCGCTACTGGCCTCCGTCGAAGGTGAACTCCCGGCGATTGACCAGCAGATCGACATCACCCGTCATCAATTGGCGGCATTGTTGGGTGCCGGACCGGACCGGGGCCTTGCCATCGAGCGTCCCAAGCTGGCGGATGCGGGTGCGCTGACATTACCTTCGCTGTTGCCGGTTGATCTACTTGGGCGGCGACCTGACGTAGTGGCCCAGCGACTGCTAATCGAAGCGGCGGACAAGGTTGGCGAAGCGGCGCGGGCCGATGCGTATCCGAATGTCAATCTGCTGGCATTCGTTGGGGCGCAAGCGCTGGGACTCAACAAGCTGCTGGAATCTGCAAGCAGCATTTCCGGCTACGGTGCTGCGGTTCATGTGCCGATTTATGGCGGAGGACGCGTGCGCGCCGAAGTGCGGCAACGTTATGCCGACTACGATGCCGCTGTGGCGCAGTACAACAACACGCTGACGGAAGCGCTCAAGGAAATCGCCAACGCGGTATCAACATGGCGTGGCATTGAGGCCAGGGATATGTCGCAACGTACTGCGACGGAACAAATCGGCATTGCGCGCGACAACGCCCGCCGCCGCTATGAGGCCGGTCTGACCAATAAACTGCCACTGATCGATCGTGAGTTCGATCTGCTGACCGAGCAACGTCATGATGCAGACATTCGGGCGCAACGTTTTACTGCCGCCATCGAATTGAATCGCGCGGTGGGTGGTGGTTTCTCCACTTCAGCTGCGACGTCAAATGCGTCGCCCCAACCTAATATCCAGCAGACCGAGCGCTGAGCGAATATCACCGGAGTGATCGAATGCATACACCGACACAAACAGAACCCAACAACGACGGCCGCAACCGGGCGCTCATCGTACTTGCGGTGGTATTCATCATTGCCGGTATTGCCTACGGTGTCTGGTGGGCTGTTCATGGCCGTTACCATGAAACCACGGATGACGCCTATGTTGCAGGCAACGTAATTCAAGTCACGCCGCAAGTCGCGGGGACCGTAATCTCGATCTATGTTGAAGATACCGATTTCATCAAGGCCGGCGCACCGCTGGTCAAACTTGATCAGGCCGATACGCGTATTGCGCTGGAGCAGGCCGCGGCAGATCTGGCGCGCAGTGTGCGCGATGTGCGCGGTTTGTTTGCCGGCGATGCGGCGCTTACCGGCGAAATATCCCGGCGCGAAGCCGATTTGGCCAAGGCCAGGGATGATTTGTCGCGGCGCCAGGGGCTGGCGAATACCGGCGCGGTGTCTACCGAAGAGATCGTGCATGCCAACTCCGCATTGAAAACGGCCGAAGCGGCATTGACGGTCGCCCGCGAACAATTCAACGCAACACGTGCACTGACCGCGGGTACTTCGATCGAGCGCCACCCGACCGTGGCCAAAGCCGCCGCCCATTTCAAGGAAGCTTTCCTCGCCCAGGGGCGCACGATCATCATTGCGCCGGTATCGGGCTATATTGCCAAGCGTTCGGTTCAGGCCGGACAGCGCGTGGCGCCGGGTGCACCGCTGATGGCGATCGTGCCGCTCGACGCGGTGTGGGCCGATGTGAACTTCAAGGAAGTGCAATTGCAGCACATGCGGATCGGACAACCGGTCAAGGTGACGGCGGATCTGTACGGCAGTGATGTCGAGTATCACGGCAAGATCATGGGCCTGGGCGCCGGCACCGGCTCTGCGTTCGCCCTGTTGCCGGCGCAGAACGCTACCGGCAACTGGATCAAGGTGGTGCAGCGCCTGCCGGTAAGGGTGGCGCTGGACCCAAAGGAACTGGCGGAACATCCGCTGCGTATCGGACTCTCGCTGATCGGTGACGTCGATACCAGCAATCGTGAGGGCAAGCCGGTCACTGACGCTGCGCGCACGGAGCCGGCGGTTGTCACCGAGGTCTACGGCGACAGCATCAAGGCGGCCGAGGTTCGGGCACGGGAAATCATTGCTGCCAACATGGCTGGTGCGACTGCAAGGGGTGGGCACTCGGGCAGCACCGGGCAATAGTGCGCGAGGGTTAGAATCACCCGCTTCATTGCAATAGCATTCACTGCCACTCCGCATGAAAACCGAATCCGATCGCGCCGTCGCCCGGTGGCTGTTTGCCTGCTGTGCCATGGTTTTTGCCACTTTGATTGTTGGTGGCGTTACCCGGCTGACACAGTCCGGACTGTCCATCGTCGAATGGCAACCCTTGCTTGGCGCCATCCCGCCGTTTGGCGAAGCCCATTGGCAGGCGCTGTTCGCCAAATATCAGCAGTCACCGCAATTCCAGAAGGTCAATGTCGACATGACCCTCGACGGCTTCAAGTTCATTTTCTGGTGGGAATGGGTGCATCGCCTGCTCGGGCGGACCATCGGTGTGGTGTTCTTCGTACCCTTCCTCTGGTTTCTGCTCAAGGGGCGCATCGACAGGAGTCTGGCGCCAAAGCTTTTCGGCTTTTTCGTGCTCGGCGGCTTGCAAGGGGCGATGGGCTGGTACATGGTCAAGAGCGGGCTGGTGGATGATCCGCGCGTATCGCAGTATCGCCTCGCCGCGCATCTGGGCCTGGCCTTCCTGATCTTCGGATTGATGCTGTGGACCGGCCTCGGATTGCTGGGCCAGCGCGTGGCAGCCGCAAACGGGACGTCGTTACGAAGCGTACAAACAGTTGGCGCGGTTCTCGTCGCAATGCTTTTCGTTATGGTGTTGTCTGGTGCACTCGTTGCGGGCACGCATGCTGGAGCGCTCTACAACAGCTTTCCGTTGATGGGCGAACATTTTGTGCCACCTGAAGTTTTGGCGCTGACTCCCGCGTGGCTTAATGTTTTCGAGAATCAAAGCACTATTCAGTTCGACCATCGGACCATTGCGTGGATACTGCTTTTCACCCTCCCGCTGTTTTGCTGGAAGACGATCAGACACATGCCGTATGCACGGCCTGCGGCGTTCGCGGTATTGGCAATGTTGTTTCTGCAACTGTTGCTCGGCATTTCCACGCTGTTGAATGGCGTCCCCATCGTGCTGGCTGCTGCGCACCAGGCTGGCGCGATGATACTGTTCGCCTTGTTGATATGGCTGAATCATCAGTTGCGCAGTGCGGTGCGCTGACGACCTGGCTGAGGCGTGTTTTCATTCAGTTGGCTTTACATAAAATGCCACTCTTTTTACGAGGATTTCACCGTGAGCCTTGATCGCGTGCCATCCGGCAAGGATTTGCCAAACGACTTCAATGTCGTCATCGAAATCCCGATGCATTCCCAGCCGATCAAGTACGAAGTGGACAAGGAATCGGGCGCAATTTTTGTCGATCGTTTCATGTCAACTGCCATGCACTATCCCTGCAACTATGGCTATATCCCGCATACCATTTCCGGCGACGGGGATCCGGTGGATGTACTGGTGGTGGCCCAGTTCGCGTTACCACCCGGTGTGGTGGTGCGCTGCCGCCCGGTCGGCGTGCTCAAGATGGTCGATGAAGCCGGGGATGACGCAAAGCTGTTGGCGGTGCCGGTCGACAAGCTGACGACCATGTACCGTGACGTGCTTTCATACACTGACTTTCCACAGATCGTGCTTGACCAGATTGCCCATTTTTTTGCGCATTACAAGGATCTCGAACCGGGCAAATTCGTCAACGTCCAAGCCTGGGCCGGCATCGACGACGCCAAGCAGGAAATCATGGATGGGATCAGGCGTTACAACGAGGCCGCCGAGAAACCGGCCTACTGACACTAAATCCGGTTCTGTTCCGCAGTGTTGAACTGTCGTTGCGCCCAGGTTCGCAAGTGACCGAGCGTACCAGACATGCCGGACCACTCTTCAAACATGTTGGCCCTGTGCTTCTCGCGATACTCCGGTTCTGCTTTGAGCCAGCCACCAATCTGGTCATTGATCAGGGCTTTGGCGCGATCTTCGGCAGCCTGTACGACACGCCGTTGCGCATCGCGCGCCTCCATCGTGGTGTACAGACTCGATGGTACGGTCGTGCTGGAAAGTCGGGAAACTTCGCGTAGCGAGTCGGCGCGTTCAATCATGCGTTGCTGCGAGTCGCAGCGTGTCGTATACCGCCGCAACTCAAGGCGGAGTAGTGCCAGATCTGCCGGATCGCCGCGACTCATGGGATGATATTTTACAGGCATATAACATGGGCACCGCGGTCATGCTCCGGACTTGATGCTGTTGCATCGTGTTGTATAGTGGAAATCAAATGACCCGACTGAACATCGCCGTCGCCCAGATCAATTGCACTGTTGGCGACCTATCCGGAAACGCACGCCGCATCCTTGATGCCGCAACCGAAGCTGTGCGGCGTGGCGCCGACGTGCTGTTAACCCCCGAACTGGCGTTGTGCGGTTACCCCCCTGAGGACTTGCTCCTGCGCCCGGATTTTTATCGGGCTTGCGACCGGGCGTTGGCCGAACTTGCCAAAAATGCACCACTGCCATTGATTGTCGGCCATCCAATGCAACTCGGCGAACAGCGCTATAACGCTGCTTCACTGTTGCGTGGCGGCATTGTGGCGGCCAGTTATCGAAAACACCGCCTGCCTAACTACGAAGTCTTCGACGAAGAGCGCTACTTCGATTCTGGTGACGATCCCTGTGTCGTCGATATCGGTGGTGTCAGGTGCGGCCTGAATATTTGTGCTGATGTTTGGGAGAGCGGTGCTGCGGAGGCTACCCGTCAGGCCGGCGCCGAATTGTTGCTGACGCTCAATGCCTCCCCGTTCCACATGAACAAGCAGGCGCGGCGCTACGAAGTGCTGCAGGAACGGGTGGCCGCCACAGGCATGCCGGCGATATACGCCAACCTGGTTGGTGGTCAGGATGAGCTGGTATTCGACGGCGCTTCCTTTGCGCTTGACGCCGCCGGCCGCCTGACACATCAGCTACCGGCGTTTTGCGAGGCGCTGGAAATCATCGAGTACCACGAGGGACATCTTCTGCCCGGTCATATCCAATCCGCCGTGTCAATTGAAGCGGAAGTCTATGCAGCGCTGAAGCTGGGCGTTCGCGACTATCTCGGCAAGAGCGGATTTTCGAGTGCCATCATCGGTCTTTCCGGCGGCGTCGATTCGGCGCTGACGCTGTGTATCGCAGTCGATGCCCTGGGCGCTGACAAGGTTCGTGCAGTGATGATGCCTTCGCCTTATACGGCCCAGATGAGCCTGGACGACTCGCGCGCGATGGTGAAATTGCTGGGGGTGCGCTACGACGAAATTCCCATCGCACCGGCCATGGATACCTTCGCGGAGATGCTGGCTACGCAATTTGCGGGCACCAAGGCCGACGCTACCGAAGAAAACCTGCAGGCGCGCATCCGCGGCATGATGCTGATGGCCTTGTCGAACAAGACCGGCGCCATCGTGCTCACCACGGGCAACAAGAGCGAAATGGCAGTCGGCTACGCGACACTCTACGGCGACATGGCCGGCGGTTTCGCGGTGATCAAGGACGTATTCAAGACCTTCGTCTATCGGCTCTGTCATTATCGCAATTCGATTGCGCCGGTGATTCCCGAAAACATCATCACGCGACCGCCGTCGGCGGAATTGAAGCCGGACCAGACCGATCAGGACACGCTGCCCGCCTATGAGGTACTGGACGCAATCATTCAGGCCTACATGGAGGAAGATCGTTCGCCACGCGAGATCGTTGCCATGGGTTACGCTGCGGACGATGTACGCCGCGTGGTCGACATGCTCAAGCGCAACGAGTACAAGCGTCGTCAGGCCCCGGTCGGGATCCGCATCACCAAGCGCGGATTCGGCAAGGACTGGCGTTATCCGATAACATCGCGCTATCGTGATGAGTACTGAGAAATACTAGGGGAGACAGCATGAAAAAAATTGAAGCGATCATCAAGCCGTTCAAACTGGACGAAGTGCGCGAAGCGCTATCCGAAGTTGGCGTCACCGGCCTCACCGTGACCGAAGTCAAAGGCTTTGGCCGTCAGAAGGGACACACCGAGCTGTATCGCGGCGCGGAATACGTGGTCGACTTCCTGCCCAAGATCAAGATCGAAATCGTTGTGCCTGAGGCTGTTGTGGAGGCGGCGATGGAGGCGATCATCAAGTCTGCCCGCACCGGCAAGATCGGCGATGGCAAGATTTTCGTCACTACGGTAGAGCGGGTTGTACGCATTCGTACCGGAGAAACAGGCGAAGCAGCTGTATAACCGCTGAAAGCGGTTATACAGCTGCTTAGCAGCAAATTATTTGCTATTCCCCGACCCCTTCCCGAGGGAGGGGCGACTAATCGGCTCGCTGTGCTCGAATGTTTTCACCGGGTTGTTTGTAGTAATACGACGACCGCTCCAGCCCCGCCGTCGGCCGGACGGGCTTGGCAGAACGACAGTACCTCCCGCCTCTGCGAGAGCCATCCCAACACCAGTTTTTTCAGCACCGGTTCGCGGCCCGGCGAGCGCAAGCCCTTGCCATGCACGATGCGTACGCATCGATGGTTGCGGGCAATACAGCTGCTGATGAAGGCCACGAACTGGTCCCGTGCTTCGTCACGGGTGTAGCCATGCAAGTCGAGATTGCCCTGTACCACCCAGCGGCCGCGACGCAGGTCGCGCAGGACGTTGCGCGATAGACCGGCGCACAGCCACGCGGCTTCGTCGCCGCCTTCCAGAAACAAGTCCAGCAAGGGCGCGCCATGCAGGGATTCGTGCAGCGCCGCGGCTTCGTCAAGTTGACGCTGGCGCGGGATCGCCGGTTGCAAAGGTGGTTCGTAATGAACCCGGTCGAAGCGCAGCGGCGTTGCATCC
>JAYUFR010000171.1:0-13791 GCA_043738625.1 Sterolibacteriaceae bacterium
ATTGGGTTTACCGGAATCCAGGTTTACCGGAATCGGTCTCGTTTTATTCCCGCCGTGGACGGGAATAAAAATGCGCATGCTGAAGTAATGCTTTTAATCGCCCGACAAGGGCAAGTGCAGGAGTGAAGATTACATGAACGTGGCTCGAATTACTTTGCGCATCATCGTTTGCTTGCCGATGCTGGCGATGGGAATGGCCAACGCTGCCGACGCCAGCCACGGGCAGGCGCTTTACGCGCTGATGTGTTCGAGCTGCCACTCGGTCGAGTACAACGGCGTTGGTCCGAGGCATCGTGGCGTCTTCGGACGCAAGTCTGGCAGCGTTCCCGGCTACGAATATTCGCCGGCGCTCAAGAACGCCTTGCTGGTCTGGAACGAAACCAACCTTGACCATTGGCTGGCGAATCCCGAGTCCGTGGCACCCGGCCAGAAGATGGGCTTCATGGTTCCCAGCACCGCTGATCGGATGGATCTGATCGCCTATCTGAAAACACTCACACCGTAACACTCGTTCAATCCCCAGTACAGGAGCTGCCATCATGGATCGTCGCATTTTTATCAAATTATCTTCGCTCGGTGTCGGTGCCGTGTTCGCTTCCGGGCTTCCCGGCGTTGCGGCGGCTGTGACAAAGAAAAGCAAAAAAAATGGGGCCGAGCCTTACCGCGATTTCTACTTTGTGCAAATGTCTGATTGCCATTGGGGCTACACGGGGCCGGCCAATCCGGAGAGCGCAAATACGCTGAAACTTGCTGTCAATGCGGTCAACAGCCTGGCAGAAGCACCTGAGTTCATCGTGTTTACGGGAGACCTCACCCACACCACCGACGATCCTGGCGAACGTCGTCGGCGCATGCGCGAATTCAAGGAGATCGTGGCCGCGCTCAAGGTCAAGCAGGTTTATTTCATGCCGGGTGAACACGACGCAGCGCTGGATCGCGGTGCCGCATACAAGGAACTCTTTGGCGATACCCACTATGCGTTCGATCACAAGGGTGTGCATTTCGTCGTCCTCGACAACGTCTCCGACCCTGGTGCCGCGCTTGGCAATGAACAGCTTGAATGGCTGAAATCAAATCTGGCGACGCAGAAGAAGGATCAACCCATCGTCATCTATACCCATCGACCACTTTTCGATCTGGCGCCGGCATGGGATTGGGCGACGCGTGATGGTGCGGCGGCGCTGGAAATTCTGTCCGCATATGATCATGTGACCGTGTTCTACGGCCACATCCACCAGGAACACCATTTCGTGACCGGGAACATCAACCATCATGCGGCCAAGTCGCTGGTATTTCCGTTGCCTGTTGCCGGGTCGCAGGAAAAGCGGACGCCGTTGCCTTGGGATCCGAGTGCGCCGTTCAAAGGTTTGGGCTTCCGCGAGATAGACGCCAAGGCCAGCGCAAATACGTTCGAGATCGAAGAATTTCCGGTCGTGAAAGGTTGAGATGGGATCGCCAAGAGTCTTGCGGTTGGCGATTGTTGTCGGCTGCGTTGCCATCGGTTTGCTTGGCGCATGGCAGGCGGGCGCGGACGCCGACGGGGAACGGATCATCAAAGTCGTGGCGAAGAAGTTCAACTACACGCCCGATCAGATCACCCTGAAAAAAGGAGAGCCTGTGACCCTGGAATTTACTTCACTGGATTTCACGCATGGATTCAAGGTCCCCGATCTCGGGGTGCGCGTCGATCTGCCGCCGGGCCGTCCCGTTCTGGTCCATTTGAACCCTGATAGAGCCGGGCGGTTCCCATTCCTCTGCGATAACTTTTGCGGCAGTGGTCACGAGGAGATGAATGGCGTCATTGTCGTGGCGGATTGACAGATTAGACGGCGCCAGAATGCTGAAAAATCCTTGGTGCCAGGCTTGGTCCTTCCGCGCGCAACGTAGGTATTACGCTGCTGTTCAGTCACAAGCCTTTTTGGCCTGCTGGCATTCGCTCACCAGCTTCTTCGCCGCTGCAATCTGTTTTGGCGTCATTTTTTTTGCGACGGCATCGCGATCAGCCGCCGCAGTGGCATTCCCTGCGGCGACACTGAGATCAAGCCACATGTAGGCGCGAACGCTGTCCTGCGGCACGCCTTGTCCGGTGTCATACATCTGGCCAAGGTTGTAGCGCGCGCTCTTGTCTCCCTGCGCGGCGGCAAGACGGTACCACTTCACCGCTTCTCCCAGATTCTGCGGAATGCCGTAACCAGTGTCATACAACAGGGCAAGAGTGGCTTGCGCCGTAACATTTCCCTGTTCCGCAAGCGGCCGCAGCTTTTCTATCGCAACCGTGTAATCACCTTTTTCATAGGCAAACATGGCGTCCTCATAAGGTCCGGCCCACGCAGTGGTCACCATCAACATCAGGGCAGGAATTATTAGTGTCAGGAATATTCGTTTCATCGTCTTGTCCTCGCGAAATTTGAAGTTCCCGCTACCGTGGTAACAGCGGGGCTATGAACATGTTAATAATAAACCAACAGAAAAGCGCTCGCTACAGGCTGTGCTTTTTGCCACCGAAGGTCAACATTAAATGATCCTGGCGCGCTTCACGGGCAAAGTCTGTGCCGTGTATGGCAAGATAGCCTTTTAGACACCATAGGCAAGTTCACATGAGCAACGAATTCAAACGCACCGGATTGCTGGCCCCCCTTGGCCTGGCGCTGCTATTGTCCGGCTGTGGAAGTCTCAATCTTTGGCCGTTCGGCGGCAATGGCGCGACGGAGCGTTCCGGCCGACCGGCGAATGCGACCCAATACGTATGCAAAGGCGGCAAAAACTTCTATGTGCGCATGCTCGACAATGGCAACGCGGCGTGGATCATCTATGCTGAGCGCGAATTCCGTCTCGACAAGGTCGAATCCAAGGCCGGTATGCGCTACAGCAATGGCATTGCAGTGCTCGAGTTCAATGGCAATCAGGTCTCGCTGCAGGATGGGCCGACAATTTCCGTCACGGATTGCAAGGACTCGGGCAAGTAGGGATCAGTGCTGCCGAAATTTCACGACGGTACAAAATTTTCACCCGTGGCAGGGGACTCCGAGGTTCCAATACGTCGGGCCTCATTTTTTGAAAGAATAATCATGAACCCGAAACACATTCATCCATCCCGTCTCATGACGGGCATCGTCATGGCGTCCGTCATGCTGGTTGCCGGACTATCCTCGTCATATGTTGCGGCACAACCGCATCCGGATCGCCAGCAGGAGCGGGCCATGAATTGCCAGGACTGGCTCAAGAAACAACTGGACCAAACCGCACAGCGACTCGCGATCAAGGCTTCACAACAAAATGCCTGGCAGGCCTACGCGGCGACTGTAGAAGCACTGGGCGCCGGTTCTGACAAAGAGCCCGGCGAAACTGCCGATGCCGCAACCATTACGCGGTTTCATGCCGACAGGTCCAGCGAGTTTGCCGGCAAGCTGAAGAAAATTGCCGATGCAACGGCCAAACTGCAATCAGTCCTGACAGCCGATCAGCGCAAGACCTTCGATCAGATCGTCAGACTCGCCGGCCATCATGAAGGCAGCCACCATGAACACGAGGAAATGATGCATGGTCATGAAGGCATGATGGGTCATGGCGATCACCAGCATTGCGCACATCACGACGAAAACCACAGCGAAGCGCCACCACCACCGGCGCCTTGATGCTGCAAAGCAGTCAAGGCGGTGGTCTTGTCTCAGCTAATCGACAAGTGGTTTACCTGATCCCCAAATCAGGTAAACCACTGCGCCAAACACGCTGATCGATGCGCCGAGCAGGAATGGAGCGTCATAGCTGCCGGTCACATCGATCATCCAGCCGGTAATGAAGACTGCGACGATGCCGGGAATATTGGCCGCGGTGAAAGTGATTCCGGTCAGCACGTCGGCATAACGAGGGGCGATGTCGAGACTGTTGATGCCATAGCCCGACCAGGTCAGGCCGACGGCGCCAAGTGAAAGGCAGATGGCGGCCAGCGCAGTCTCGGGCGTGGTCATCGCGCGCGCCACCAGGAGGAATACTGCGGACAGAAGAAGTCCGCTCACCTGCATGGTCTTGCGCACGTTGGTGATGCTGATTTTTCGCCTGACCAGCCGGTCCGCGATCCAGCCTCCTGCATTGACCACGATGAACATGGTGAGCCAGGGCGCCGCCGCGTAAAACCCGGAGCTCATCACCTTCATGTCATGCACTTTGTGAAAGTAGCTGGGCAACCAGGCCAGCAGCACATAAAGGGTCCACGCGCTGCAAAAGCCGTTGACCATCAACGCCCAGACCGCAGGTTGAGCCAATAGCCGGCGCCATGGCACGGGTCCCGCAGGAGTATTGCTGGAGCGGCCCTGCTCAAGCAGGTCCAGTTCCGCTTGCGTGATGCGCGGGTGTTGTTGCGGATCGTTGCAGGTCCAGGGAATCCAGGCCACGGCCCACACAACCCCAAGCAGGCCGAACACATAGAAGATCGACTGCCAGCCAAACTGCGTCGCCAGCCACCCGCTGATGGCGAGTCCGAAAACGTTCCCCAAGGGAGCGCCGCTCATGACCAGGGTGGCAAACCGGGATCGCTGGTTCAGTGGCGTCCAGCGGCTGAACAGATTGAACACCGAGGGGAACAAAGCAGCCTCGCCGAGCCCCATCAAAAAGCGCGTGGCCAACAGAACAGGCATTGAAACCAGCGCGGCCAGCGGTGTCAGGAAGGTGAACACCGACCACCAGATGACCGCGATGGCCAGCGTTATCTTGCCGCCGAATCGATGGGCCAGTACACCCCCGGGAATCTGGCCCAGCATGTAGCCGATGAAAAACGACGACAGCACCACGCCCTTGGTGGTTTCTGACCAGCCAAATTGTTCCTGCATCGCGATGACCGCCACGGAAATGCTGATGCGATCCAGATAGCAGATCAGGCAGGCGAAGAAACAGAGCGCGAGCAGCGGATAACGGGCCGGGAATTTTCCTTGACGGCGCTGATCGATGTGTGGAGCGTTGGCTGTCATCGTGGAGTTTTCGGTTTTCTGTTGTCCTGCGACCACGCAGACGAGACTGTCTGCGGCTCCTGGCAATTTTGTTATTCCGGATTACGCCGGATGTCAGCTGCGGTAGTCCGCGTTTATTTTTACGTAGTCGTAGGAAAAATCGCAGGTCCACACTGTTGCCTTGGCCGGGCCGCGGCCAAGGTCCACGCGCACGGTGATTTCAGCGTCCTGCATCACCCGCGAGCCGTCTTCTTCCTTGTAGCCGGCCGCGCGGCCGCCGTGTTCCGAAACCAATAGCGACCCCAGCCAGATGCGCGTGCCGGCAACATCGAGATCGTCGATACCGGCATAGCCTACGGCGGCCTGGATGCGGCCCAGGTTGGGGTCGGAAGCGAAGAACGCAGTTTTGACCAGCGGCGAGTGGCCGATGGCATAGGCCACCTTGCGGCATTCTTCACGGGTCTTGCCGCCCTCGACGGCGACGGTAATGAACTTGGTCGCGCCTTCGCCGTCGCGGATGATGGCTTGCGCCAGTTCGACCGCTACTTCGATAATGGCTTGACGCACGGCAACCCATTCCGGGGTCCCCTCCGCGTTTACCTTAATTTCATTCTTATCGCTTGCGATAAGAATGAATGAGTCATTGGTGGAGGTATCGCCATCGACGGTGATGCAGTTAAAGGACGCATCGGCCGCTTCCTTCACCAGCTTTTGCATCAGCGCTGCGCTGATGCCGGCATCGGTGGCGACGAAGCCGAGCATGGTCGCCATGTTGGGCCGGATCATGCCGGCGCCCTTGGAGATGCCGGTGATGGTGACCGTCTTGCCGGCAATGGTCACGCGGCGCGACGCGGCCTTGGCCACGGTGTCGGTGGTCATGATGGCATGGGCGGCGTTGTGCCAGCCATCGACGCGCAGGTCATTGCGGCATGCGTCCAGCCCGGCGATCACACGTTCGGTCGGCAATAATTCGAGGATCACGCCAGTAGAGAACGGCAACACCTGACGCGCTTCGATACCGAGTGTCTTCGCCACCGCATCGCAGGTACTCAGCGCGGCGCTGAGGCCGGGCGCCCCGGTGCCGGCGTTGGCAATACCGGTGTTGATGATCAATGCCCGCATGTCATTGTTGCCCGCCAGATGCTCGCGGCATAGTGTCACCGGTGCGGCACAGAAACGATTCAGGGTAAACACGCCGGCCACGGTGGCGCCTTCGTCAAGCGCGATCAGCGTCAGGTCGCGCCGGTCCTTTTTGCGGATGCCGGCTTCGGTCACACCGAGGCGGACACCAGGCACAGGATGGAGTTGATCGGGAGCGGGCGTAGCGTAATTGACGGGCATGTTTGGGAAGAAGAAAGAACAAAAAAAGATTTAACCACAGAGGACGCGGAGGACACAGAGGAAACCAAGAAAATCTTGGGAAAGTGATTTTTTGGTTTGTCTTAAGGACTCTGTTTTCCTCTGTCCCTTCAAGGGGGATCAAGATGTCCTCCGTGTCCTCTGCGGTGGAAGTTAGTCTTTTCCGAAAACGGCATCCCACAGCGCACGCACCGCGGCGATCTCGTTAACTACTGTGGCTCGATCGACGCGGCCGTTTTCGTTGTTGAGGCGCAATGCATGTTGCCTGTGACGGTATTCGCGATAAATGTTGCGCACCGGTTCGGCCAGCGCGGCGGGAATCAAACCGAGTTTGGCGGCGATGCCGAGCAGGGCGATGTTACCCAGGTTGCCGCACAGCTCCGGGTGGTCGTGGGCATGACCGAGCACCAGATACTGAACGATGAATTCGACGTCAATCAAGCCACCCGGATCCTGCTTGAGATCGAATATCCGCTCGCGTGCGTCGCCTTTGGTGGCGTGCGCGTCGAGCATTTTCTGGCGCATGACCAGCACGTCCTCCCTGAGCTGGGCGAGGTCGCGTTTCTGCCGCAGCACTTCGCTGCGGATGTTCTCGAAGGCGGCGCCGACTTGCTTGTCTCCCGCACTGAAACGGGCCCGGCTCATGGCTTGATGTTCCCAAACCCAGGCCGATTCGAACTGGTATTTTCGATAGGCTGCGACCGAACTCACTACCAGCCCGCTTTCACCGTTGGGGCGCAAGCGCAGATCGGTGTCGAACAACTGCCCGGCTGCGGTGCGCGCCGAAAGCCAGGTGTTGAGCCGGGTCGACAAGCGCGAATAGATTTGTGCCGCCTCCGGCGCCGGATCGTCGTAGAGGAACACCAGATCGAGATCCGACGCATAGCCCAACTCCTTGCCACCCAGCTTGCCGTAGCTGATGACGGCAAAGCGCGGCACGTCGCGGTGGCGCGTCACCAGCTTGCGCCAGACCAGGGTCAGTGCAATATCCACCACGATGTCGGCTAGCGCCGAAAGCTGGTCGGAAAGTTTTTCCACCGGCAGCAGCCCCGATAAATCCTGCGCCAGCAGATGGAATACCTGGGCATGATGTGCTTCGCGCAGGATGTCCATCTGGCGCTCGGTATCCGGTTCCACCTCGTCCAGCGTTGCCAGCAATTGATCGCGAAATTTCTGCCAGTCCTGGTTGGCTTCGATCAGGCGTGCATCGAGCAATTCATCGAGCAGAATGGGGTGCTGCTTCAAGTAATCGGCAGCCCAGCTCGAACTGCTCACCAGCGCTGCAACCTTTTGCAGGGCTTGGGGATATTGCTGTAACAACGCCAGATAGGCGGCGCGACGCGAGATGGCATCAAGCAGATCGAGGATCCGCGTCAGCGTCCGGTCGGGATTTTCGGTTTTGGCCGCGGCTTCAACCACACGCGGCATCAGCGCATCGTAGCGGGTGCGAATTTCCTCCGACATTTGCAGGTAACGCGGCGCGCTCTTCAGATCGGCGAGTCGCTGCGCAGCGCTCGCGCATTCGTGAAAACCAAGGCCCTTCAATGTGTCAATCGACTGTTCGCCGCCATCGGCGCTTTGCCACACGCTTTGCAGCGCATGGCCATTGCGATTGGGGTCGGCGAACACGGCTTCGAAATGGCGCGACACGATGGCGCGGTGATTGTCCAGTGCTGTAACCAGTGTTGCGAAGTCGGAAAACCCCATGGCGCGGGCGACGATGGACTGGTCTTCGGGCTTGGCCGGCAGGTTGTGGGTCTGGGCGTCGTCGAGGTATTGCAGGCGGTGCTCTAGGCGGCGCAGGAAGGTGTACGCCGCCGCAAGCTCGGCTGCCGCAGCGGGGGCAAGCAGTGCGCGATCGGAAAGCAGCTTGAGTACCGACAGTGTCGGCTTGATCTGCAACGCACGGTCACGACCACCGCGGATCAACTGGAATACCTGGGCGATGAACTCGATCTCGCGGATGCCGCCGGGGCCGAGCTTGACGTTGTCGGCCATGTCCTTGCGCGCGACTTCGCGGCGAATCTGCGCATGCAGGTCGCGCATGGCGTTGATGGCGCCGAAGTCCAGATAGCGGCGGAAGACAAACGGATGGCGAACTGCTTCCAGTTGCGCGTCGACTTCAGCATCGCGCTCGCCACCGACCATGCGTGCCTTGATCCAGGCATAGCGCTCCCATTCGCGACCCTGGGTGTAAAGATAGTTTTCCAGCATCTCGAAACTGCACACCAGCGGGCCGGAATCGCCGTTGGGCCGCAGCCGCATGTCGACACGAAACACCTGCCCGTCCTGGGTGACATCGGCGATGGCGTTGATCAACTGTCGGCCAAGGCGGCCGAAAAATTCGAAGTTGGAAATCGAATGTGCGTTTCCTGTGCCGGCATCGGCATCAGTATCGCCATCCTCCGGATACACGAAAATCAGATCGATATCGGAGGAAACATTGAGTTCGCGCCCGCCCAGCTTGCCCATGCCGACGATGATCAGTTGCTGGGCCTTGCCATCGACGCTGCGTGGCACGCCATAGCGGGCTTCGAGCCCGGCGCTCAGCGTGGCCAGGGCGCGTTGCAGCGCAAGCTCGGCGATCAGGGTCATGGTCGCGGTGACTTCGCCGAGGTCGGCCAATCCGCAAAGATCACGCAATGCGATCCAGGCGTAAGCCCATTGTTTGAAGCGGCGCAGTACCGGTTTCAAAGTCGTTTCGGCGGCCGGTTGGGCAGCTAGCCATGCACGCAGTGCGTCGGCATCGACCGGCGTTTGCAGCCGGCCTTCAATATCGGCCTGCAGCGCGGGCAGGGCCGAAAAAAGCTGCGTCAGGTAGCGCGAATGGGGGAGGGCTTCGCCGAAGGCGGGCATGGGGTCAGCGCCATCAGGTGGGTTAGAATTGGGCCGCGCTAAATCAGGCTGGCGGTTCGCATTGTAGCTGCTGGCTGTTGTCATCCCAAGCGTCCAATTTGTGACCTCAATACAAGAGCGTTTACCCCCGCAACTGAAATTGCCATGGCTTCGTCGCGCCTGGCGCGCGGTCGTCTGGCTGTTGGCGATTGCGTATTTCGGTTTTGCGCTGCTGTTTCTGTTGCTGCGTTACGTTGTAATGCCGCAGATCGAGAACTATCGCGCCGACGTCGAGCAATCCCTGGCCGCGGTGCTGCACCGTCCGGTGGCGATCACCAAAATCGGCGCCGGATGGGAGGGCCTGCGTCCGCGCCTCGATCTGTATGGCTTGCGCGTTCAGGATAGCGCCAGTCGTCCCGCGCTCAGTCTTGATCATGTCGAAGCGGTGGTCGGCTGGAGTTCGGTGCTGTACCTGCGTCCGCGCTTGCACAGTCTGGCAATCGTGGCACCCGATCTGGCGGTGCGCCGCGACGCGGATGGCCATCTGTTCGTCGCCGGCCTTGCTGTCGACACCAATGCACAGGACAGCGGTTTCGGTGATTGGCTGCTGCAACAGGACGAGATTGTAGTAACCGAGGCGACCGTGACCTGGACCGACGAGTTGCGCCGGGCTCCGCCGCTGTCGATGTCGAAACTCAACCTGCGGCTGGAAAACGGCATTCGCCACCATCGCTTCGGCCTCGCTTTCGATCCACCGCAGGAAATGGCAAGTCGCGTCGATCTGCGCGGCGATCTGGTCGGCCGCGACTTGAAGGACCTCAAGTCGTGGCATGGGGAAATCTATAGCCAGGTCGGCTACGCCGATCTCGCGATATGGCGCAACTGGGTTGCCTATCCGCTGGAATTGCCGCAGGGGCGCGGTGCGTTGCGCATCTGGTTCGAATTTGCGCAACTGCGGCCGACCGCGCTGACCGCCGATGTCTCGCTGACCGACACGCGACTGCGATTGGCAAGGGATCTGCCCCTGCTCGATCTGCAACGGATCGACGGGCGCGTTCATGGCGAAGCGCTGGGTGACGGTTTTGCGGCCTCGGTGACACAACTTTCGCTGGCGACCAAGGAAGGTTTGCGCCTGCGGCCGACCGATGTCAGTCTGCGCTGGCAGGCGCACAACGGTCAGTTCGATGCCAGCAGCCTTGATCTGGCGGTTCTGAATCATCTGGCCGTCTACTTTCCGCTGCCACCGCAGATTCGCGGCCCGCTGGCGGGGTATGCGCCGGGCGGCGAACTGCGCGACCTGAAACTGGAATGGAGCGGGCGAAACAAGCTGTTTGAAACCTGGCGGGTGAGCGGGCGATTTGAAGCCTTGCGCCTCGCGGCACAGGGCGCCGTACCTGGCTTCAGTGGCCTTTCGGGTCAGGTCGATGGAGATGAACGCAGCGGCAGCATCGAATTTTCCAGCCGTGATGCCACGCTTGATTTGCCGGCGGTATTTCCCGAACCGCGCCTGACATTCTCTGCGCTCGACGTGAAGACCACCTGGAAGCGTGCTGGCAATGCGACCGAATTGACGCTGACCCAGGCCGCTTTTCACAACCAGGATGCCACCGGCAAAGTCAGCGGGACTTACACCTGGCGCCCCGGCACTGCCGGCGAGATCAATCTCGATGCAAAGGTGACCCACGCCGAGGGAGGCGCGGTGTGGCGTTACATGCCTTTTGCCGTGGGCAAGGATGCCCGCGAGTGGTTGCATACGGCCATCATTGGCGGTGCATCCGAGGGGGTCACCCTCAAGCTGAAAGGCGACCTGGCCCGCTTTCCGTTTGCCGATGGTTCCGGCGTGTTCATCGTCAAGGGCGCCTTTCACGGCCCGACCCTGCGCTTTGCCGCCCGCTGGCCGGAGATCACGGACATCAGCGGTGGGTTAGAATTCAACGGCGCGCGCATGATCATCACCGCCAGCGGCGGCAAGATTCTCGGCGCGACCGTCGGCCCGGTAAAGGCGGAGATCGCCGACCTGGAAAATCCCGAGGAACTATTGACCGTCGAAGGCAAGGCGGTCGGGCCGACCGCCGAGTTTCTCAAGTACATCGAGGTCAGCCCGCTGGGTGACAGCATTGATCACTTCACCGAAGACATGACCGCCAGCGGGAGCGGCGAACTGAACCTGAAATTGTTACTGCCGTTGCGTCAACTGGATAAAACCCAATTAACCGGTGGTTATCGTTTCGACGGCAACCGCGTTGTTCCGCTGCCTGGCATGCCGCCGCTGGAGGACGTGCACGGCCGCATCGAATTTACCGCCAGCGATCTTTCCGCCAAGGGTTTGCAGGGCCGAATCCTCGGTGGGCCGGTCAAGGTCGACGTCAAGACCCAGGGCGAGGGCGTGGTGCTGGTGACTGCCAGTGGCGATGCCAGCGTGGCGCAACTGCGGCAGCAATATGCCCAGCCGATATTCGAACATCTGTCCGGCGCCACCCACTGGAACGCGACGATACGCGTGCAGAAAAAAACCGTCGAAGCCAAGGTCAGTTCCAGTCTGCAAGGGATTGTTTCCAGCCTGCCCGAGCCTTTCAACAAGACTGCCGCAGATTCCATGCCGCTCGTGTTGGAGCGCAAGCTGCCGGATGCGCGGCTGACTGCAAAGAGGAGTCGCGAAGTGGTCAACGTCAATCGCGACCAGATCGAATTCAGCCTCGGCAAGGCGCTGCGTGCCAAGGTGATCAGGCGCTATGACGGTAATGTTGCGACGCTGGAGCGCGGCACCCTCGCCATCGGCGATGCGGCGCCGAAATGGCCGGAGCGCGGCGTGGTGCTGGCGCTGAGCCTGCCGCGCGTCGATGTGGATTTCTGGCGCAAAATGGTCGGCAACACCAACAGCGGCAACGCCGGCAATAGCGGCGATGGCGACGGCGGCAGTCGCGGCAAGGTGTTGACGCAGCTCGACCTGCGCGCCGCTGAAATGACCGTATTCGGCCGCACCCTGCACGACTTCCGTATCGCCGGTACGCATCAACCCACGGCATGGAATCTGGATGTGAAAAGCCGCGAGATCATCGGCAAGCTCGATTGGGCCGACGGCAGCAACGGCAAACTCTCCGGCCGCATCAGCCAATTCAGCCTGCCGGACGCAGTGCCCGGCGACGGTGCCGCATCCGAAGCATTGTCGGAGTTACCGAACGTCGACCTGGTGTTCGATCATGTTGTGATGGCCGGCAAGGATTTGGGCGAAGTCAAGATTGTCGCCGAGAACAAGGGAGGCTATTGGAATGCCACCTTGGGCGTGCAGAATGAAGAGGCTTCCCTCACCGGGCAGGGCAAGTGGCGACCCGACGGCAATACGGCGGATACCCGTCTGGATTTCAAGCTGAAGACCAGGAGCATTGAAAAGAGCCTGGCCCACGCCGGCTATGCCAATGCGGTACGTCGCGGCAACGCGACGCTGGAAGGTTCGCTGTCATGGAACGGTGCGCCTTACGCTGTCGACTACCCCTCGCTCAACGGCAACCTCAAGCTCGACGCCCGCAACGGGCAATTCAACAAACTTGACCCCAGTGTGGTCGGCCGCTTGCTCGGCATCATCAGCTTGCAGTCACTGCCGCGCCGCATCACGCTGGATTTTCGCGATGTGTTCAGTGAAGGCTTTGCGTTTGATGCCATCACCGCCAACGCCGCCGTCACCAACGGCGTCATCGACACCAGGGACATGGAGATTCGTGGCCCTGCCGCCAAGGTACAAATGGCCGGCACGGTCGACCTGGCGCACGAAACGCAGGATCTCAAGGTACGCGTCAAGCCGGCGTTGGGCGAGAGCGCCGCGACCGCTGCGCTGCTGATCCATCCGGCAGTCGGCGCCACGGTTTGGGTGCTCAACAAGGTGTTCGGCAATCCGGTGGATGCGGCATTCGCCTACGATTATTCGGTGACCGGTGGCTGGGCCGAACCAAAGGTTGAAAAGCTCGGTGCACAGGCTGGTGGAACCAGGAACAGTGGAGCGAGGGAGAGCGTGCAATGAAAATCGCCGCCGTGCAAATGATCTCCGGTCCCGACGTTGCACCCAATTTGGTGACGGCCGGCCGACTGATTGGCGAAGCGGCCGCGGCCGGCGCCGGACTGGTGGTGCTGCCGGAATACTTTCCGCTGATCGGCGCCAGCGATGCCGACCGTTTGGCCGCGCGCGAAAACGAGGGCGATGGCCCGATCCAGTCCTTCCTCTCTGCCAGCGCCAAAACCCATGGCATCTGGCTGGTAGGCGGCTCCCTGCCATTGACCGCCGATGACCCGGCGAAGTTGCGCAACACCACGCTGGTGTACGACGACCGCGGCACGTGCGTCGCCCGCTACGACAAGATTCACCTGTTCGGTTTTCGCAAGGGCAATGAGTTTTACGACGAGCGCGCCACCATCGAAGCTGGCAACCAGCCGGTGGTGCTCGACATGCCCTTCGGCCGCATGGGCCTGTCGATCTGCTACGACCTGCGCTTTCCCGAACTGTTTCGCGCCTTCGGCACCGTCGACCTGATCGTGCTGCCCGCCGCCTTCACCGAAACCACCGGCCGCGCCCACTGGGAAATGCTGCTGCGCGCCCGTGCGGTCGAGAACCAGTGCTACGTGCTGGCCGCCGCCCAAGGCGGGCGTCACCCCAACGGCCGCA
>JAYUFR010000172.1:0-4700 GCA_043738625.1 Sterolibacteriaceae bacterium
CCAGGGCACGTGCCGAAAGGCGGCACGAAGTGGAGTAGTGGCGGCGTTAACGATGGTTCTCACGAGCGGAGCAAGCGGTATTAGCAGAGCTGAAACCAGCGATGCCGAGCCCGCTCCAGGCGCTGAAGCGACGGCGGAAACTGCCCCGCCTACCATTCAATTGAACAAGAGTCAGTTCAATCTTTTCAATCCGACGCCAACAGATGCGATGCGGCCGTTCAGCACCGACCGGCCGGGCAAAACCCATAGCTCTCTGACCGTCGACGCCGGACACTTCCAGCTTGAGGGAGATTTCCTCAACTACACCTGGGATCATTGGACGCCGGACCAATCGACCCAGCGCGCCTATACCGTGGTCAATCCCAACCTCAAACTTGGCATCACCAATTGGGCGGAGCTCGACGTATTCTTGCCGGTCTATAACTTCCTCGCCGTCAAAAGCCGCAGCGCAGACAATCGGTTCCGCACGACCGGATTCGGAGCCGTGCTGTTGGGCGGAAAGGTCAACTTTTTCGGCAACGACAGCGGCGATCAGGCCTTAGGCGCTATCGGCTTCGTAAAGGCGCCCACCGCAAGAACAGGGCTCGGCAACAACCTGATCGAATATTTTTTAAGCCTGCCGTTCACAACGACACTCCCACAGGGTTATTCGGTCACCTTAGAGCCGGCGTTCGCCGTGGTCCGAAATGCCTACAAGCAAGGCTATCAAGGCGACTACCAGTTCCTCGTCAACCTCAATCATTCGATTTTCAGTGAAACCTTAACAGCCGCCATTGAGTTGGCGCTGGACTTTCCCGGCGACCGCAACATCGGTCCCCGACACACGATCGATCCGTCACTGCAATGGTTGATTACGCCAAATCTTCAGCTCGATATCGGGGTGTATGTTGGCCTCACTCGGGCAGCGCCGGATTTCAATCCCTATGTTGGCATCTCATTCCGATTTTAACGTAAGCGGACAAGTCATCTTAGCGATGTAGAATGTTGTTGTTTGTCCCGATTGTGGTCGCATCCAGACTTTTCGCATTTTTATACAGAGCGCACGTGAGAGACGCGATCATGGATTGAAAAGCCGCCGTCGGTTCAGCGTTCGGGGACAGAGTTTGCTCAAAGGTGGAACTGAGCAGATGTCCACCGCTGAACAGCGATGCGTTAACCATTACTAACGGGCGAATGCTAACTCGCTCAACACTCCACTTCATGGTGAGCACCGGAGCAACGACCATCCTTGCTTTTTCTCCTTGTCCATCCTGACATCCCCGCCGTATAGCGGATCGGATCAGCCGGGCCAACATAACATCGGACATTCCGGCAGCGACACCGCCGCGAACCTCGATGATAATTGGGAAAGACTGGGACTCGCTGATCCGTTGACCAGTTGGCGTCCAGCGATCTTCACTCGTGCATCCGGCCGCTAAGGCAACGAAAAGAAGCAAAGCCAGTCGGAATCCATTTCTGGAATTCATGGGTTGCCTTGGCGATGCGGATACCAACCGCGCCTCGGGCCAGTTCATCACGAAAGTTGCCGGCTGTGAGAGACTGAGTTGGCAATTTCCTAAAAAATCCATCAAAACCAACTCCGTACGCCGAATACGAAGCCGACAGAAGTTGCCCGTTCGCCTTCCTGCTTAACCAGCGTGGCGGTCTGGCCAAATTTGCCCTCGTAATGAATGCCAACATAGGGAGCGAACTTGCGGGTGATCTCGTAGCGCAGCCGAACGCCGGCCTCCATCGAGGAGAACCCGCTTCCGTAGATCAGGGTTGGGGTGGCCTGACTGTAGAAGTTCATTTCCACCTGCGGCTGCAATATCAATCGTTGCGTGATCAACAGATCGTAAGACACTGCCAGCCTGGCGGCAAAGGTGCCACGGTCGCTCACAAAGCCGGTGGCTTCCAGGTCGAAGAAGTACAGTGATATCCCCTGGATGCCGAAAGCGCCCCATGTGCGCGACGTCGTGCTGGAATTCGCGTCGACCCGGATGCCAGCCTGCAGGTCGAAATAGGAGCTGATCGGCCGGGCATAGAGGATCTGGTTTTGTCCGTCCTCGATTTTGCCGCGACGGCTGATCAAACCTTCCGATTTGATCCAGATCTTATGATAATCTGTCCCGGCCCAGGCCTGACCTTCCCAGCGGCCGTCGATGTCGCGGCCGTTGAAGCGCCCTTCGGCCTGGTCGAGAATTCCATGGAAGAAGATGGAATTCTCATCGACCGGCGGTTTGCCGCCGTAATACTCAAGCGGACCGAGATTCACCTTGCTTGGGGAGTTGGGTGCCTGAGCCTGCGCAACGCCTGGGGCTCCCGACGACGCCATCCCCAACAGGCATGCGCCTGCGATGACAGCGCGGCTCACGACACAACCACCGCACGAAACATGCCCATGTCCATGTGGTAGACCAGATGGCAGTGATAGGCCCACATGCCAGGCTCATCGGCGGATACGAGATAGCTCAGTTTCTCGCCTGGTTTGACGATGATCGTGTGCTTGTACGGTCGGTATTCGCCCTGCCCGTTTTCGAGCTCGCTCCACAGCCCGTGCAGGTGGATCGGATGCTCCATCATGGTGTCGTTGACAAGCACGAAGCGGACGCGCTCACCCAGCTTCAGCCGGATTGGATCAGCCTGCGAGTAGCTTTTTCCGTCGAAACCCCAAATGTACCGGGTCATGTTGCCCGACAGGTGCAGCACGATCTCCCGTGACGGCGGGCGTGGATCATCTCCCTTTCGGGCGGCGCGAAGGTCCGCGTAAGTCAGCACACGACGGCCGTTGCCCTCGAGACCTAGCCCAGGGTCATTCAGCCGCTCGGTTGGCGAGGGTGCGACGTTGTCCACGCTTGGCAAACCGGCCATCCGCTTGGTCACGGACTGAGATTGAATTTTTTCGGGCTCGTTGTTCGAACTGACCGAGGTACCTGCGCCAGCCTCCATCTTCATCCCCGGCATTGCCGGATCCATAGCCTTGCCTGCAGGATCCATCGGCGCAACGGGTCCACCCATATCCATGCCGCCCATGCCGCCCATGCCGCCCATGCCACCGCCCATGCCGCCGCCGCCCGCTTCTTCCTTCGGCGCTTCAGCCACCATGCACTCGGTGGTGAGCATCAGGCTGGCCACGGACGCTGCGTTCTGCAGCGCCGTGCGCGTCACCTTGGTCGGGTCCAGGATACCCATTTCGATCATGTCGCCGTACTCGCCGTTCTGGGCGTTGTAGCCGTAGTTGCCAGTGCCTTCGAGCACCTTGTTGATCACCACGCTCGGCTCGTCGCCGGCATTGGCAACGATCTCGCGCAACGGCTGCTCAACCGCGCGCAGCACGATCTTGATGCCGGCTTCCTGGTCGTGGTTGTCACCCTTGATGGTGCCAGCCGATTGGCGGGCACGCAGCAGGGCCACGCCGCCGCCTGCCACGATGCCTTCTTCAACGGCGGCACGGGTGGCGTGCAGCGCGTCTTCGACACGGGCCTTCTTTTCCTTCATTTCCACTTCGGTGGCGGCGCCGACCTTGATCAGTGCCACACCGCCGGCCAGCTTGGCCACGCGCTCTTGCAGCTTTTCACGGTCGTAGTCGCTGGTGGCTTCTTCGATCTGGACACGGATCTGCTTGACCCGCGATTCGATGTCGGCAGCCGCGCCGTTGCCATCGATGATGATGGTGTTTTCCTTGCCCACTTCGACCCGCTTGGCCTGGCCCAGATCGGCCAGCGTGACCTTTTCCAGCGTCAGGCCGACTTCTTCGGCGATGACCTTGCCGCCGGTCAGGATGGCGATGTCTTCGAGCATGGCCTTGCGGCGGTCGCCAAAGCCCGGCGCCTTGACGGCCACAACCTTCAGGATGCCGCGGATGGTGTTGACCACCAGCGTGGCCAGGGCTTCGCCTTCAACTTCTTCGGCGATGATCAGCAGCGGACGGCCGGCCTTGGCCACTTGCTCCAGAGTGGGCAGCAGGTCACGGATGTTGCTGATCTTCTTGTCAAACAGCAGCACGAACGGGTTGTCAAGAATCGCGGACTGCTTCTCCGGATTGTTGATGAAGTATGGCGACAGGTAGCCGCGGTCGAACTGCATGCCTTCGACGACGTCGAGCTCGCTGTTCAGGCTCTTGCCGTCTTCAACCGTGATGACGCCTTCCTTGCCAACCTTGTCCATCGCCTCGGCAATGATGCGGCCCACTTCTTCGTCGCTGTTGGCCGAGATCGTGCCGACTTGCGCGATTTCCTTGCTGGTGGTGGTGGCCTTGGACTGCTTCTTCAGCTCGGCGACCAGGGCGATGACCGCCTTGTCGATGCCGCGCTTCAAATCCATTGGGTTCATGCCGGCGGCAACGAACTTCATGCCTTCGCGGATGATCGACTGGGCCAGCACGGTGGCGGTGGTGGTGCCGTCACCGGCGATGTCGCTGGTCTTGGAAGCGACTTCCTTGACCATTTGCGCGCCCATGTTGGCGAGCTTGTCCTTCAGCTCGATTTCCTTGGCCACGGACACACCGTCCTTGGTCACGGTGGGGGCGCCGAACGAGCGCTCCAGCACCACATTGCGGCCTTTGGGGCCGAGCGTGACCTTGACCGCATTGGCCAGGATGTTCACGCCTTCAACCATGCGGTGACGGGCATCCGCACCAAATACAACGTCTTTAGCTGCCATGAGTAATTCTCCGAATTCAGTTGGGGGGTAGAGCCAGGCCTTCGTTCACCGCACCGGTT
>JAYUFR010000173.1:0-13758 GCA_043738625.1 Sterolibacteriaceae bacterium
CGCGCGAGTATTTCCGGCGTGGGCCATTCCCTGCCGCAATGCTGACAAGCAACGCAACGGTTGCTGCCATGCAGTTCGATGACCGTGCTGCTGCCCGCATCCTGGTGCAAGCCGTCCACGTTCTGGGTAATGACCGCCGCCACATGACCGCGCCGTTGCAGTTCGGCAATCGCCTGATGCCCGCCATTGGGCCGCGCCTGGGCGCATTCGCGAAACATGTGCGCGGTGAGCTTCCAGCCACGCACACGCTCACTGCGGTCGGCCATAAAATCCGCATACATCACCGGCGTCTCTTTCGACCAGATGCCATTGGGACCACGAAAGTCCGGAATGCCGCTTTCGGTACTGATACCCGCGCCGGTGAACACCACGGCCTTGCGCGCTGCCCGCACCAAGTCGGCAAATGTCTCCCTGTCATTCATGGAAAGATACGGGACCGCTCATGCAAGACACCTGGATCAGCACGCTTCATTGTCAACGTGGCGCCATGCGGATACCGCCGTCGAGCCGCACGCTCTCGCCGTTGAAGTAGCCGTTGGTGATCATCAGTTCGGCCAATGTCGCATACTCGGCCGGGTCGCCCAGCCGCTTCGGAAATGGTACCGAGGCGGCCAGCGCGGCTTTTACATGGTCCGGTGCCGCCTGCAGCAAGGGCGTGTCGAAGATGCCCGGCAGGATGGTGTTGACGCGAATGCCTTCGCTCATCAGGTCGCGCGCCACAGGCAACGTCATGCCGACGATGCCGGCTTTCGACGCAGAATAGGCGGCCTGGCCGATTTGCCCGTCCTGCGCCGCCACCGATGCCGTGTTGACGATCACACCGCGCTCGCCGTCATGCAGCGCCGCCAGACTCAACATGCCGGCCGCCGACTTGGCGATGCAGCGAAACGTGCCGACGAGGTTGATCTGGATGATGCGATCAAAGTCCGCCAGCGGGAAATGTCGCGGCGCGCCGCTCACCTTGTCGCGACTTGCCGTCTTCACCGCAACGCCGGTGCCGGCGCAGTTGACCAGAATGCGTTCCTGGCCGATGGCGGCGCGGGCCTTTGCGAAACCGGCATCCACGTCGCTCTCCGACGTGACGTCCACACGGCAGAAAACCCCGCCGAGCGCCTTTGCCAGCGACTCGCCCAGAGCCTCGTTGAGGTCGAACAGCGCCACCTTCACCCCCTGGGCCGCAAGGCGCCGCGCGGTGGCGGCACCAAGGCCGGATGCACCGCCGGTGATGACGGCGGATACGGTCGAGTCGAGTTTCATCGAATACTCCTTCGCAATGGCGGGACTGGTTAATGTCGCACGCAACGGGTGAGATGTGCAGCAAGGACTTTATCTCAACACATGGCTCATGCGGCGATGATTGCCGATGCCCGCCGCGTTATTCATGAAGAGACTACACTCTGGCTCGAACCAGATAAATATTGATCGCCCGCGGGGGGGTTCCTGAACCGCATGCTGGCGAAGGGAGGAACTCATGCTTGACCTGTTGATCAAGAACGCCTGCATCGTCGATGGCTCAGGCGCAGCGTCGATGGAGGGAGATGTAGGGATCGAGGGTGACCGTATCGTCGTCGTGGGCGATGCCCCCGGTACCGCACACCAGATCATCGATGGATCCGGGCTGACCCTGACTCCAGGCTTCATCGATCTCCACACCCACTACGATGGCCAGGTGTCGTGGGATGCATTCCTGACACCCTCGTCGCAGCATGGGGTGACAACCGTGCTGATGGGCAACTGCGGCGTTGGTTTTGCCCCGGCCCGACCTGATCAGCGTGATTTTCTGATTCGTTTGCTTGAAGGCGTCGAAGACATTCCCGGAACGGCGTTGCACGAGGGCATCACCTGGCAGTGGGAGAGTTTCGAGCAGTATCTGGACACCCTGGAGTCGCGCGCATACGCCATCGATATCGGCGCACAGATGCCGCACGCTGCCTTGCGTACTTACGTCATGGGTGCTCGCGGCGCCGACCACACCCAAATTGCAACGGCGGAAGAATGTGCGCAAATGGCTGAGCTCACCTGTTCGGCATTGACCGCCGGGGCAATGGGGTTCTCGACTTCGCGCACCGCCAATCACAAGACAGCGGACGGCAAAAACATCGGTACCCTGAGTGCCGGTCGGGAAGAATTGGGCACCATCGCCGGGGCACTGGCACGCGCGGGACGTGGTGTCCTGCAGATCGTCAGCGATGCAACGGTGGGCAGTAATTCGGAGATGGTCACGCAGGAACTTGACCTATTCCGTCACTTGGTCGAAATCGCCCAGCGACCAATGTCATTCAGCGTTGCCCAGGCCGGTGAAGCACCCGAACAATGGCGCACCATGCTCGAATTCGCGCGACAGATGTCGGCTTCCGGCGCGATCGTCAAGGCCCAGGTAGCACCAAGGCCGATCGGTGTCGTGATGAGTTTTTCGACCACGGTGAATCCATTCATGTTCACCCCGACCTGGCAGCAACAGATATCCGGACTCAGTGGCTCGGAGCGGTACGCGAAGCTGTGCCGGCCCGAGGTCAAGCAGGCGATTCTTGCCGAACACGGCAGTGCATCATTCAACGACGTCATGTCGCGTTCAATCGCTGCCGCGTTACCCCGTGTCTTTCGCTTCACCGATCCCGTCGATTACGAGCCGGCCGCGGCCAGTTCGCTCGCTGCCGAAGCCACCGCAAGCGGTCGCGAAACCGCTGACTATGCCTATGACTGTTTCCTTGAAGACCGGGGCCAGCGTCTGTTCTATCTGCCCTTTCTCAATTACGCTCACGGCAACCTGGACGACGTGCACACCATGCTGGAACACCCCGACACGCTTTACGGCTTGTCCGATGGCGGTGCGCACTGTGGGACGATTTGCGATGCCAGTTTTCCGACGACCCTGATCGACTTTTGGCGGCGCGGCAACCGCAGCGGTAAACGCATACCGCTTGAGTCGGTGGTCCGCAATCTCACCGCGCGCAATGCGGAGTTCATCGGTTGGCGCGACCGCGGCCTGATCAAGCCTGGCTACCTGGCCGACTTGAACATCATTGACCTGGAACGCACCGGACTGTCACCACCCCGTGTCGTTAAGGATCTGCCGGCCAACGGTTCGCGTCTGTTGCAGTCGTCCGGCGCCTATCGGTACACCATCAAGAGCGGTCGCGTCAGTTTCCGGGATGGCGAACCCACTGGCGAACTCGCAGGTCGCCTGGTTCGCGGCGAGCGTAGCGTGCCAAATCGTTTTCAGAACGGCATTTGATCTGGCAAACCAGCAAGGTATTTACGGCGTTTACTTAAGCAATCCCTCAGCTTTCATTGCCGCAACCACCGCCGGACGACCTGCTACGCGGGCACGATAAGCCAACAAGTTCGCAAAGGGTGCCAGGTCCAGATCGACGTATTGGGCCCAGTTGGTCGTGGTGAACAGGTATGCATCCGCGACACTGAAGGTATCTCCCATCAGATATTGCTTGCCGGCCAGCTCAGCGTCGACCCACGCCAAGCGTGACTTAAGCTGCTTTAGCGATGCCGATTTTGTTTCTTCCGGTGTCCCCGGGGTGAACAGCGGTGAAAAGGTCTTGTGAATTTCGGTGCCGATAAAGGTCAACCACTCCTGCAGTTTGTAACGTTCAAACGTGCCGTTTGCCGGCGCCAGATTTTTGGCCGGGACTTGATCAGCAATGTACTGCACAATCGCCGGACCTTCATGCAGGCGCCTGCCATCGTCCAGTTCCAGCAAGGGGACATAGCCAAGGGGATTGATTGTGTAGTAGTCAGTGCCATCCGCTAGCTTGTGGGTCTTGGTTGGCGCCGAAACAGCTTCAAATTTGAGCCCCGACTCGTGCAACACAATGTGCGGCGATAGCGAGCATGCGCCTTGAGAGTAATAAAGTTTCATGACATTCCTTGGGTGGTTGATCGTTGCCCGTCTGCACCGGTGGTGACGGTTCGGATGTGGAAATGAAAATTCAACAGGCCCTGTGGCGGTGAACGCAGTCTAGCGCGAACCGGCCTCTGCCTGTGGTTACAGGGAACTTTATAGGGCATTTCGCGTATGGTCCGACTTGCGGCCATCCAGCGGCAAAGCCATGCCCATCACCGCTGTTAATTAATAGGTTGATTTGATCGTGGTGGCGACTATAAAAGGAGTATCAGAAATCCTTCCGGGTTGCCGGAAAAGGAGGTTAGCGTGAGGAAAAGACTGTATTTTCTGCTGCCCGATGTCGAGAGTACCCGCAAGACCGCCAACGAACTGCTGCTGGCGCGTATCGATGATTCACGCATGCACGTCATGGCCCAACGCGGTACTGACTTAGGCGAATTGCACCAGGCCTCGTTCGCGCAAATGAGTGACTTGGCGCGCGGTGCCGAGATGGGGTTGGTGGTGGGTGGGCTGTGCGGCGTGCTGTTCGGTGTGGTGATGCTGTGGATGCAGCCGTATGGCCTCCACGTCAAGATGATTTTCGTACTTGCTGCAGCGTTGGGCGGTGCTCTATTCGGATCGTGGTCAGGAAGCATGATTGGTGCATCCACGCCCAATTCTCGTCTCAAGGACTTCGCCGCTGAAATCGAGGCTGGACGAGTCTTGCTCATGGTGGACACCCCAGTGTGGCGAATCGAGGAGATCCGCTCCATTGTTCTACGTCTCAATGTGGGCGCCGCTTCACGCGGATTTGAGCCGACCTTCCCGGCATTCCCATAAATTGCCGGTGTTCCTTGGGCGATCTATTTCTGGTCGCAGGGGGGGGTTCATCGTTCGGTCACTTGGCGGCATATTTGAAGCATTCCACATTCAGTGGAACTATCGGGTACAGACCTGCTCCAAGATATTAGTTCGTCTTGGTATTTTCGCTACCACGGATAGAAGTGGCGCACGGAAATACCCTTATCAGCTTGTCGACTGAAGGAGGTGTGTCATGTCACTACTGAGTCTGCATCGGATGCTCGTCTCGGAAAAAGAAGGCTGGGAAGATGTGGTCCGCACCCACCCGTCTGTGACAAGCATGCTTGCCTTCGTTGTTGTCCCGATGTCCTTGATCCCACCACTGATGTATGCCTACGCCGAGCTCGTGCAACCGGGTGGCGTGTTTCCGCTGTTGCAACCAGCCTTGTCCGCCAGGGAACTGATGTTTGTCGGCACTGCTTTTTTCCTGGTTGAGCTTTTTACAGTATCCATCATGGCGTCTTATATTCGCGAATTGGGTTCTTCCGTCGGGGTGAATCCGAGTTACGCTGAAGCCTACAGTCTTGCGGCAATCGCACCGGTACCCCTCTGGTTATCTTCGCTAGTACTTTTCATTCCCAGCATGGGGCTCGCCATGCTGGTCGTTGCCTTGGCTTGGGTGGCATCGGTGGCCTTGATACGCCATGGCGTTCGCCCCTTGTTCAAACTGGAGAGCGAAGACAAAGCCAGTCGCTTGGCCACGACCATCACTCTGACGGGAGTCGCCGCATGGATGGGCCTGATGATGGTGTTGACCTTGTTGCTCAGCCTTTCATTGGGTCTGCGGTGAGTAGCTGGGCTCTCATCCTGATCATGCCCGGTTGCTGAACTACATCGTCGCAATCTATTTGACTGCCATCGGATTGATTGGACTCGTCGGCGCAGGCAATTTTCACTTGAGGCAAATTTGTCATTGCCCTTGATTAGAAAACCAATGGATCGGCCCATCAACTTCACTCGCAACGCCAGCAGTAATCGCAGCGCAGTGCTGCTGGTGAACAATCACCGGTTACAAAGCATTACAACGTAGCCCTTGGATAGCCCCTTGCTGAGGACTAGCATCAATCTATCTGGTTTGGTATTAAATTTTCAGCGGGCTTCAATATTTTTCCGTCGTTCTCATCGTTGGATCAGTTACCGAGTCATCCAAGGAGTTCACATGAAACGTTTCATTGGTTTAATTGTCACCGCGTTACTAATGGGCAGTGCTGCCGCAGAACAGATAGCGCCTGATGCGTTGGTCAAGAATGTGACGAACGAAGTTCTCGACATCGTTAACAAGGATCAGGATATCAAAAGCGGGAATACAGCCAAGGCCATTGCCCTGGTAGAAGCCAAGGTATCGCCGGATTTCGACTTTCAAAGAATGACTTCCCTTGCCTTGGGCAGGGATTGGAATAAAGGGACTCCAGACCAGAAAACAGCCTTGACGGCCGAATTCAGAACGCTACTGGTTCGCACCTATTCCAAGGCTTTGACGTCCTACAAGAACCAGGCCATTGAATTCAAACCCACGAAGATGGCGGGTGACGAAAATGATGTTACGGTCCGTACGGAAATCAAACAACCTGGTGCCGAATCCGTGTCCATTGACTACTCGATGGAGAAGATCGATGCCTCGTGGAAAGTATATGACATCAACGTCAGCGGGATAAGCCTGGTCATGAGTTACCGTGACCAGTTCGGACAAGAAATACGAAACGGCGGAATTGATGGACTGATCAAGACCCTGCATGCAAAGAATGTCTCCAAGGCAGGGGCCTAGTCAGGAATCACTTTCCTTTTTTCTTGTTGTCGCGTTCCGTAATCTCGGCCCATCTTTGGCGCCATTCCTGAAGTTTCTCATCTTCCAGCTCAAGCTGTAACGCGACAGCTTCCAACGGGGCCACTTTGCGATCTTCCATCCTGCGATTCAGCTTCCCTCGCATTCTTGCCAATAAATGCTCAGCCTCTTCTTTTGTCAAACGCCTGGCTTTTTCGAGATATTCTTCAGCAGGATTCTTTCTCATCGTGGCACCCCATCAATGTCAGGGGGTGATGATAGACAGATTACAAGTCTGCGTCACCCTAGTGTAATAAGCGTAATAAATGTCCACTCGAACAAAGGTGATCACGCAAAGAAAGTTCGGCGACCTGGTAAGCATGAAGGCTTTTCGGAGGTCTGGCCGCGAGGCCCATCAACCATACTGCTGCCCCTTACATCCGCCGCATGCCAGCGATTGACATGGCCAACGAGATCGAACTGAAGCTGTCCTTGGCGGAACAATCACGGAGCTTACTGCTGCGTATGGCGTTGCTGAAAGGCGCCACTTCCCGGCAGACGCAGCAACTCGTCAATCTTTACTACGACACCCCAGCACTTTCTTTGCACAAGCGCGGGATCGCGTTACGCCTGCGCAAACAGGGAAAAATCTGGCTCCAGACGGTCAAATGCGCCGGCAGCTCATCTGCGGGACTTACCAGCCGGCCGGAGTGGGAAACACCTTATGTCGGTCACTTCGATTTCGACGCCATTGACGATCCGGAAATACGTCGCTGGATGAATCGTCCGTCGCTACGGATGAGGATTGTGCCGCTGTTCGAAACCAACTTCCGGCGCACCACCTGGCGCTTTGAACCTGCACCCGGCTCCGTCTTTCATCTCATGTTGGATCGCGGTTGGGTCGCTGCCGCGGGGCGCCGCAACCTGATCTCGGAAGTGGAGCTGGAACTTGAAAGCGGCGATATCAATGAGATTTTCAAGTTGGCGCAAACGCTGGCCGATCGCCTGCCCCTGGTGCCGCAGATTCTTTCCAAAGCTGAGCGTGGCTACCGTCTCTATCAAAATGTTCCTCTGCTGCCGGTCAAGGCGCAGCCCGTTCTCCTTGCCGCTGATGGTTCGCCGCTTGCCGCTTTCCGTCAGATCGCCTTTTCCTGCCTTGAACATCAGCAAGGCAACCTTGAAGGGGTGCTCCACAGTGAGAGTTCCGAATTTATCCACCAGATGCGGGTGGCGACAAGGCGACTGCGGGCTGCGATGCACCTGTTCTCTCCGCACCTGCCACCGTGTTTTGCCGACGAACTGGTGTCACCACTGCACCAATTGATGGATCACCTCGGTCGCGTGCGCGATCTAGACATACTGCTCTGCGAAACTGCCATGCCGGTGACGCATGCGCTGCCCGGCGAGCCGCGCTTGGCGATGCTGATCGGCGCTATCAACGATCGCCAGCGTGTTGCGAGAGAGGCGGCAGTGCTCCACTTGCGTTCGATCGCATACGGCCGCCTGATGCTCCTGATCACCACGCTGCTACACCGCCCGCCCTTTACGGAATTGGCGCCGGCGAAAACTACCGCTGCCTTCGCTTCCGGCAGGCTCCAGCGACTGAGGAAGAAAACACTTGCGTTGGCTGAAACAGCGAATACGGAGGATCCCGCGTCATTGCATCGACTACGCATAGGCGTTAAACGCTTGCGCTATGCCTTGGAGTTCTTTGCGTCGCTTTATACGGGAAAGGCGCTGCGGAAATTGCTCTACCAACTCGGTGTCTTGCAGGATGAACTGGGACAATTGAACGACCTGGTCAATTCTGGCGTGCTCCTAATGCAATGCGCCGGCGACGACTCTCGCCTGCGCGAGGCGGTTTCACTCGTAGGCGGCTGGCACGCTTCGCGCCACCGCGAACTGATCGCGCGCATTCCGCTGCGGCTGAGGGAACTTCAGCGGCTCTCCCTGCCCACCCTGAAGTGACATTGCCGTATCCACAATCAATAGTCAGAAAATAGTACCTGCCTTCGGGAAGCCTTTATGCCCTTCGGGAGCGTCGACGGCCAAGATGCCTGACTGCCTAGACACCCTTTAACGGATTTAGAAAAAGATCGGCATGTTCCTCTTGCGGTTTTCTCCACCGCAACTGAGTCGTGTATGCGCGTGCCGCGCACGCGCTGATTCACATCAGCGGATTCAGTCTGTCATGGCACGCACTGCGGCTTTTGCCGTGCCTGGTCGCGTGTATGACATTCGCAGTTGAACTCCTGCGACATGTAATAATTTGAACGGGAGCGAGTTTGCCAAAGGCTTACTTCAGGGCGCTAACGTACAGAGAAAATATTATGGCGGCGCCATAGTCGGCTCCACGTTCGTGCATCACCCTGGCTGTTGCGACAAACTACTTTTGCCGCTTGGCATGTAAGCGTGTACGCGCGACAACCTCGTCTCGTGGAATTCCGCCGGCCCTTGGCAACCCTGAATCAGGGCCGCAGCAAGACTGGAGATTATCTGGGTCTGTAGCTGTTGTCGTGACTTCCTGCCCGCCAGCAAGATCCGTTGGTTGATTTCCAGCTCGACGCCGATATATTCGTCGGCCGCGAAACGGCGGCGCAAGTAAGCCGCAAGTCCGTCGGATTTTCCCTTATAGGGATAGTTGCGACGCACCCGCAGGCCCGATTCCAGTGCCTTGAGGTGGGTGTGCCATTCCTTGCACAAGGCGGCCTCGCCGGCCCGCGCCGGATCATAGAGCAGTCCAACATCGGCGGTACGGTCGATGCCGTCGAGTTCGGGCGTGAAGCTGTGGCTGGAAAGATGAATTACGCGCTTGCCGCTCGCCAGCGCATACACGATTGCGGACTCTGCGCGGGCGCGAAACGGCAGGTAGTAGTCATTGACGATCCGTTGCCGGCTGCTGTCTGGCAACCCGCGCACCCACTCGGCGTGGAGTCGCGGATGCGTAAGCGAGCGGTTAAGGTCCACCAGCAGGCGGCTGATGGTCGAGAAAACCAATGTTGCACCGAAAGCTTGCGCCATCTCACGGGCCACTGCCAGGGCACCGATATCAAAGCCACGATGACTTTGCAGCAAAGCTTCGTGACCGACAAAGCTGTCCTGATAGCGGGGGGGAATTCGGTTGCCGCCATGTTCGCATGTCACCAGGAATGCGTGCCGTTCGTCCATGCCGGCCTTCACGCGCCCTCGAACAGGCACCCGTTGGCGAGACAGTCGCAGAGTTGCAGGTAGACGGCCGCCAACTGAGCGCGGGAGAAGCCTTTGCCGAGCACGCGCATGATCCGGCGCGCGAGCGGACCGCGGTTCATAATGTGATCAAGCGGACCACGGTGCGCCACTGCCAGCAAGGGATCGGCGCTGGTGGCGTCCAGCAGATACTGCCAAAGTTCCCGAGCCTCGCAGCGGCGTTGCGGGAAGCCCAGCAGAGCGAGGTATTCCGCATTGCAGATAACAGCACGGTCGGCATCGTGGATGCAGGCGCCAAGGATTTCTGCCAGGCTGTCCGTACCCATCTTCTGTTGCGCGGCCAGCGTCGACCATCGGCAGGAATACAGGGAACGGACGACGGCACTGGTCAGGGCAGCGATGGCAATATCCGCTTGCGGACATTCTTGCACGTCGATGACGCGAATCTCCAACGCATTGCGGTCGAAGCGTGGGATGGCCCCGCGGGCATTAAGCCACTCGTGCCGCAGAACAGCCTCGGAATCAAGGGGGGCGATTTCCCGGTACATAGGCGCCAGTACCGTCGCTTCATACTCGATGCGGCAGGTGGCGGTGTCGGGGATAAAGCGACCAATTAGCGAGGGGACGCGCGCCGGGTGAAAACGGTAACAGGTCAGACGGAAATCGAGGTCTTCGCGCATCCGCCCGTCCGCCACCGGCGAACTCGCCGCAAGCGCCGGCAGGATTGGCAGCAGCAGGCGCACTGCGGCGTGCAGACGAGCGAACTCCTCGTCGTCGGCAAAGGGCAGGTTCACGTGCATGCTCTGAATGTTGGCCCAGCCGTGTGTGCCGCAATCGAAGATACGGTGGTAGGTGCGGTAAATGGCTTCGTTCTCGTGCAGCCAAAGTTGCATTTCAACCGCCGGGTTCATCCACGGATGCATGGCGCCGGGCATGAGCCGCGCTCCGAACTCGGCGAGCAGCCCGTCGATGCGTCTAATTTCCTCTTGGAAGCCCGTGACGAGGCCCTCCAGCCGCGCTAGCGGAACCTTATTCTTGACCTCGACGACGTGCCGCACGAGTTCGTTGGACCAGTCGATGTGCCCCGCGCTCGCCTTAGTCGCGGGGGCAGCTGCGATCTTGCGCAACAACTCATCGGCGATTGGCCGTACTGCGAGGCTGTCGCGATCCACAATCATGTATTCCAGCTCGATGCCGAAGACCGAGAACGCGTTCAACGGTGCCGTGATCGCCTTCATGTCAGGCACTGCCTGCTCGCCGCCATCCTGCGGGCAAACACACTCATGACATCACAATAGAGGGCATCTTTCAGCACGCCGTCCTCGGCGCCAGCATCGACATTGGGATTGTCGTTAACTTCGATCACACAATAGCGGCTGCCCAACTGCTTGATGTCCACCCCATAGAAGCCGTTGCCGATCAGGTTCGCCGCCTTGAGGGCGAGCCTAATAACCTGTGGCGGAACTTCCTCCAGGGATAGGGCCTCGGTCGTGCCGTCCTCGTGAGTGTTCCTTTCGACTTCGTGCCGAATGATTTGCCAGTGTCCTGGCACCATGTGGTACTTGCAGACGAACAATGGGCGACGGTCGAGAATGCCCACGCGCCAGTCGAATTCTGTCGGCACATACTCCTGGGCGACAATCAGCTCTGACTTCTCCAGCAGGCGGCTGACTAGGGCGCGCAACTCAACTTCCGACTCGGCTTTGACCACCCCCAACGAGAGCGAACTATCGGGTTGCTTGAGGACGCAAGGCAAGTCTAGGGCCGGGATGATTTTATTAACATTGTCGCGATGCACGAGCAGGGTCTTCGGTATCGGAATGCCGTAGCGCGGCAGCAGTTCGGCTAGATAGACCTTGTTATTGCATCGCAGAATCGAGTCGGGATCGTCGATCACCACTAGTCCCTCAGCCGCGGCGCGCTTCGAAAAGCGGTAGGTATAGTGGTTCAAGAAAGTATTGTCGCGAATGAAGAGTCCGTCGAAGTGCCCCAAGCGTAACAAGTCGGAACGGTTGATGACTTCGGCCTCGATGCCCACTGCATGGGCAGCCTTTTCGAACTTCGCGATGGCTTTATCGTTGGAGGCCGGATGAGGATTGTCACAATCATGCAGAATCGCCAGATTAAAACGGGGGTTGCGGCGTCGCACTCGCGGAAGGTGGCCGGCGAAATAGCTGCCTGCCGCCGCAGCGATGGAATCGTAGTGGTTCGGCGGAATGTCGGCGACCGCGATCGGCTTGACGCTTTTTATCTGCCAGTTCCTGTCTTTACGCGCGAACCGGGCTCGCAATAAGGGAACCTGGAACAGGTCGAAAATCTGCCGGCTCAGAGCATCGTAGCGGGCCGCGACATTGCGGCCGAAATAGATGCTGAGGGTGAACTCGTCCGCTTTGATTGGCGCTAGGCATTTCGCAATCACTTTGCTGAGGCCGGCCGTCATGAAGCGAATCTGGTCTTGGGATTGCAGGTCGCCGATGGCGCTGACGCGCGGCAGAGACTTGTGTCCCCGCGCTTCGGCCTGCAGCGAGACATAGTAGCCGAGACTCTGATAGCGGTAGGATTTGCACAGGTTGTAGACCTGTGCAACGCGCGCGCTGCCGTAGGCCGGATCAGTGAGGTAGGTCCGCGCCGCGACGATACTCACGTCGGGAATCGCCAGTGGCCAGTCCTCGGGATTATCGACGGCGAAGATTACACTCATGTCCGTCGCCCGCCCGGGGGCTGGATGATCAGCAAGTTGGCATCGTGCGTGACGATACCGAGCAGAATAGCGCCAACGACACGATCGATGCTGAGCCAGTAGTCACGTGCGGGTCCATAGGGATGTGGCCCGTAGGGATCCGCCACTTGCACCGTGCGCTCCGGCCGGTCGTACCCGACGAGAACAACGAAATGGCCTCCCGGCGTCCCGCGGATGTCGTCTGCTTCGTTCTTCGGGCCATATTCGCGAATAGCCCGGTAGAGATAGGTCGAACTGAGTCCTGTAATGATCGGCCGCCGGCGGCGCAGCAAACCGTGCAGCATGTAGCGGGTCAGGTCCGTCAAACGCAGACGGCCGCCCAGTCGCAGGAACTCGACATAGCCGGCGGTGACTTCCTGCACGCGTTGGTCGTGGATCTTTTCCGCACGCTGCCGCAGTAGGCGCTCTGCAATATCAACTTTGCCGAAAAACCAAGAAGGGTCAAACACATTCAAGTTGAAAGTATAGATAGTTGCCTTGAAGCCCTGTTTCAACGCGTCGCAGGCGAGGAACACCGCCACCGTGCCGCCGCGTTCGAACTTGCCGGTGCGGTCGATGATGTCTTGCAACAGCTCCTCGCGCCCCCAATAATGGTACAGGGCATGCAGGCAAGTGGGGCCGCAAGTGGTTTCGTCCGGCTGCGACAGCATATTGACGGGCAAGTAAATGCGCGGAGGCAGCATCGGCTATCTTTCTAGCCGCCTGTCAACTACCTTGACATTCGCTCCGGATGCCGTCGTTCCACAAACAGATCGCAGACCCCCATCCTGCTTATGGTATCGGCTAATCTTGCATTGATTGCCCATCAGTTTTAGCAATATTGACCATTCGCCGCTCATTAGCCATCTGCCTATGCTGCGTCTTCCACCAGTTGCACGTTCGAAGTTAACATCCGTCGTACGCCGACGCTCGGGCAAGCCGAGTCCGCGTTCTGTACGCCCATCAGCATCAATCTTGATGCTCGGGAAATCGTCAAGTCTCGCGAGCTCCGCAGCATTGATACTCGCCAGCGCGTCCGAGATACGCGAAACTGGCCCCCTCGTGTCTACGGGCCGGCGCCTCATCTCACTCAAGTGCAGGCCACGGAGGCCAATGTGCGCGACCTGCAGAGAACCCAGACCGTTCGCAACCAGCGCAATCACACGGATTACCGAGGTTGGTGGCTGCGGCTGGCAAGCGCCGGCTCTCAACAAGTTTTCGATAGGCCTTGTCACTTCCCGTATAGCCGCTACATCATTTGCGAGCAAGCCACGTGCAACCGAGGCCCTCATAGATGGACACGGGTTGTGCGGGGAAACCTGGAGCGACCCGGGCGGTGACGACATCTTTTCCCTCTACTGACAATCGACAGACACGCAGGCTTCCGCGTGC
>JAYUFR010000174.1:0-4685 GCA_043738625.1 Sterolibacteriaceae bacterium
CGGCGGCGAAAATCCGACGCTGCGGATTCTGGGGCTGCTCACGGTGAGCATCGGCCTGCCCTACTTCGTGCTGTCCACCACCGGGCCATTGGTGCAGGCGTGGTTCGCGCGCGAGCGCAGCGGCACGGTGCCGTATCGGTTGTTTGCCCTGTCCAACCTCGGTTCCATGCTGGCGTTGCTGGCTTATCCCGTGGCGGTGGAGCCGGTGCTGCCGACGCGCTGGCAGTCGTGGCTGTGGTCGGGCCTGTTCGTGTGCTTCGGCATTTCATGCGCCTTGCTGGCGTGGCGCGGCCGGCATGGCAAAGCGGATCACGAGGTGCATCACGCCAACCATCCCGCGGTTCTCCTGAAAACCCATTTGCTGTGGGCGGCATTGGCCGCCTGTCCGTCGATACTGATGGTGGCCGACACCAGTTACCTGACCGAGAACATCGCGCCGATTCCGTTGTTGTGGGTGCTGCCGCTGGCGATTTACCTGCTTTCGTTCATTCTCAGTTTCGAGCGCAGCGGCTGGTACAAACGCGCGCTGTTCATGCCGCTGCTGGCCGTCGGGCTCGGCGCGATGGCCTACCTGCCGACACTGGGCATGAATGCGCTGCCGGTGGTGGCATCACTGATCATCAACCTCGTGTCGTTCTTCGTCGCCTGCATGGTCTGCCACGGTGAACTGGCGCGGCTGCAGCCGCATCCTTTCCAGCTCACTTCGTATTACCTGATGCTCGCCACAGGCGGTGCAGCGGGCGGCCTGTTTGTCGGCGTGGTTGCACCGTATTGCTTCAACAGCAATTACGAACTGTCGGTGGGGATCGTGTTGACTGCACTGGTGGCGGCGATTGCAGTGATCGGTCGCCATCACGTCATCTCGTCACAGCGCCGTGGCGTGGCGTGGGCGGGGGCAGTGGTGTTGATACTGGGGCTCAGCTACATCCGCATCGATGACCACATCAGCGAACTCGAAGATGCCAAGGTCACGACGCGCAATTTCTACGGCACGCTGCGGGTGTTCGAAGGCGGCGAAGGCGAGGATGCCTATCGCACCATGATGCATGGACAGATCATCCATGGCCGGCAGTACACGTCGCCGGATCGCCTCGACAACCCGACCACCTACTACAGCGGTGAAGCCGGCGTCGGCCGCGTCATCAAGGCCTTGGGCGAACGCGGCCCGTTGCGGGTTGGCGTCATCGGGCTCGGCGTCGGCACGCTGGCCAGTTGGGGCCGACCCGGCGACACTTTCCGCATTTACGAGATTGACCCGCTGGTGCTTGATCTTGCGCACACGCAATTCAATTTTCTCTCGCGCAGCAAGGCGCGGATCGAAACCGTGCTCGGCGATGCCCGACTGTCGCTGGAGAAAGAGCCAGCGCAGGGCTTTGACCTGCTGGTGGTGGATGCATTTTCCGGCGACGCGGTGCCCGTGCATCTGCTGACGCGCGAAGCTTTCGCGGCCTACTTCAAACACCTGAAGCCGGACGGCATGCTGGCCCTGCATGTGACCAATCGCTTCCTCAATCTTGAGCCGGTGGTCAAGGCGGCCGCAGCAGGCTTTCACATGGACGCGCGCCGGGTCGAGTTCGAAGGCGAACGCTCGCGCCAGATATTCCATTCGTCGTGGGTACTGGTGAGCGGCAACAGGAAGCTGATGCAGCAGCCGCTGATCGCGGATGTCAGCGAGGACATTCCCGTCGCGGCAAATACACGCATGTGGCGCGACGATTACAGCAGCGTGTTTTCGGCTTTGAAGTAAGGTTTGAAAAGGACTTTTCACCACAGAGGACGCAGTGTCCGGCGTGGTCTAGAATCATCAGGTTGTCAATTCATTACATCGACGGCGAGAGTGCACTTTTCCGACCGCCACGAAAAGGAGAGAGACATGTTTGAGGGTGATGGCGTCATCGTCCAGACCGCCTATGTGGTCGAGAATCTGGACAAGGCAATTGATTACTGGACGACCAACATTGGCGCTGGTCCATTCTTTGTCCTGCGCGGCTACGACCAGATGGAAAATTTGGAGTATCGCGGCAAGAAAGGCTATTTCAATTGCGACTTCGCTTTTGGCCAGGCGGGGGGCGTCCAGGTGGAACTGATCCAGATCAACAGCGCTGCCCCGAATGTTTTTGCGGAGTTGTCTGCCAAAGGCGTTCGTAGCGGATTCCACCATGTCGCCATGTTCCCGAAAGACCTTGAAGCGGCGATCAGCGCTTATCAGAGGCAGGGGCTTGATCTGGTGATGCGGGGTAACTTTGGCACAACACCGATTGCCTTCATCGACACCCGGCCTTTGTTGGGCTTCATGGTTGAGCTGTATCCCGCCACCGATGACATGCGCGCGATGTACCAGATGGTCGCCGACGCGGCAAAGACCTGGGATCGGGTGGAGAAGACACGGTCGCTTTGAACCACGCGCTATCACCACGAAAGGACGAACCATGAAAGGGATTGCCATTTTTGGAGCGACCGGCGGCTTGGGGGAGGCCATCGCAAGTCGTGTCGCAAAGCGCAACCCGGTCAGCATCGGCTTCGCCCGCAACAAAAACAAGGCTGTCGCGCTGGCCGCCGCAATTGAAAAGAACGGCGGTACCGCCGGCATTTGCGCTGTCGATCTGCGCGACGGCGCATCGGTCAGGAACTTCATCGACAGCGCGGCGCGGCAATGGAACGGACTGGAGGCGATCATATCGGCGACCGGTCCGGCGATCCCGCTTTGCCCGCTGTCTGAAGTCAGCGAAGATGATTTCAGACGCATCTACGATACCGACGTGTTCGGCGCGTTCCATGTGTTGCGCCACGGATCAGACGTGCTGAAGGGCATGGGCGGCGGCAGTATCGTGGTGTTGCTAACCACCGCGGTGCTGCGCACCCTGGAAAACGACGGCATGTCGGGTGGACCGAAGACGGCCGTCGCCGCATTGATGAAACAGATGGCGCGCGAAATGGGCGCCCATAACGTACGTTGCAACGGCGTGGCGCCGGGCGTGATCGACGCCGGCATCGTGCATTCGTCGTTCGAGACCAACCAGGTGGCCAAGGCTGTGATCACCGACTGCATGAACAAGACGCCGCTCGGGCGGATGGGACAACCGCACGAGGTGGCTGCGCTGGTGGATTTTCTGACGTCGGCCGATGCCGCCTACATCAGCGGCCAGATCATTGCCGTTGACGGCGGCTATAGTGCCTGAGCGGCACGCATGTTTGACGGGCAGTCTCCCGGCTGTCGCCAGCTTTGAATGGTCGAAACTCGAATGAAAGTCGGGTTGACAACTTTGTACGATTCCCATAGTGTGTAAAAAAACAATCGTTTGGTAGTCTTTAAAAAATCCCGCTTTTCAAGTAACCAACTACAGGAGGAAAGACGCAATGGACAAGGAAACAAAGAGACTGGCCCAGCTTGCAGTTGCATGGTGCGGCCCGGTATTTGTAATCGGCTATCTGATTTTCTGGGCCATCCTGGGCCATAACATTCCGCCACCCAATTTCGTCGGCATGACCGCCGAGCAACTGGTTTCCGAGTATTACGGCAAGTACCAAAGCCAGATCTCGATCGGCATGATCGGCTGCTGCGTGATTGGATTGCTCTACCTGCCATGGTCGTGTCTGCTGGCTTCGATGCTGCGCGACAAGGACGGCAACCTCGGCGTGTTCAGCTTCATGGAACTCACCGGCGGCACCCTAACCGCCTGGCTGCTCGCGTTTTGCCCGGCCATGTGGGCGGCATGCGCGATCTATGCGACATCCGTGGATCCCAACCTGATCAAGTTCATGCATTCCCTGGTCTGGTACATCTACGATTGCACCTTCATGATCACGACCATTCAATGCGTCGGGCTGGGTGTGTATACGGTGCTGAACAAGGAACAGAAGCTGTTCCCCGCCTGGGCCGGTTGGTGCTCGATCGCGGTCGGCATCATTTTCGTTCCGCTGGTGTTGATTCCGTTCGTGAGCGAGGGGCCTTTCACGGTCGCCGGCTCATGGAACTTCTTCATCGTCTTCGGCACCTGGCTGTTCATGTTCTTCTCGCCCTACAGCTACTTCATGCTGAAGGCACTGATGAAACCCACGGAAAGTGGTCGGCTCGCTGCCGCGCACTGATTCAATTTCCGTTCAGCAGGCAAATAAGGCACAGGATTTCCTGTGCTTTATTTTTTGCCGATTTCAAGTCGGGGATAATGCGCGGGCAACACCCGCTTGATCAAGTTCCCCTCGCAATCCCGGAAAGCAATTGATGCAAAAAGACACACGCCCGGCGCTGGCTGAAGAGTCCTCACCTCATCCGGGGACGGAAGGTCTATGGACTTTCGTGTTTATCGACATGGCCATTTTCCTGCTGATTTTTTTCACCTTCATGAGTGAGCGCCTGCGCCACTTTGAGGTTTATTCCGCATCCCAGCTTCACCTCAATGAGCTGTTCGGCCTTGCCAATACGGTCATCCTGCTGACCAGTTCATGGATGGTCGTCGAAGCCGTCCAGGCCGCGCGAAAGCAGCTTGCCAAAAAAGTCTCTGCTTATCTGATGGGTGCATTTCTGCTGGGGGCGCTGTTTTCCATCAACAAGCTGATCGAGTACACCCTCAAGTTTGACGCCGGCATCACGCCCATCACCAACCCGTTTTTCTCGTTCTACTTTTTCATCACCATCGTGCACTTCATGCACGTCATTGCCGGGATGATTTTTATTTTCTACTTCA
>JAYUFR010000175.1:0-4618 GCA_043738625.1 Sterolibacteriaceae bacterium
AGACCGCTTTCAGTTCGAGCGCCACGGCTACTTCGTCGCCGACCTGCGCGACAGCACTCGCGGTAATCCGGTGTTCAACCGCGCTGTGACGATGAAAGACTCGTGGACAAAAGGCGAGAAGTAAACCACGCACAACACAGAGCCGGCCCAGAAGCGCAGTCGTACTTGCTGCTCCGTCTTGCGTTCCCCATCGGCACTTCTTACACCATGCACACGGCTCAGTCTCGCTTCTTGTTAAATGGCTTTTTGGCGAAGGAAGTCGGCTTGCCGCTCTCGCTCTTGAAGGGCTGCGCTGGGCGCGAAACCCGCGGTGGCTTGTCACCGGCGTCCCATCGCTTCTTGGCGTAACTCTTCGGCCCAGCATCATCGGTGAATAGCGTGATGTCCATTGGCCGGCCACGCAGTCGTGTCCGCTTCAGCAGTTGCAGAATCGCATCGGGGATATCGTCGGGCAATTCAACGGTGCTGTAGTCGTCGAACAGATCGATCTGGCCGATGAAACGGCTCTCGATACCGGCTTCGTTGGCGATGGCACCGACGATGTCCTTGGGCGTGACGCCATGGTCACGCCCCGCATCCAGCCGGTAGCGTTGCTTGCCGAAGCGCGATCCGGCGCGGACGGGAGCCGCCTTGTCGTCGCGTTTTTCCCGCTGCTTGATCTCGCGTTTTTCTTCGCGCATTTCCTGCCATTTGTCGTCGGCTGCTTTTGTGGCGCGCGACGGTTTGTCGGATCCCGTGTCATCCGGCGCTCGTGCAACCGGAGCGTCAACGACGCGCGCTGCATTTTTGGCGCCCGGCTTCTCCGCCACTTGCAAGGGCCGCTCGCGCTGCGCCATCCAGGCCAGCGCAGCCGCTATCCGACGCGCCTCGATATTCTTTTCGTTTTCGATCTGGCCGACCACATCTTCAAAAAAACCCAGTTCCTGCGCCTCGATGACGTCGACGATTTCCTGCTTGAACTGGGTGACGCGACGATTGGCAACGACTTCCATGCTCGGCAACTGCATCGGCTCGATGGGCTGGCGGGTGGCGCCTTCGATCATGCGCAGCATGCGCTTTTCACGCGGCGCGACAAACAGGATCGCGTTGCCGGTGCGACCGGCGCGGCCGGTACGACCGATACGGTGCACATAAGCTTCAGTGTCGTAGGGAATGTCGTAGTTGATGACATGGCTGATGCGCGGTACATCCAGTCCGCGCGCCGCCACATCGGTGGCGATGACGATATCCAGATTCTTGTTCTTCAACTGCTCGATGGTGCGTTCACGCAGCGCCTGCACCATGTCGCCATTCAGCGCCGCCGCGTTGTAGCCGCGCGCCTGCAGCTTTTCCGCCAGTTCCACGGTCGACGTCTTGGTGCGAACGAACACCAGAGCGGCATCCAGATCTTCTTCGGTTTCGAGTATCCGCGTCAGCGCATCCAATTTGTGCAAACCACTGACCTGCCAGTAACGTTGACGCGTGGTGACAAGAGTGGACGTGGCCGACTTGACCTTGATCTCCTGTGGATCGCGCAAATGCTTGTGCGCAACGCGGCGAATCACCGCCGGCATGGTGGCCGAGAACAGCGCGGTCTGCCGCTCCGGCGGTGTGTGTTCGAGGATCCATTCGACATCATCGATGAAGCCCATGCGCAGCATTTCGTCGGCCTCGTCGAGCACCAGCGACCGCAGGCTCGCCAAAGACAAGCTCTTGCGCTCGAGATGGTCCATCACCCGTCCGGGGGTGCCGACCACCACGTGAGCACCGCGCTGCAACTGGCGCAATTGCACCACCATGCTCTGCCCGCCGTAAATCGGCATCACCTGGAAACCGGGCAGGTTGCGGGCGTAACTTTGGAACGCCTCTGCCACCTGGATCGCAAGCTCGCGCGTCGGGGTCAGCACCAGCACCTGCGGACGCTTGTCGGCCAGATCGAGCCGTTGCAACAAAGGCAGGGCAAAGGCCGCGGTCTTGCCGGTGCCGGTCTGGGCTTCACCCAGCAGATCGCGCCCTTCCAGCAGATGCGGAATACAGGCGGCCTGAATCGGCGACGGCGTCTCATAGCCAACGGCTTCCAGCGCCTGCAATAGCGGCGCGGAAAGGCCCAGTTGATCAAAGCGTTCGATTTCTGTTGGCATGAGGTGCGGTATGAAAAAGTGGGAGAATTCCCTTGGCCGGGTCCGCGGCGCGAATCGGTCAAAAGCACGCCCCGCAAAAGGCGCCACATTTTACCAGCGGCGCACTCGGGTTCCCGATAAATCGACAGGCACAACAACGCAAGGAGATTCAGTCATGACGAAACAAGCGACTGCACTGCTCGCCACAATGCTCCTGCTGCCGTTGGCAGCAACGACCGCGCAAGCGGAAACCATGAAGCCAGGACAGTGGGAAATCACCTCCGAGAACCAGATGGAAGGCGCTGCAATGCCCGCCATGCCGGCGATTTCGCCGGAACAGCTCGCCAAGATGCAGGCCATGGGCATCAAGATGCCCGGCATGGGTGACAAGGCCATGAGCTTCACGGTACGCCACTGCGTCACCAAGGAGCAGGCGGAAAAAGGCATCCCGCCGCAGCCGAAGAATGACCAACGCTGCGAGCAGAAGAGCGTCAAGCACGAAGGCAACAAGATTAGCTGGACCATCGAATGCAGCGGCGAGCACCCGGTTTCGGGGATCGGCTCCATCGTATTCGACAGCCCCGAGCACTATCAGGGCAATTCCACCATCAACATGAAGGATCCAAACCACCCCATGACGATGAAACAGAACTACAGCGGCAAGTGGCTGTCGGCAGCCTGCGATAAGTAACGATTCGGGATGGATTGCGCAATGTCCGACCTATCCTGCCGTTACTTACAGCAGCCTCACCGCCGGTTTTGATTCAAGCGGCGCCGACTTTTTCAGTTGTTCGTCGAACGTGGCGAACTTGCTGGCGCCGTGGCTGGATGCCAAATGCAAGGCATCGGCGAAGTCCATGCCGTCCGCGCACCATTGCAACGCTTGCGCGACCACCAGCGGCTGTTCGAGTTCGACATTGTCCAGCCCACTTAATTTGCGCAAGCTGCTGACAACGGTGGCGCGAGGAAGACGATAAAGGCGGCGCAGCACCCATTCCGTTTCAAGCAGGACGGTCTTGGGAACAAAGATGGATTCTTTTTTGAACAGCGCGGCAGCGCGCTTGGCTTGCGCTGCATCGTCGCCGGTAAGCAGCCGAACCAGGACATTGGTATCAACGGCGTGCATGACGTGTCTTGATTTCCGCCGTGACGGCCTTGTCCATATCCTCCAGCGTGTGCGCCTTGCCGGTATAACCTGCGCAGCCCGTCACTTCATCCAGCGTGGTGGCGGCAAACGGCTTGAGCGGGCGCAGCAACACACCCTCCCCGGTATCCTCAACGGCGAACTCGACCCCCGCCTTCCACTGGTTCGCCTTGCGGATGGCGGCGGGCAGGATGACCTGCCCCTTGCTGGATAGCTTGGTGGTTTCCATGTTACCGGCCCTTGGTAAGAAATAAGTAAGACATAATACGGCAAAGGCAGCGGTATTTCAAGCGCGATCAACACGAATGACTCGCCAGTCGCGCCGGAATCATCCCCCGCACGCTGTTCACAAACCACAAACCTGTGACGCGGCCAAGGTCAGCACGGGTGATGATGCGTTCCGTCACCTCACCTTTCGCCAGCATTTCGGCGCGCAATACACCGGGCAGCAGGCCGCATGAGATCGGGGGCGTAACACGCCGCCCCTCCAATTCCACGACCACATTGCCCTTGGTGAATTCGGTAATCTCGTCGCGTTCATTGAACAGCAAGGTGTCGAAAATGCCTGGGGCGCACGACGCATGCGGCGCATAGACATCGCGTGCAGTGGTCTTGTAGTAAAGCGATTCGCAAGTGCTGTCGATGGGCGCGGTGGCTATAACAACACTGACTTCGGACAGTTGTTGTCCCAACTCCTTGCATTCGGTCCGCACCGCGCCATGGCGGTCAACCAGCAGACGCACACGCCATGCCCCGGTCGGATGCTGTGCCGCGAGTTGTTCCAGCGCGGCATGTACGCGTTGCCGATCCAGCGTGAAACCAAAGTGCTCGGCGCCGTCCTGCTGGCGCGCCATATGCCGCGCCAGCAGCCAGTATTCACCAGCGCGCAACAGTAGCGTTTCGAGCAGTTCAAACGATGCACTGGCACGCAGCAGGAAGCGCCGCTTGATCAGCCACTCGGCATATTCGCCATTCGCCGTCGAGTCGGCGGTGATGCCGCTGCCGATGCCGCATTCCGCTTCACCACGACCATTGATGCGGACCGTGCGAATGCCCACGCTGAACAGCGCATGACCACCCGGACGGATCAGGCCAATCGCGCCGCAGTAGGCGCCACGTGGTGAATCTTCCAGTGCGGCAATCGCCCGCATGGCCGCCACCTTTGGCGCACCGGTGACCGAGCCGCAGGGAAACAGGCCGCGGAACACATCCACCAGCCCGACATCGCTGCGCGTCTTGCAGCTTACCGTCGATGTCATCTGCCAGGCGGTAGGCAGGGCTTCCACCTCGAACAGCTTGGGCACCTGTACCGATCCCGTTTCGGCGATGCGCGAAAGATCATTGCGCAGCAGATCGACAATCATCAAATTCTCGG